>JANMIF010000522.1:0-8553 GCA_031375695.1 Planctomyces sp.
GAGAGCGAGAATGCGGCGGCGGCGGCGAACGGACTCGACGACGCGGTTGTAGGAGGCCTGCAAGTCACGCTGCAACGGTTCCGGCAGTGCGGCGATCTTCTCAGCTAGTTCGGACATTTCGCGCGGCAACTCGGTCTCTCCAGTGGAAGAAACGCCTCGTTGTGATTCAGTTGAACGGGATTGTGAGAACATTGTTGCTCCACCTCTGAAAGTAGCTCTACCCCAAAACTGGAACAGATTCTGTGCCGCTGATGGCTGATCCGCAAGGTTGCGGATTTAACTCATGTGTGGCTCTCGAATTGGAGTTTTTTGGCTGCTGGTTTCAGGTTATGCGGATGGCAACGATCGTGTCAGACCTCATCTTGGCCATTTTTGCGAATCCCTTTAGATTCCTGACGTTACGGAAAAAGTCTGGTCGCGACGGAATTACGGTTTGTGAGCAGGCCTTGAGAAGCTTCCGAACGGGTGTGTTGCCGATTTCTGACAACTTTGTTCCGAGAGTTTTCCACTGATGCGGATTGCGCAAACTCTCCTACACGAAACTGGCTTGCCGCTAGCCGAAACTGCTAGAGCAATCGTGGGTCCATTTTGCCTGCGATTTGCCGCAGCTTGGTTGGCTTGTGGTGTCGTTGGTTGGCTCACAGTCGTGTGCTGTGCATCGGAACACTTTGAAGGCTTCGACGGGAAACTGACGAGCTGGAAGATTCGCGTCGCGGACGGTTCCCTCGATCGAGTTGAGCACCGGCGAGATGAAACGGGAGCGTTTCGCGGGACGCGTGCGGAAGCGATTGGCTGGCAAGTGCTTCAAGGTCCAGCGACCGTCGTTCTCGAACACAAGCTCCCTCCGGCTCGAGCACTCGACGATTTGAAGTTGAGTCTTATGGTCCGCTCCTCATCGGCGATGACGCTAAGTTTACGAGTCGTCTTTCCTCGACAGATTGATCCGCGGAACGGACAAGTTTTGAAGCTCACGCTGCGCGGCGGCAAGTATTCGAAGTTGTCCGATTGGCAATTGGTGGAAGTCGGTTTGCCAATGAAGTTGCTGGAAGAACAAGTTCGCTTGTTGCGATCGAAGCTAAGTCCGACCGTGCTCGATCTGCGCGATCCGATTGTTGATCGCGCACTCCTCGAGATGACTATGGATTCGGGACGGACCGAGATGTTGTTGGATGAACTTCACTTCGGGCCGATTGTTGAACCAGTCGGCGGCAGTGCGGTGCAACCGGCTCAGGCGGTCGATGATTCTGTGGCATTTCCGGTCGCGTTTTCGTTGGATCGGTTGACGGTGGAGCGTAAGCCGTTTTTTCCGCGGATGATGGCGTATCACGGCGAGGCTCCCGATCGGTTGCGAGATTCGGGTTTCAATTTGATTTGGATTCCGCAGGCCGAGGATGTTGCTCTTCAACGAGCATTGCGCGATGCGGGCTTGTGGGCGACGGCTACGCCGCCGCGCGCCGTCGCTGTCAACGGCCAATCACTTTCCGGCGATCGCGCTAGTCTGCCGCCGATTCCAAGAGATTGCGACAATGTCTTAGCTTGGAACTTGGGAGTTTCAATCTCCGGTTTGTCACGAGCGGAAACATTGCAGTGGTTGTCGCAGGTTCAAAGTGCTGATCGCGACCGGCAGCGGCCGATCATGGCCGATGTGCTGGGCGAAGAACGAGTGTTTTCGCGGTATTTGTCGATGTTCGGCAGCAGTCAGCACACGTTGAATTCGATGCGGACGATCAAGCAATATCGCGAGATGCTCGACCAACGGCGCAAGTTGGCGCGCCCTGGGAGTTTCATGTTCACTTGGATTCCCACCGAACCGCTGCCGGAGATCAGTCAGGCACGTCAGGCAGCCGGTCGGATTCCGATGATCGTTGAGCCGGAGCAACTCCGACTGTTGGTGTATGCGTCGTTGGCGGCGGGATGTCGCGGGATCGGGTTCTCGCTCAACGAGTCGCTCGATTCCGACTCGCCGGGCGCGGTGGAGCGGCGGCTCGCGATCACACAGCTCAACCTAGAGTTGGAGTTGCTGGAAGAGATTCTCGCGTCGGGCACATTGGTCGAGCATCGGCCGTTCAAGATTACAGCCCCGTCGCAATCGGCTTCCGCCATTCATGCTGTTTCGTTTCGAAACTCGGCGGTGTCGCGAGCCGACCGTGACGCGCGACAGGCGGCGGCAACCTCTGCGATCCGACACGAAAACCGGCTCCAAAGTGAGTTGGAAGCGGCGGTCTTTCGCACGGACAAAGCAGTCCTTTTGCTCCCGATCTGGTACGAGCACAACGCTCAATTTGTGCCAGGTCAACTGGCCGCGCCCGGCGCGACGATCGACGTGTCGAGCGTGCCGGAGACGGCGCGGGCGTGGGAAGTGACAACGACTCGCGTTGCCAATCTGCCGAGCGAACCGATCCCCGGAGGCCGCCGCATCAAGCTGCCACGATTCGATACAACTGCGACGATCGTCGTTACGTCGGATCAACAGACCATCAATGCCTTACAGCGCAAATCGGAAGCGATGCAATCCGAGAGCGCGCGGCTGTGGATTGAGCTCGCGAAGGCCAAGCTGGAACGTGTTCGGATCGCCGATGAGGTACTGACTAAGCTGGGGGTCGGTCAGCCGGACGCACCGCAGTTGCTGGCGAAAGCTCGCGCGTTGCTGCGTGACGCCGAAGCCAACTTTCCCGAAGAGTTGATTGAACGGACGTTGGCACACGCGCGAGAGCTGGGCCAAAAGGCCTCGAAGAACTCGGCGAATGTCGTGTTGCTGCGGCGCAACTTCGACAGTGCGGCGCGGCTCAGCCAAGACTGCCTGCAGACGCTGCGCATTTTGCAACGAGCTCACTGGGAAAACGCGACTATCGCCAAACCAATTGACTCACCGCTTTCGAGTCCGCACACACTGTGCTTTCAAACATTGCCCGATCATTGGCGTTTGCTGGCGAATTTCGGGAAATCGGGATCGCAGCCTAGCTCGCGCGACAATCTGTTGCCGCATGGCGACTTCGAGGTGCTCGACTTCCCGGCGCTTGCGCGGCTCGGTTGGCAAAATCCGACGACTCCGATTCCGTCCGGCATTCGGCCCGTCGTACAAGTGCAGCCAGCGAGCGGACGCGAAGGCCGCTGCTTGCGACTGGTCGCCGCACTAGAAACGAACACCGACGCGCCCGCCATCGTCGAAGGGACACCGATCACAATTGTCTCGCCGAACGTGCCGGTGCAAGCGGGGCAGATTCTGCATATCAGCGGCCGCGTCCGAATCAGTTCACCGATCAGCGGCAGCCTGCAAGGAGTCACGTTGACCGATTCGCTGACCGGCCTGACCGGCGCATGGCATTGGACCGAGAAACGCGAATGGCAGCCGATCCAAATGTTACGTGAGGTGTATCAAGATGGCGAGTTCTCGCTGACGCTGAGCCTACACGGTCTGGGTGACGTGCAATTTGACGATCTGCAAGTCCTCGCGTACGAGCCGCCGGCCGTACAGCCGACACCAGGACAATCGGTTCCATTAAAAGATTCGACACAACGTCCCAACCGCTTCGATTTCTGGCAACGCTGGCCGCGCTTTCCGCAACGAGCGGGGAAGTAACGAGCCACGTGACGAAAGCGCAATTCATCGCGTCGTATCGGTTGCATCGCTTGCACCGCCTAAATCAGTCAGTTGGAAATGATCTCCGCGCGAGAAACTGTCTCTGACGGTTAAATCATCCCCCTGCGATCGGGACGTGAGGTAGTCTTCAATTCGACCCACATCACGAATTTCGCGGACCGCGAACTCTGGAGATCGACTCGATGAAACAGGGACTTCAAGAATTGAAGAAGACTTGGCAGCGGTTCGGTGCCAAAGCGGCAATTCTTCAAGTGGTCGATCGCCTAGGGAGGGCGGCCATCGGTCTGCAGGTCGTCGAAGTCATTTGGCTGGAACCTGAGGGGATCAAATTCTCACTCGATGTCGACCCGCAGTTTGAGTTTCGCTTTTTGAAATCAGACGAGGTGGCGAAGTTCGCGGCCGAACAGGCCAACGATCTGGACGCCGCGATGTTGGAACGAGCCGCGACCGGGCGCGACCTGTGTTTCGCGGCCCTGACCGGAGACCGTCTGGCCGCGTACGGATGGTACGCTTTGAAAGAAATTGAAGCTGAACACAACTTTGGCGTGGCCATGTCCTTTCCCGCGAATGTGGCTTACATGTACAAAGGGTTCACTCATCCCGAATTTCGCGGAGCACGTCTGCACGGGCTTGGCATGGGTCTGGCGTTGAAGAATCTGGCACAATTTGGAGTTAACCGCCTCGTGTCGACGGTGGCATGGACCAACACTGCGTCAATGCAGAGTTGCGATCGGATCGGCTACCAACGGCTGGGACGCCTAGTGACCATCGGCGCAAAGACATTTCACGTCGCACATGCTCCAAGCATCGCTCTCGACCTCGGAGTTCGTTTCGGCGCGTCCAAAAGCCCGCGGAGTGCTCCCTCCGAAATTCCACTCGGAACGAGAACTCGGCACGCCGGTCCTCACGCTGTGTGAAACTCAACAGGATGTCTATTTCTTTACCAACTGCGTCCCAACCGGCCGTTGTGCAACCGGTGTCCAGTCAGTGTCGATGCGCGGAACGCGTCTGGCGACTGTGACGTTCGTCGGCTTGGCGTGGAACGGGACTCGTGTGCGGATTGGCTCGGCGCGCCAAGCGATCTTCGCGTCGAGATTCAGGCGGGGCAAAGGCAATTGCCGTTTAGCCGATCCGTTGTCGTTATTGTCATCAAAGGGAGCCGGCTTCGGACGACTGGGCAGGATCGTTTCGGAATCGCCTTGCGATGGGCGAAAGGCTTTCGTCGGATTTTCGTTCAAGCCATTGTCGTCCGATCGCGATCGACCGCCGTCGTTGAGTCCATCGCTTGAGTCGCGATCAACCGGCTGTTGGAATGTGCGGTTTGGCGTTTTGGGAGTCGTAGTCTTCGACGGTTCGGTCGATTTATTCCAGTTCGTTCCCGACTTGTTGCTTTGAGCAGGAGCGGGAGTATTCGTCGTGGATTTGGGACGAACGTATCCGTCGCAGCCGCCGTTTAGACATGGCTCTGGCGAATAGTTCGATGATCCCGAAGATGAATACATTGAAGAGACGCCGCACGAATTGCAGGACGCGACTGGTCCGCAGCCGGAACCGCAACTTCCCGTCGAACAGCCAGACGAGCAACTGTTGCATCCCCAAGCTGGCGACCAACCATAATTGGTGGAACAGGTTGAGCAGCCTGAGTAAGCCTGGCTTGGATATCCGTAGCTCGCGTAGCCGTAGGAAAACGGTGCGTAGCTGGCGGTGTACGGCGTGTACCCCGAATAACCGTAACTTGAATAACCCCTAGCGGGTGATCCCACTGGGCCAAAGACAACGTCGTAAACCCAAGGGATGATTCCGGCCTGGGACAAACTGGCGGAACCGACAATCAATGAAACGGCGATCAGGCTCGCCAACCGCCAGGTTCTGTGCTTAACTGTCATGGCTTTGGTCTCTCGAATGGAAGTTAAATACGGGTTGCAAATCGTGACGGGGTGGCTCAGCGAGTTGTCCGGTCACGCGAACTTTGGCGACATCACAATCACCGGCTCGACAAAAGTCAAACTTCATGCCGCTTCCCCAATTTGTGAAGTTTCACAATCTGGCCCAGATCGTGGCTGCATTTTGTGGCAGTCAGCGAGCCGCACGCATTCGGCCATTGGACCGAGACAGCGAAGGATTCAGCGGTGCGGTCGTGATTCGCGTGATCTCCGGAGCCGATGCGACCGGCCCGGAAACCGACTTTTGTCTGCGCGGCTGGCCACCACAAAGCCTGCCTCGCGAGCGGCTGCTTGGGCTGCATCGGTTGATTGAGCACGTCTTCAAGAGCGGCGTGACTCAGGTGGCAGTGCCGATCAAAAGCCAGTTCGGTAACACGATGCACACCGAGGCAGGTCAGTTCTGGCAAATGGAACCGTGGATGCCTGGCGTTGCTGATTTCTCGGCCAATCCGAATGACACTCGCCTGAAAAACACGATGACCGTTTTGGCCAAATGGCACGCCGCTGCGTCTCGGTTCGAGGCACGAGCGTCGGAGGCAGAATGGTTTCGAGCACAACCTGGGGCGTTATCGCCAACCGTGTTGGACCGGCTCGGTCGCATTCAACGTTTCCGCACGAAAGACGCCGCAACGCTAAGGCAACTCGTCAATCAAACGGAGCAATTGAATCCGTGGCAGTCCGAGTTTTCCGAACTGCAAGACCTGTCGCGGCGGATTCTCGACCTCTTCGACGCGGCAGCCGATCGCATCGCGGGTGAACTGCTGCCGTATCGCGATCAACGGTTGAAGCTGCATCCGTGCTTGCGCGATGTGTGGCACGACCACGTTTTATTTGAAGGGGACACGGTCACGGGCCTGATCGATCCGAGCGCCGCTCGCACCGAGACACCAGCCACCGATTTAGCTCGGCTCTTGGGAAGCTTGCTCGGTGACGATGAACGTCGCTGGCAAGCCGCGATCGCAGCCTATCGTGAAATCCGACCGTTGTCGGATATCGAAGCGAAGTTGGCTCGCGTCATCGACCGCAGCACCGCGTTACTCAGCGGTATGACATGGCTTGAACGTCTGTTTGTGCAACGTCAAGCGTACTCAAGTCCCGATCGCATCCTCGATCGCCTGAAACAAATCGCTGGCCGCATGGACGTGCTGGCGCTCCCGTCAAAATATTTGTTGCCGTAACCCGGTCGATTCATTCATCCCCCGGTGCCCCGCGCATCCGTTTGGTGTCGCCGCGTCGGCGCTTGTCATCAAGCCGGCGTTTCTTCGAACCGCGTGTCGGTTTTGTCGCTTTGCGTTTCTTCGGAGCAATGGCGACTTCTTTCAGCCACAGAGCCAATTGATCCAAACAGCCGACACGATTCAGCAACTGGCTGCGCGATTTTTCGCAGGCGATCAATAAACTTCCATCAGTCAGCAATTTCGAAGCAAATCGAGTCACAAACCGCTGCCGCACGTCATCCGGCAGACTCAGCGATTCCAGCGGACGCCAGCGCATACCGACCTTTGAGTTCACTTTGTTGACGTTCTGTCCTCCCGGCCCGGAGCTGCGCGAATGCTCAAACGTGAACTCCTCCAGCGGAATCTGAATCCTGGAGGAGACGTTCAACACGTCGCGAGGCGACTGGTCGTCGTCGGAAGTTGTTGGTTCGGGGTTCTTCATTCCGTGGCCTTGTGTCTTTAAACTCCGCTCGCCAGAGAACAGGAGCATCCCCATGAGTTTCCCTCGAATGTTGCGCGTGCAACAAACTTTTGACGCGACGCGTGTGAACGATATTCCCGGCGATGTGGACCGGCAACTCGCCACGCTCAATCTCGGCCGGTCAATCAATCCGGGGCAGACGGTGGCGATCACCGCCGGCAGCCGGGGGATTGCGAACATCGCGATCATCATCAAGGCCGTGTGCGATCACATCCGCAAAGTCGGCGGACGACCGATCATCGTGCCGGCGATGGGAAGCCACGGCGGCGGCACCGCTGAAGGACAACGGCAGATCATCGAAGGCTACGGCGTCACCGAGTCATTCACCGGCGCGGAGATTCGGGCCTCAATGGAAACCGTCATTGTCGATACCACGCCACAGGGGATCCCGGTTCATTTCGACAAACACGCATTTGAATGCGATCACGTTCTGGTTGTCGGCCGAGTCAAACCGCATACCGGCTTCGTCGGGCCGGTCGAATCCGGGCTGCACAAGATGATGTTGATTGGTCTCGGCAAACATGAAGGGGCGAAGATTTATCATCGAGCGATTTTGGATTTCAGCTTTCTCGAAATCATTCGCGCGGTCGCCGATGTCGTGCTGCGGAAGTGCAGAGTGATCGGCGGATTGGCGATCGTCGAGAACGCCTACGATGAAACCGGTCTGATCGCCGCCGTTCCACAAGCTGAGTTCTTCACTCGCGAGTCGGAGTTGCTCGAACAAGCTCGCCACTGGTTGCCGAAGTTGCCATTTCCGAGCGTGCAATTGCTGATCATCGACAAGATTGGCAAGAACATCAGCGGCACCGGCATGGACACGAACGTGATCGGCCGCAAATACAACGATCACGCGGCGACCGACAGTGACGATGTCTCAGTGAAACGAATCTTCGTGCGCGGGCTGACCGAGGAAACTCACGGCAACGCCACCGGCATCGGAATCGCCGAGTTCACAAACAGTCGCACGGTCAAACAGGTTAATCCGAAGATCACCGCGATCAACTGCTTGACTGGCGGTCATCCCACGGCCGCGATGCTCCCAATTTCCTTTGACTCCGACCGCGAAGTCATCGCCGCCGCGCTCCCGACGCTCGGCCTCGTCGAACCGCAAAACTCGCGAGTTGTCCAGATTGCTGACACGCTGCACCTCAGCGAAGTCCTCGTCAGCGAAGCCTATCTGCCTGAACTGCAACAACGTCCCGATCTGAAGATCCTGGACGGACCATTCGACATGCCTTTCGACGCAGCGGGGAATCTGCAGCCGATTTTCCCGGAATCTGTCGCGCCGTCACACTAACCCGAAGCGTAAGC
>JANMIF010000525.1:0-14510 GCA_031375695.1 Planctomyces sp.
TGGACTACCGGACGCCGCACGAAGTCTTCACCGCGAGCGCCCACACAACACACGGTCGTCAGACGCAACGGTCGAAACCACGTCGGCCAACTCTCTCTTAAATCGCGTCTCCCACTGTCCAACTCTTGGGGTCCACTTCAGATGTGGGGAAGTTGGCGGAGTGGCGGACGCGATTGGAACGGTTTCGGCAAGCCGGGATTTCGGTGGCTCGGTTTTGTCGCAGCGAATTGGTTTCGGTGGCGTCGTGTTATCAGTGGCGGAACAAATTGGCGGAAGACTCCGCTTGGCGAAACGACTGGCCCCGTGCGGTTGAAGCGTTTGCTCCCGTGCAGTTGGTCGGGACGGGCCGTGTTGCGGCTTGGTTGCCGGGCGGGACTCGGATCGAGATTCCGATCGGCGATTCCCAGATTCTGCAACTCGCCCTGCAAGCGCTGGTGCGGGCGGATGCGGAATCTGCGGTCAGCCTCGACTCGCGGCGCGTGGTCAGCCTCGACTCGCGGCTCAATGGCGAAGTCCACTCGCGGTGTGCGTGCGGAGTCGCGGTGCGGCGAGGAGGTGGGGCATGTTGAGTTTGGCTCACACGTATATGGCCTCTCTCTGTCAAGGGGGCGCACCGCGAACGCGGTGAGGGATTTTTGGGAAAACATTTCCTCACTGGTTCCGTTGACTGAGATTTTGAGTTGTTGTTGGGTTGCGGTCGGCTAGAACGATTTCGATTTTAAGGTGCGGCTCCGTGCGAGCGAGGCTCGCGGTGGATGCGGCGCACCAAACACGTATTGAGGGTTCGGCCGCCGTGATCGGGGATCACCGCGGCTGTCCGAAGAGACGGGTTGAAGTCGCTCAGGCGTTGCAGCCATCGCGGCAGATGTGGTCGCACTCAGGCTCAGGTGAGCCGGTTCCCGTTCCGAGAAGAAGTCTTCTTTTCTGAGAAGTCTTTCTCTTTCTGGAAGTTGTTCCCTTCTTCATGGAAATCTTCTCGTTCGGGGTGAGTGCGAGTTCTGTCGGATTCGGACTCTCCTAGAAAATCATTCGTGCCTCACGATCCGGCGGTTCAAGGCGGCGGGCTCACGAGTTTGGTCGTGTCCAGTTAGGGGGCACTCGGGGTGAGGGCGTCGCAGTCCAACGTCTCGGGTCTCGGTCAGTCAGTCATCGTGAAGATCGGCCGGTCGGCGGCGAGTCGCCAATCAAGGCGAGGGGGTCGAGGGTTTACGCCACGATCGGCGAAGCGCTGGCCTCACCCATCGAGCTGGCACACGGACGGTCGCCGACGAATCAAAGACTGACTCGCCGACGGTGCGGTGTCCGAATCGCGAACGATTCGGCGACCAAAGAGAACTCCGTCGCCAACGTGCTCGCCTCAAAGTGCCCCAGTTAGGCCACGGGCTGACCCGCCGCCGCCGGTGAACTCACGAAGACAATCACTTCAAGAATCGCGTTTCATCGAACGACTCCTTTCGCTTGAGCATCCAGTACACCGTGCGGCCGATGCGAGCCGCGAGAATCGAGATCGCTTTGGCTTTGCCGTGCTTCTTCTCCAGCTTGGCGACGTAGTGCCGCGCGTCCTCGCGTTCGCGCAGCATCAGCAGCGCGGCTTCCGAGAACGCCCACTTCAAGTGCGCGTTGCCGATCTTGTTCCCGTGGCCGGTCATCTTCTTTCCGGCGGACTCGTGCGAGCACTTCACCAGCCGACAGTACGACACGAATTGCTGCACAGTCTCGAACCGCTGGATGTGATGCGTCTCGTACAAGAACACCAGCGCCAAGATCGGCCCGATCCCCGGCACCGTCTGCAACCGCGCGAACGTCTGCGGATCGTCGATCTTCGCGTGCTGAGTCAAATACAACTCGATGCCACGCAACTGCTCGTCCAAGTGTTCGGCGAGTTGCAAGTCCGACGCGACCGCCCGCTGCACGCTCTCGTCCGCGAAGCGTTCCGCCACGCCGACCCGGTTCGAGGCGTTCCGCAACCGCTTCTCCAGCGGCGCCAGGTTGTACTGCGTGAACGTGTCACGTGCGCGATCGCCTGAGCCCGCTGCCGCACCAGCCACATCCGCCGCCTGAGCAAATCGCGAGTCCCCCGCATCTCCTGCGGATAGACAAACGCCTGCGGCAACATCCCGCCCCGCAACAGCCGAGCGATCTTCTCCGAGTCGATCTTGTCGCTCTTCGACTTCCCCCCGTGGATCGCCTTCATGTACAGCGCGTGCCCCAGCACGAAGGTGATTCCCTCCGCTTGGCACAAATCCGCCAACCAATACCACTCGAACAAACACTCGCACGCGACGACCACCTGCTCGCGATACGGCCCGATCACCTTCAAGAACCGCCCCGGATCACACGGCAAATTGACATGCTCCCGAGTCCGTCCCTCGGCATCAACAACGCAGACGTGCATGGTTCTGGCGTGCAAATCCACGCCGCAGTAGAAAGAATGCGTCGCTTGATAGAATCTCATCATCGGTCTCCTGGTGAAAGAAGTGGTTGAGCCCGTCAACAAGCGCTGAGTCCACCGTGGCCCAGCCTGCGAGTCTCCGGACATCGCCACCAAGTTTGGACAACCGCCTCCCCAACCAGGAGGCCATGATGAGTATCAAGTCGGTCAACCGGAGCGGCGATCGCGTGTGTTTCGTCTTACAAGCTTTTTGGCCGCCGCCGGGTTACCTTGGTCGTTCGTCCGAAGAGGCGAGGACCGACATGCGAATACGAACCCACAAGTCATTGCCAGAACGCGGATTGGGAGAAATCAGGCTTGAGTGACAACCGCAGCCATTCAGTTGGTAAGTCTATTCTCCTCCCGGGCGGTGGCCTCGCGGTGATCCTTGCCGGTTGCGGACTTCTGGGACTCTTGGCTCTGGCGGACTCTTTCTTCTCATGGGGTCTGATGCCGGATGCGATCAGGAGGTTTGCCGGTAGCATCCTACAGACGTTGATCCCAATGGAGTGAGACAGGTCCATGTCGTCCGGCTGCGGTGGCGTGATACCTGCGGATGCGATACAGCGGCCGAACTATCGGATGGACCACAGCGGCGGTTGGGTCCGGCGAAATGGTTGATCTTTACGTCGCCGCGTGGTCATCCTCGTTCTTGTGCTACGCTGGCCAACGTCGGCGGATGTGGCCCCCCGTCTTGGGGGGCAGAAGCGGGGTAGCGTCCGACGTAGAGGGACTCGAATCGCATTCCGCAGCCAGTCAACCCGCAGGCAATCACGCTTCTCTTGTGAAACGGTTCGGTTTCCAAAAACACTCCGACGACACACGCGCTAGCGTTACCGCAGGGGACAGGCGCGGCACCGGGTCCGTTTCCAAAAGTCTGACACGAGAACCGAATTCGAGGTCGAAAAATCACGTTAAAAAACTCTCGACGGGGAATATGAATCCGCCAGCCGCCCCAATGGGGGGAGTGTCCCCGGCGTGTCGTCTCCCCCCGTTTGGCTCAGGCGGCAGCTTTCTGATCAACCTCGAATTCATCGGCGAGTCGTCGCAGTTCAGCAGCAATCTCCGCTCGGCGTTGTGGATCGCGTTTGATGAACTTGCGGACGGCGGCAGTGAACCCGGAGACGATCGTCTGCCAGCCGGACGACTTGGCTTTCCGTGCTGGCTTCGCTTTCAAGCTCTTGGCAACGCCGTGAATCGTTTCGTTGCCGTTGCGGATGTCTTCCACGATCTCCGGCAACAGTTGTCCGTTCGCCACGGCGTCCAGAATCGCTTTGCCCGCGTCGTATGTGTGCTCGCCGACATTCGCTTCGTCTGCGAGTTCTTTGCGAGTATTGATCGGTTTCCCAGCTTTTGGCGCAAGCGCCAAAAGCACGTCCGAGAACTTGCCGAGCATGGTTTGCTTGCCAGCCGCCGACTGACTCCCCTTCGCCTTCCGCCGCAAAATTTCTTCTCGCTTGCTCACCAGGGCGATGCGGTCGATGTCAGCGATGTTGCGGCGTCCCAACTGGCTGTTGATCACAAACAACATGGCATCCTCACGACTCGGAAGATCAAGCACCACAACCGCCGGTTCGCTCGCCGCCAGTCCGGTGGAGTTGCAGGCGATCGAAGCACGCCACGACTCCCAGCGATTGTGTCCATCCAGGATCACAAACTCGCCACGTTCATTCTTCCAGGCGATGATCGGCGACAGATACCCGAACTTGTCGATCGAGACTTGTAGGTCTGTCCGCTCGTCAATCGAGGCACACGGAATCGCATCCCGAAACTCTTGATCCACTTGGCACTCACGAATTGAAACCGACATCAGACACCCCGCTTTCAGTTTTGTTGATCGGACCCGAACAGCTTAGGCAAACGCCCCAGCTTCACTTCCGAGCATCGAACAGCGGCAATGCGAGGGTGAAGCCTCAATCATCACGTCGTTGAAGTCGTCAAAGTCGTAGAGTCGCAACCTGCCAGCGTGAGAATCGCGTCCCTTGTGTCACCCGACAGTGAAGACCAGACTTCAATCAGTCGCGTGAGACGCGAGTCAGAAATGCCACAAAGTGAGTCTGAAAGTGAGTCGCCTTGCTCGGCAACCTTTAATTTTCCCGGCGATTCTTGCGATAGTTCAACCCCCGTAGGGGGTACTGCCGTTCCGTGCATTATACGGAATGGAACGGAAAGCCCCGGAAATGCCGGGGCTTTTTCGTTTTCCCGCAACGGGCGGATGACTGCTTTCGCAACGTTTTCGACCATTTCAGCGGGGGCGCGCGTCGGAATGCGCGTCGCCTTTTCAAAGTGGGCGTCGGTGACTTGCAGGTAATGTTTCGCTGCGATCGCTTGGCTGTTGCCGAGCCATGTCGTCACGGCGTGCAACGGAAACGTTTCGGTCAATTCCGTCTCACGAGTGCTGCGCAGGTTTTGGAAGAGCTTCGGCCAAGTGGTCAAGCCGGCCTTGTGGATGATCCGTTCCAGTTGAGTTCGCCAGTTGACGTTCCCATCGCGCCGGCGAGCAATCACGAATTCAGTTCCGGGTTCGGCTTGATCGAATGCCGCTTCCAAGTGCGGTCGGAGTTCGGGGAACAGCGGAACCACGCGCGACCCTTTGCCTTCGTGATGTGCCGTCTTCGGGCTGGTGACGATCATGCGACCGCGTTCCCAATCCACGTCGCCCCATCGCAACAGCAGCGTCTCGGACGGCGTTCGCAGCCCGCCAAATCGAGCCAGGGCGAAGATCAGTCGCCATTCGAGGTCGGGACACATGGCGAGCACTTTCTCGGCCGCGTCGCGACTGATGAAAAACTCCCGCGACTTGTTGGCCTGGACCGCGCAGCCTTTCATGTCGGCGAACGGGTTCTCGGAAATCAGCCGTTTTCGTAGCGCAGCCCGGAACAGTTGTTTGGCTCGGCCGCAGTGACGGCGGACGGTGTTGTCGCCGAGCTTGGTGAGCAGCCAGCGTCGCCATTCATCGGCATCACCGGGGGTCACGTCTGGCAACGGATTGGTCTCGCCGAAGTGAGCGACCAAATCACGGCGAACCTGCCTGAAGTTGATTTGCGTTCGCGGCTTGATGTCGGTTCTGCCGGCGAGGTAGGCGTCGATGAACTCACCCAGCAGAGTCGATTGTACTCCCGACATCACGCGCGGAGCGATCAACCCATTAGCGGCGAGTTTCATAGCCAACCAATCGGGAGCGTAGGCAACCCACACGGCGAGGTCGGGTTCCATTGGGCGACGTGATGACTTCGCCGAGAGCAACGCTTCGATTTTGTTTGCTATCGTTTCGGTGTCTCGCATCCGCAGCTTGCCGACATAGATCGGCGTTCTTTTGCCGTCGCAGTTGGTGAAGATGATTCGGCGGTTGCCGTTGGCGTCTGTGGAAATGGATGCCAACGGGGGGAACCTTTCGGGAATGGCTCGCCGCCCGCCGCGACCGCTTTCCAGGACGAACACGAACCGGCAACGAGCAAAGGTGACAAACAAGATATCGACCACGCATCGAACACGTCAGTTGAGGAATCGACGAAATGGTTAAACCGGTTCCGTGTGGCCAAGTCCCAAAAGAAGCGATGACAACTGGTCAGAATTCAAAACAAACTTCGCATCTACATTGCGGTTACACGGCGACAGCAATTCCTTGGCAACTGCGATGACTCGGTTCCAATTGGCTTGGGTATCGAGGAGCTTCATTGTGGCGATGATCAGTTCAGTCAGACTCTCAGGACGACACTTGACGTCACCGCGATCTGTCCTGCTGAACCAACAACCGCGCACTGTGACCGGAGTCGTCGTAGCAGAATTGGCCTTTGCAAAATGAAGCTCCGCATTCAGTGCGAGAGGATTGTCTGATGTGATGATTCCAATGAAGTCGTTTAGCGGTCCTTCGTAAACGAAACTCACGGAGTTGCACTCGCCCTTTTTCTCTGCCAGTCGTTTCGCTTGAGCAAGAATTCCTGCGATTGCCATTTGGCTTTGGGTTCTGCCGCGATCGGTTTCCACTCCGGAAACAAGATCAAGAGCATATTTGAGCGATTCGTTTGTAGAGAACTGTGGCCCTTGAAAGTGGCATTGTCCCTCCCACAGCCCGTTAGTATTCAGAATTGACACTTCAGAAATGCGACATCCCAACAACGCTCCAACAACCGCGTGTCCTGCCTCGTGAAACGCGGCTTCTTCCATGCTGTCAGTACCGAATTGTGGTTCAGCCATTTTGAAGTTCTCCCGTTAATTGTGATCATCAATCGTCTGACCTGCGAGCCGCAACATCAGCTTACTGCCGCCGGCCACCGATGGCTTGACCAGTTGCATTCGAGGCACAACGAGCCGTCGCGAAAACGGTCAACGATGGCGGATGCGAACCGGCGTTCAGCTTCTTCGCCATCGGCCACGTTCATTGTGAGCCAAGTCGATTTCATCGCTCGATACCGCCGGTCGAAGATCCGAAACAGCACATCGGCGTTGTAGGCCGATGCGTCCGACTTCGGGGGCATCGGAGCGGACACGATCAGCACGGATGGCTTGAGAAACCGCCGCAACAATTCTTGCTCGTCACCGTCTCGGCCGATCAGTCGGCGAATGTCGGCAAACGTCATGACTCGACAATTGGCCAATCATGCGATGTCAGATACAAGTGACACCCAGGGAGGTAACCATGAATGGGTCAATTCAACTGGGCGATATCAAGCCGCATGGTGGCGAGAAATGGAAGGCATTTGAGGAGCTTTCATTTCACCTCTTTGCTTCGCAATTTCAGACTGAAGGCGAAGCTGTTCGACGAGAGGGGACTGGCGGCGATGGCGGATTGGAGGGCTACGTTTGCGATTCGGCCGATCGGGAAATCATTGGACTTCAGGCAAAGTTCTACGACAAGAAGCTCGGGGCCACGCAATGGCGACACATTGACGGCTCCGTTTGCACGGCTTTACGAGGCAACATGTCCCAAAAGTCGCTCAAACGCTACGTCGTGGCGATGCCACGAAATTTGACACAGCCGCAACGAAAGGAATGGGCGAAGCGGAAGAAATCGTGGAATGCTTTGGCAAAGAAACTTGGCTTCAAGAAGGCCCCAGAATTTGAGCTTTGGGATGATTCGTACCTTCAACGACTGCTGCTGAGGACAGAAAATCGTGGTCGGCTGATATATTGGTTCGACGTTCCGAATTTTGATCGGGATCGTTGTTGTCAACTGACGGACGTAAGCATTGCTGGACTTGAAGATCGGTATATCGAACGGTCACGCCCTGGTTTGCATGCCCGCACGAACTGTGAGGAAGGAATTCATCGCTTCTTGCGAACCGAGCGATTTCGCCGTGAATTCAATCGCAAGACTCACGAGGCGATTCATGAGGTTTGCCACACGCCATGGCGAACCAAGACCGATTGGTCGAAAGCACTTAAGGCATCGGCCAAAGTTGCCAATCAGAAGCTCGACAAGATTGTTCGACTGTTGGGAAACGGAGTGGACTTGTCGGCGAAGATTGGACTCTTGTCAGAGGAATCCAATCGATTTGCGGCGATGATGGAAGAGCTACAAGGCGCTCGACGAAAAGAACTGACGGAACTGACTGACAAAGTTTCGAAGCCCGATCCTGCAACGATTTCAACTCACCGGCGTGACGATGGGCCACAAGAGCAATGTCGAAGGGAATTCGGTTCACCAAGATTGACGAACTGGTCTTATTGGCTTTCAGCATCGGCAACGATTGCCGATGACCAGTTTTTGCTAATCACCGGTGAATTCGGTACGGGAAAGAGCCACCTGCTGGCGGAAACCTGTCGGCGATTCAATGAATCGGGTGGTACCGCTCTGTTGATTGAAGCGGGGAAGCTTGGTGGAACGGATGCTCCGTGGAACCAACTGTTGCATTGGGTCGATGTGAGCGTAGACGTCCGTGACTTCTTGGCAGCACTATCGGCGCTGGCTGACACGACTCCATTGTGCGGTCTGATTTGTATCGATGCAATTAATGAATCGCCGAACCGGGAGTTGTGGCTCAATCATCTGCATTCATTTGCAGAGGAATTGCGCCCATTTCCGAACCTCAAATTGATCATCAGTTGTCGTAGCGATTTCATGGAGCTGTGTGTGCCCGAGGTTATTCGGGCTCGCAAGGCCGATGGGTGGGGCTTCTTGCGGCACGACGGTTTGAACGAATCCATCGGTGACGCCGTATCGGCGTATCTGAAAGCATACAACGTCCGAGGTGCGACATCGCAGTTGTTTTCGAATGAATTCCGCCGCCCCTTGATGTTGAAGATATTCTGCGAGGCTTTTGAGAACAGGCGCGTTCCGCCGGGAACTCTGAGCCTTGCCACGGTTCTTGCGAAATACGTCGAACGGAAATGTCGCAACATTCGAGATCGGATTGGATGTGCTCCCCCGATGGTTCGTGCGGCATTAGATCAGATTGCGAAGTCAGTCGTGGAATCGCACTCTTCGTGGGTTCCGGAATCGCAAGTTCGTCAAATTTGCCTCCTATGCCACTCCGCCCCTGATGAGGCAAAGTCCTTATTTCGATCGCTGCTTTCTGAAGGCATCTTGCACGAGTCGATTCACCAGACGGCTGGAAGCCTTGGTTCGATGACCGAGATTCGGTTCAACTACGAGCGAGTTTGGGACTACTTTGTCAGCCTCATTCTGACTCCTGCGAACGCGATACCGGCTGATCCTGCGTTGGAACAACTTCGTGACATCCGTTGGCAATCCCGGAATCCGGGTATCTTGTCGATGTTGGCGATCCGTTTGGCAGAAGAGAGCCATATCGAGCTTCACGATCTACTTGGAGTTCAGGCAAATAGCCGTGAAGCGGAGTTAGTCGATGAGAGTTTTCTCGACACGTTAGAGTGGCGAACACGCCAAAGTTGCACTCCGCGAACCGAAGAATTGTTTGAGCAATTGGAACGGCAACGCGGCAATGAGTTCATTTTTTCATTCGCGACGCACGAAGATCACCCGTGGAACATCGAATTCGTGCATCAGCGTTTGATGGCGATGCCTCTCGCGAAGCGAGATCAGAAGTGGACTCGTTGGGTGAACGAGACGTTCGACAACGAACGATACCTAGAAGACTCGGATGGTCCGTTCGAGAAGATTCTGAAATTGACTGAGGCACCGGCAACCACGCTCTTATCGGATTCGCAGATTGCCCTTTGCGCAACAACTCTCGCATGGCTCCTCACATCAACTTTTGTTGAAAAGAGAATTCGGGTTTCCCTCGCGCTCGCCAACGTCCTGCGGGGACGTCTGAACGTGGCGACGGAACTCTTTGTTCGATTCAAGGAGGTCGATGACCCGTATGTCTTGGAAATGGTGTTATTCGCAGCGGCCTCAGCGGCCATTCACGCAGATCAACGGGACCACGCGCTGGGAAGACTTGCCAAGGCGGTTCATGAGTCCATTTTCTCCGGTGAAACCGTCAATCCACACCTTTTGATTCGGCACTATGCGTCATTGATCTGTGATGAAGCGCATCGGAAGCACGTTCTTCCGAAAGGATGTGAATCGCCGTCGTATCGGCCGCCATTCGGCTCGAAATGGCCGAAGATCATGTCACCGAAGACAATGAAAACAATGGAAGAACAGGTGAAGTCCGATTACGAAAAGAACTCGGCATTGCGTGAAGTCATCGGTTCGACGGCAACACATGCGGATGGCTATTACGGTGATTTTGGACGATACAGACTTGAGTCGGCCGTTCATCGTTTTCAGCGGCAGCGTCTGCATCGCCCGCGCCTGCGAGGGTCAAGTTGGGACACACATTTCGACGCTCAATTGGCTCGTCGATTCGTTGTCCAACGAGTCATTCAGCTTGGATTAAATCCGAATGCACGCGATCATTCCTCTACAAACGAAAGTTACATGCAGCGCCCGGCGATTGAACGACTTGGCAAGAAATACCAATGGATTGCGTTCTACGAAATCCTCGGCTATCTGAGCGATCACTTTCATCTCAGCAACGACTACTGGGATGAATCGGTCTCAACCTTTGAATCAGCGCGCGATCTGAATCCTCCCGACCTGCTCGATCCGTTCGGAACTCAAAGAACCGAGCAACCGAAAGACGAAGAGGATGATTTCGGTTGGGATTTCGCTGCACCCAGTTTGCCTTGGTGGCAGCCGATGTTGTCCCCGTATCCAAAACCGCTGACAGGGCATCAGCGGCGAACACGGACCTCCCAACGAGAGACGACTGATCCGAAATCATTATTGCGTGTTCGAGATCCCAAAGGTCAGGAATGGCTTGTTCTTGATGGTGCCGTCGAATTCGGCGAGCCAATTGAAAACTTTGCACGCAGTGGATTGTTAGAAGGTGCCGAACTAGCAAAGCATCTCTGGTCACTGAACTCGTTCGTTGTTCCATCGGCAATGGCACAATACATGGCGAAGATCATGGAGGAACCGCGACATGACAACCGCATGTGCCCGTCGTCTCCAAAGTACCGCGCTGAGTTGCGTGAATTGCGAACTTATCCCGAAGGGATCAATGACTTTTTTGACGAATGCGGAAAAGTCGTGGGTCTGGACCTGGGAGCCTGGTTTACGAACTGCGAATTCGACAACGGTTACGAATCCGCAACGCAGATCAAAGGAACGATCCCGTCACCACAATTGGCCAACCTCTTGAAACTTCGCTGGACGGGAAATTCGATGGATTTCGCAGGTCAGCGCGGAGGTAATGTTCTCTTCAAGAACGTTGGATCAGCCCGATCACCGGTCGCTCTTGTTTCATTCGCTGAAGTTTCAAAAGCCCTCGCCAAAGCAGAGTTGGAACTCATATGGCGTGTCTTCGGGTGGAAATGGTGCAGTTCACGCCGCCCTGGTGAATTTCCACAGCGAGAGTATTGGTGCAACTACCGAATGACAGCCGACGGTGTAGTCCATTGTCTTGGCGGTGGCACATGGCTCGTTCCAGACGACGAAACCCGAGAAGATTTGCCTTGGACGACGACTCCGATTCGCTAGCACTCGCTGGTTTCAGGCTCGGCGGTTCGTGATGGGATTACGAAACCACGGTCTTGCCGGAGCGGCGTTTGGGTGGGCGTCCGCCAAGCAAGCCGTTTTGTCGAGCGGCTTTGGTCTTGGCGCGGGATGTGGTTTGCCCGCCGCGTTGGCTGAGTTCCTGCATCAACATTCCGGGGCCTCAGACATCCGCCAGCAAGTGAGAGACTAGAAACTGTTGGTCAAGCTGTGGCCATTCAATCCCGATGCCATCCGGTGTTGCCGACTTTGTCTGGCAGCGTCATGCTGGGCTGACCGAACTGTAGCCGTATGAGCCAGAGTGCGGGTTTCGCGACCCGCTGCGTTTTTCGTGCGTCTTGGCGAACGTGGCGACCCACGGACCGTGAGCGACTGACAATGCCCAGCTCGAAACCTGATGCAGATGCAGATCGTTTGTCGAACGATGAGGCAGCTTCGCCGTCGGTCGCGCGTTTCTCACCAGTGCAGGGGGTGACGGATGATTTCAACGCTCAGACGGTGGTGCCGCAGTCGCGTGAACTGCTCGGCGCGAACACGCAGGGGCCGTCGGCGAATGACGGGACTTCGGTGACCGGGGCGAACGCCGCAGCGACCGCCAGTGCCGAACTGCTGATCGGCGTCGGGACTGATCTGGATCAGTACCGCTTGCTCAAGAAGCTGGGCGAAGGGGGCATGGGTTCGGTGTGGCAGGCGTTGCACACCAAGCTCGACAAGCTGGTGGCCGTGAAGATCCTGCCGGCGTCGTGGGATCGCGATCCGGCGTTGCTCAGCCGGTTTGAGCGGGAGATGAAGGCGGTCGGCAAGCTGGAGCATCCCAACATTGTCCGCGCGATGGATGCCGGTGAGTTCCAGGGGACGCACTACCTCGTGATGGAGTTCAACGAGGGGCAAGACCTGAGTGCCTTGGTCAAGCAACGTGGTCCGCAGACGGTGTCGAATGCGTGTGAGATGGTGCGACAAGCGGCGTTCGGCCTGGCTCATGCGCACCAGGCGGGGTTGATTCACCGTGACATCAAGCCGAGTAATTTGTTTTTGACCAAGCAGGGGAAGGTCCAGATCCTCGATTTGGGTTTGGCTCGCGTGCAGGGGGACAATGTCGGCGTCGGGTTGACGATCACCGGGTTGGGCCAAGTGCTGGGGACGCCGGACTACATGGCTCCAGAGCAATGGGAGAACACGCACGCGGCCGATGCGCGGTCGGATTTGTATGCACTGGGCTGCACGCTGTTTTATTTGCTGACGGGACATGCTCCGTTTTCCGACGAGCAGCATTCGTCGTTGGTCGGCAAGATGAAGGGTCACACGCTCGATCCGATTCCCGACTTGCAGGCTGCTCGCCGTGAAGCGGTGGCTAATCGTCCCAAGCTGGCGAACGATCTGGTCTCGGATGATTTGGACGCGCTCTACCGTCGCCTGATGTCGAAACAACCCGCCGAGCGATTTGCATCGGGTTCGGAACTCGCGCAAGCGTTGGCCGCGTTCGGCAAGTCGAAGTCCGGAACATCGGGAGCTCAGGAGCAGGAACGTCGGAGCGAGGCCGAGGCTCCATTGCCGTTGACTGCGTCGATAAGTCCCTCGCAACTTCCCGTGACGGTCAGCGTGCCGCTCATCAAGCAGGAGCTTGAACCAGACACTTCCACCACGTCGCCCATCATTCAGCCAGTGAGCCGAAAGCCTCCGCCGGTTAAGAAACTCGACCTGATCCTCGGTGGCCTGGCGGCGTTGTTTCTGTTGGGTGTGATCGTCATCAAGATCACCAAGAAAGACGGCACCACGCTGGAAGTCACCGTTCCTGACGGCACCAAGAAAGCCGAAATCACCGAGTCTTCTTCTTCCCCTAGCACCCAGCCCCAAACCCCTAGCCCCTCCGCCGCAGGCTGGCACGGTTGGCCGGCCGAGGCACCGCCGCCGGCGATTGCGCCGTTTGATGCCGAGCAAGCCCAACAACATCAGGAGGCGTGGGCCAAGTACCTCGGCGTGCCGGTCGAGTACACCAACTCCCTCGGCATGAAGTTCCGCCTCATCCCGCCCGGCGAGTTCTTGATGGGTTCCACGCCGGAGGAAGTCGAAGCGGCGTTGTCAGCAATAGGCCCGAATGACACACTCCTTCGCGAGACAGCGGCCTCCGCGGCTCCGCGGCACAAGGTCATTCTCACGCAGGCATTTTATCTGGGTACGCACGAAGTGACGCAACTGCAGTACCAGGAGATCATGGGAACGAACCCATCGGCGTTTGGTGGGAAAAATGTCATGAACATTACCTGGGCGGGGCTGTCGGCGGGGACCGACGCCTCCGACTTCCCTGTCGATTCGGTGAGCTGGAACGGCGCAGCGAAGTTTTGCGAGAAGCTGAGTCAGAAGGAGAAGCTCAAACCGTTTTACTTTTCCCATGAGGACACGGCGGTCGAAGTGAGTGGTGGTAGCGGCTATCGTCTGCCGACGGAAGCCGAATGGGAATTCGCGTGCCGCGCCGGCACGACCACGCAGAATTGGCGCGGCAACAGCGACGAAGACCTGATCCAAGTCGATTGGTTTCGCCTAAATAGTGGAAGTCGGACCCACAAGGTCGGCGAATTGAAACCGAATCCGTTTGGCTTTCATGACGTGCATGGCAATTTGATGGAGTGGGTCCAGGATTGGTGGGAGCCGGGCTACTACGACCAGTTCGCAGAGACTCCGGTGACTGATCCGACCGGCGCGCCGGCCAGCGCGAAGTCGTATCGCGTGCAAAAGGGTGGTCATTGGCACTTCCATAGCTCCCTCATCTGTCACACGTCGTTTCGCTACGCCTACGGTCCAACGGACTCGTGGCGTACCCCCTTCACCGGTTTTCGGGTGACTTTGACGGTCGATGCCGTTCGTCAGGCGTTGAAGCTCACCGGCCCGGCGATGGCGAACCGTCCGAAAGCCTCGGTGACGGACGCCTCCACATCATCGACCGCGAAACCACTCACGCCGCTGCCACCACTGGACCTCGACGAGACCGATCCGTTGCCGGGGTGGGAGTTGCCGGCGGGTGCTCCGCCGCCGGTGGTCGCGCCGTGTGAGCCGACGCTGGCGACAGAGCGGCAACAACTGTGGGCCGAGTTTCTCAAACGCCCGGTGATCGAAGAG
>JANMIF010000572.1:0-16277 GCA_031375695.1 Planctomyces sp.
TGTGTGCGAGGCGTTGGCCTACGCGCACTCGCGCGGCATCATTCACCGCGACTTGAAGCCGGAGAACATCGTCCTGGGTGACTACGGCGAAGCGATCGTGCTCGACTGGGGCTTGGCCAAACAGATCGGCAGCGCGGACGAGGAGACCGCGCCGGTGCTGCTCACCGAGGATGCTCAATCGCAAGCGACAAAACTTGGAGCAACCCCCGGCACTCCCGCCTACATGTCCCCCGAACAAGCCGCCGGCCGAGTCGATCTGATGGACCATCGCACCGACATCTACGGCTTGGGCACCATCCTCTTTGAAATCTTGACCGGCTCCCCTCCGCACCGAACTTCCCAACTCCCAGCTTCGGACCCGCACGTTAAGACGCAGATCGCTGAAGGCCCGCCACGTCTTTCCATTCACGATCTTATGAAGCGCATCAGCGAAGCCCCGACGCCGCGAACGCGAGACGTCGATCCCACGATCTCGCGGGAACTCGATGCGGTGTGTGCCACCGCGATGTCCAAGAAGCGGGACGAGCGTTACCTCGACGCGAAAGCCTTGGCCGCGGACGTCAAACGGTCTCTGGCCCATCAACCGGTCTCCGTCTATCGCACCGGTGCCTGGGAGCGATTGCGACTCTGGCGTCGCCGCAACCCCGTCGTGGCGTCGCTGAGTCTGTTCCTCGCCGTGTCGCTGCTGACTGGCATGGCCGTGTCTTCGTTCTTCGCGCTGCAGTCCGCGGCCCGCAATCGCGATCTGCTTAAGGAAACAACACGCGCGAACAAAAAGGCCGACGAGGCACTGGCCAACGCCGACAAGGTTCAAATTCAAAAAGATCGTGCCGATGCCAAGACGAACGAGGCTTGGCGACATCTGTATTCCGCTCACATGAATCTCGCGCAGCGCAATTGGGAGTTATCTCAGGTCGGCCTCGTGCTCGATTCCCTGGAAAAGACGCGACCCTTGCCGGGCGAAGCGGACTTTCGCGGATTCGAGTGGCATTACTGGGACCGGCTGTGTCATTCCGCACTGCTCGACCTGAAAGGGCACACCGCCGTCGTCACGAGCGTGGCGTTTAGCGCGGACGGGAAACGGCTGGCGTCGGCTAGCTGGGATCGGACGGTGAAGGTCTGGGACGTCACGAATGGTCAGGAGACGCTGACGTTGAATGGGCACACCGACGTGGTCACGAGCGTGGCGTTTAGCGCGGATGGGAAACGGTTGGCGTCGGCCAGTCGAGATCAGACGGTGAAGGTGTGGGATGCCACGAATGGTCAGGAGACGCTGACGTTGAAAGGGCACACCAACGTGGTCACGAGCGCGACGTTTAGTCAGGACGGGAAACGGCTGGTATCGGCCGGCGTCGATCGGACGGTGAAGATGTGGGACGCCACGAACGGTCAGGAGACGCATCGGTTACAAGGGCACACCGCTGTGGTCACGAGCGTGTCGTTTAGTGCGGATGGAGAACGACTGCGGTCGGCCAGCGAAGATGGCCAGGTGAAGGTGTGGTACTTAACGAGAATGCGGCCCATGAACGGTCAAGAACTGCCCACGTTCGTTGATACGACAATCCCGCTCCATGGTCTGAACATCGGCTATGTCACGAGCCTGGCGATTAGCGCGGATGGGAAACGGTTGGCGTTGGCGATCTACGATGGGACGGCAAAGACGGTGGATACGGTGAAGGTGTGGCACGACATGAGTCGTCCGGAGTCGGTGGTTCAGGAGACGCTGACGTTGAATGGGCAAACTGGCCGTGTCAACAGCATGGCGTTTAGTGCGGACGGGAAACGGCTGGCGTCCGCGGGTGACGATCAAACGGTGAAGATCTGGGACGCCACGAGCGGTCAGGAGACGCAGGCGTTGAAAGGGCACACCGACAAGGTCACGAGCGTGACGTTTAGCCAGGACGGGAAGCGGTTGGCGTCGACAAGCATCGATCGAACGGTGAAGGTGTGGGACTCCACGAGCGGCCTGGAGACGCTGACGTTGAAAGGGGAAACCGACTCGGTCTGGAGCGTGGCATTTAGCCCGGACGGGAAACGGCTGGCGTCGGCAAACAGGAATAGGACGCTGAAGGTGTGGGATGCCACAAGCGGTCAGGAGACGCTCACGTTGAAAGAGGACGTCATGAGCGTGGCGTTTAGCCCGGACGGGAAACGGCTGGCGTCGGCAAACAGGGATGGGACGGTGAAGGTTTGGGACTCCACGAGCGGTCTGGAGACGCTGACCTTGAAGGGGCACACGGGACAGGTCAGGAGCGTGGCGTTTAGCGCGGACGGGAAACGGCTGGCGTCGGCAAGCTACGACGGAACGGTGAAGGTGTGGGACTCTACGAGCGGTCTGGAGACGCTGACGATGAAAGGGCACACCAGCGGGGTCAATAGCGTAGTGTTTAGCGCGGACGGAAAACGGTTGGCGTCGGCCGGATGGGGCGGTCATAGCGCGGGAGACCCCGGTGAGGTAAAGGTGTGGGACGCTATGAGCGGTCAGGAGACGCTGACGTTGAAGGGACACAACGATGCGGTCCTGAGCGTGGCATTTAACGCGGATGGGAATCGGCTGGCATCGGCAAGCTATGATGGCACGGTGAAGGTTTGGGACGCCACGAGTGGTCAGGAGACACTCACCTTAAAAGGGCACACCGGCCCGGTCGTGAGTGTCGCGTTTAGCGCGGATGGGCGTCGGCTGGCGTCGGCCAGTGGGGATCTTTTGACGGGCAGCAAGCCGGGTGAGGTGAAGGTTTGGGACGCCACGAATGGTCAGGAGACTCTCACCTTAAAAGGGCATACCGGTTCGGTCACGAGTGTCGCATTTAGCGCGGACGGAAGCCGGCTGGCATCGAGTAGCGTCGACGGGACGGTAAAGGTGTGGGACGCCCGGCCGTGGACACCGGAACTGCGAGCGGAGCGTGAGGCCCTGAGACTGATCCACTGGCTGCGAGCCCAAGGCCAATCCCCGAGCGAATGGCTCGCCGCCATCGCGGCGGACCAGACCCTCACCGAGCCAGTCCGCCAACGCGCCCTCCAATTCGCCCGCGAATGGAAATGAATGGGTGGCCCAGCTTGCTTCAAGCTGGGTGCGCAGCACAAGAAACTCAGGGCCGACGTTGAATCAGAAAGTCGCGTCGTTTTCAGTTCGGACGTCAACCTTCAGTTTCTTGTGCCTTCGGTACCCGGCTTCTCCGAAGCTGGGCCACCCAACGTGAGCCCCTGAGCCTGATCCACAGTCTGCGAGCCCAAGGCCAATCCCCGAGCGAATGTCTCGCCGCCATCGCAGCGGACCAGACCCTCACCGAGCCAGTGCGCCAACGCGCCCTCCAATTCGCCCGCGAATGGAAATAACTCCTCCCCCTTTCTGACGCACATCACCACGGTACTCTGTATATGTGCTCAAACTCCTCTCCGCGCCGGCGACGAATGAACGTGGGTCGAGGTACATGGAGAAGGTGCTGGCGGCAATTCATCAGGCGAATCACCTGCGACAGCCGATGTCGCTGGAGTTTGGCACGCAGGCGGGACGAGTCGCTCTCTTTCTGCGATCACTCCACAAAATGGAGGAGTTCATTGTTGGCCCGATCACCGCGAACTATCCGAACTGTTCCATCACCACCGTCGAGCAAAACGCGCCGTGCCCCATCGAATGGGAGACGTGGACCGCCGAATTAGAGTTGGCTCCGGAACTCTTCCCGATTCCTCGGCACGCACAGTTCGAGGACATGCTCAACCGGAACTTCGCTGACCCGATCAACGGCATCCTGCGAGCCATCAAACCGGACGAGCAGATGCGGTGTCGCATCGAGATCGTGGTCTCACCGGCGAAACCACGACGCTGTCACAAAGCCGCCCATGCCGTGCAGCGGCTCGACCGCGAATTCTTCCGCCATCACTACCGACTCTCCCGCTACTGTGTTCTCCACATCACGCGACCGCATGGCTGCTTTTTTCGTGAATGCTTGGCGTCGTCACGTGGAGACCCCCAGACCCGTCACGAACAACGCTCGAAACCTCGACCAACAATGTTGGAAAACTTGCTGCTGCGAATGTTGTACATTGTGCGTCGCGTAATTATTCCTGCCTCGGAGTCTGAATCGTCTCAACCGCCGAGGTCCCCATGCCCACTAAGCAGTATCGAAATTTGCAACCCGATAAAGTCATCGCGACAGTCGAACAGCTCGAACGGCGGATTAGTGAAAGGTTTCCCGATTCGAGCTTGCGCCTGATCTCGGTAGAACTGACGGCGGTGGCTCGTGAGGCGATGGATCGAGCGCAGCAGATCGGCCGGGCAAATGTGCCGTTGCGGTGCGTCAGTTGGCTGTTGGTGGCGAGTGGTTTGGCGATGGTGATCTGGGTCGTAAGGCAAGTGCGACTCGGCGACAACGTCTTTGACTTGCAAACGTTCGCGAGCACCGTGGATTCGTCGCTGGCCAGTTTGGTTTTCATCGGGGCGGCGATTGCCTTCGTGATGTCCTGGGAGTTGCGATTGAAACGAAGCAAGGCTCTCGCCGCGCTGCATGAACTGCGGTCGCTGGCGCACATCATCGACATGCACCAACTGACGAAAGACCCGGAACAACTGGTCAAAGGGGGTCCGGCCACACCGTCGTCGCCGCAGCGCACGATGACGCCGTTTGAGCTTGGCCGGTATCTCGACTATTGCAGCGAACTGCTGTCTCTGATTAGCAAGACCGCCACGATCTATATTCAAGAATTTCCTGACTCGGTCGCCTTGCAGGCCTACAACGACATCGTCCAGCAAACGAACGACCTGTCGCGGAACATCTGGCAAAAGATCATGCTGCTGGACCGGATCAGTGACGCCGGAACGCCGGTGCTGTGTGAAATTCCGCTACCCGTCGGCGAGTCCGCTGATACCCCGAACGTTCACATTCCAGATCCCAATGTCCCATGAATGACCAAAGACTGTGATCACGCCGTTCTCGTTTCTTGCCTGAAAGTGAGCAACCATTTCGATGGGTTTTGTTCGCGAGAATCTGGCATTGAAAGGGACCAAAGTTTCTGAGTTCACGCGAGAGTTGCCGATTCGCTCACAAGGGATTCGAGTTCAGCGAGCAGTTCGTTGACGTGTCGTTCGAGTTTGGTGAGCGCAGCCGGGCCGTCGGTGAGTTGGCCGGTTTTCGCGAGAGCGACTCGACGGCCAAGGCGGATTCGCTGGCTCGTTGTCCGCCGACGTTACCGAATGTCCCTTTGGCCGTGTGGGCGGCTTGTCGCAGTTGCGTGGCGTCACCGGTTTTCAGAGCGGTGCGGATTTCTTGCAGGCGTTTGGGACATTCTTCACGGAAGATATCGATGATCGTTCGCAGGAATTCCGAATCGTGACCGACCCGCGCCAGAAGTGAATCGCGGTCGAGCACCGAACGAAGACGTTGCTTTTGGAAGAACTCGCCATGGAACGTCGTCAACGTGGTTCGCAGGCCCGACAGCTTTTCGGACACGAGATTCAAGGAGCGATTCAGAGCTTGCCGATGTTCCGTCGCCGCAGCACCTTCACCACTGACGATGAGTGCGAACGCCGCACCTGCCTCGAACGAAATGTCTGCCGTTAAATGCCTCAATTTCGTTGAATGACGGGCTGAGCCTGGCGATCTGGTCGTCCGGTCGATGCTCGGTCAATTCCTGTCGAAGTTCTCGAAGGGTCGTGCTCAGCGAACTCACCGCTCACTGAATCTTGCGAGTCTCCGCAGCAAAATCACGAACTTCGATGGGTTCGCCAGACGGCGATTGAGCTTTCTCGATTTGTTCACTCATGGTCACCAGCCGATCAAGTCGCTGTTGCCTAAAAACACAAAGGCGGCGACAGCCACCTGAGCTGATCGTAAGGATTGCATGAGGCACCTTGCGGAGGTGAGGGGCAAAGTCCATCGACCGCGTGAAGCTCAAACTTCACGCGTGCAGCAGCTCGCCGCTTCCGTATCGACCCTGCTTCATTGGCACTGCATTCGAGCCAACCTCAGCCAATCGGCTTTCCGCTCTACGGTCCCAACGACAGCCGTGCTCGTCATAGCCCTTCCGATAGTTATGCCTACTCAATCCGAACATGAAGTCCACAAATTCCCGTAGGCGACAGTCAGAACACGAATCTCAATCAAGCCTCGCCCTCGTCCGAGACAAACCTATCCGCATCCCAAGAAATCGCCGTTCTCGACAGACGTCAAGACTTGGTTGATACGACCGCTACAACAGAATCGTCCGGCTGCGCAGGTGATGCGATTCACCGCTGGCACGGTGTTTTTTTGCAACGTTTCCAGAATGCGACGGCCTCAATGCGGTTTGCGAGCTAAATGCCCTGGTCCAATTAGAAATTCTCAGGAGCCGAGGTGCTCGAATGCTCGCAACATGTGCCGCCCCGCCGCGCGGTCAACTCGACGAAACGCTCCACACGCTGAACTTGGATCACGCTCCGGTTCGCCAGCCGACGGAAGCTCAACGCCCGGAGGTCTCGCCGACGGAACTGCTCATCCGCAAGTCGAAGATCATGATTGTGGATGACGAGTCGTACAACGTACTCGTGGTGCGGAAGTTCTTGCAGCATTCAGGCTACGAAAACTTCGTGACCAGCACTGACTCCACCAAGGCGCTGGAGTTGATCCGTCGGCAGCATCCAGACGTCGTGCTGATGGACGTGATGATGCCGCAGGTGAGTGGCATCGACCTCATGCGAGCGATGAAGTCCGACCCGCAGATGGCGACGATTCCGGTGGTGGTCTTGACGGCGTCTCCGGAAAGTTCGATTCGGATGCAGGCGCTGGAATTGGGTGCCACGGATTTCCTCGCCAAGCCGGTCGATTCGGCCGAGCTGGTGCTCCGGGTTCGCAATGTGCTGGCGGCCAAAGCGCACTTTGAAATGGTCGCACGGTATTCGGTCGAACTGGAGCACGAGGTCGCCCGGCGAACTAAAGAGCTGGAAGAGTCGCGGCGGCAGGTCATTCAATGCCTCGCGCGAGCCGCCGAGTTTCGGGACAATGAGACCGGATTTCATGTGCTGCGAGTTGGCCGTTATGCCGGCATCATTGCCCGCGAATTGGGGTTCTCGCAGCCGCAGGTTGAGGCGATCGACTTGGCCGCGCAGTTGCATGACGTGGGCAAGATCGGCATCCCCGATGCGATCCTGCACAAGCCCGGCAAGCTCGATCCCGAGGAATTTGAGTTCATCCAAAAGCATTGCGGTTTCGGCAAGAAAATCATCGAACCGATGCCGCAAACGGAATGGTCGGTCGCCAAAAAACACACGGAAGTCGGCGGCAAACTGCTCAACGTCCCCACCTCGCCAGTGTTGAAGATCGCAGCCCGGATCGCGCTCACGCATCACGAGCAATGGGACGGCAACGGCTATCCGTTCGGCTTGGTCGGCGAAGAAATTCCGATCGAAGGCCGCATCACCGCGATCGCTGACGTGTTCGACGCGCTCAGTAGCCGCCGCAGCTACAAGAAGGCGTTTGCTCGCAAACGCTGTCTGGCCATCATGGCCGAAAAACGAGGCACGCATTTCGATCCGCAGATCTACGATGCCTTCCTCCGCCGCAAACAGGAAATCTTCGACGTCCAGTTGGCGCTCGCCGATACGGAGTGAACGGCAGCCTTGTTAACCGAAGCATCAACGAGGGCGAGCGTTCCAAAACGCGTTGAATTCTTAATCGTCTGTAGCGACCGCACTTGTTGACGCTGCGAGTTAGTTGGGACGCCGTGCAATTCATTGCGACGTGTGTCAACATCTGCGTCATGCAAACGGACATTGAACGAGCGGCGGAATTGCTGCGAAATGGTAAGCTGGTCGCATTTGCCACCGAGACAGTTTATGGACTGGGGGCGAACGCGCTCGATGTTGTTGCCGTGGCACGCGTGTTCGCGGTCAAAAATCGACCGCACTTTGATCCGCTGATCGTGCATTTTGCCGATCGCTCTTGGCTGCATCGACTGGTCGCTGCGTGGCCGGAGCGAGCCGAACAACTGGCCTCTCGATTTTGGCCCGGCCCGTTGACCCTCATCTTACCGAAAACCAACCTTGTCCCCGATCTGGTGACATCCGGCTTACTGAGCGTTGCGGTTCGCATGCCAGCACATCCTCTGGCTCAAGAGTTATTGCGACTGGCCGACGTGCCAGTCGCCGCACCGAGCGCAAACCCATTCGGACGGCTCAGCCCCACGCGAGCCGAGCATGTGGCCGAACAGCTCGGCGATCAGATTGACATGATTTTGGACGGTGGCCCATGTACCGTCGGAGTGGAATCGACGGTCATCAGCCTTGTGGGCACTGATGCCGTGTTGCTGCGGCCGGGCGGCGTGACGTTGGAAGAAATCGAATCCGTCATCGGCTCGGTTGTTGTTCCAAATCGACTCAATATGTCAGCGAATGAAGCGGCCCTTTCACCCGGCCTGCTGCCGCAACACTACGCGCCGCGCACACCGCTCGAAATTGTTTCCGATTTGTCCGCCGTCTCATTACCGTCACGCTGCGGCTTACTGTTGCCGCAGCCAACTGCCGACACGAATCAATTCGCCGCCGTCGAAGTGTTGTCCGCCACAGGCGATTTGACCGAGTCGGCAGCGAATTTCTTCGCGGCCTTGCGGCGGCTTGATGCCACGCGAGTCGAACGAATCATCGCCCTGCCATTCCCAAATCATGGCCTCGGCCGTGCCCTCAACGACCGTCTACAACGCGCCGCCGGTTGACCACGCTGACATTGTGCTTCGACGCTCCGCGTCGAATTTCAAGACGCAAAGCGCCGCCCGACATTGCGGCTCGCCGCGCTACATGGCCGCGATGGCTGCGTCGACGTTCGGATGCAGCGGCCACAGTTTGTCGAGGTGCGTCACTTCGAGAACTTCGCGACAGTAGGGGCTGAGACCGGCGAGTGCGAACTTTCCCTTTTGGGAATTGATGCGGTTCCACAGGCGGAACAACATTTCGATGAACGATGATCCGAAGAATTTAGTATGGCTCAGATCGACCACCAATTTGGGCGGGTCGGCCTTTTTCGCGGCTTCGAGAACGAACTCGCGAATTTGATCCAGAACGAATTCATCCAGCGTTTCAAAGGCTGGGCCGAAGGCGATGATGGTGACATCCCCTTGCCTTCGAACGTCTGGATTTACCGGAGAAACCATGATTCAGCCACTTTGCTGGAGAAAAGTTGCGGCGGCTCTGAAGCGGTCATCCGCCGCACCAACACCACGCGGAGAGCTGCGGCCAGCCGCAGGACGTCATCGTACTCCGGCAGGTCACTCTGTCAACATTCACCGAACTTCCGAATCGATGTGCTTTCGCTCGCGGTTGATCACTCGGCTGGCTTGGGCGGTTCATTGGGATCGTCTTTGGGAGCTGCCGGCGGGGGTGGCAGAGTCTTAGGCAGCTCGGTCTCAACCGGCGCTGGCGCGATGATAAATTGCAGTTCTTGGACGTAGTCCGCAAGGGCGGCTTGAGTCGGCAAAAAGCCGGGCATTGTTGCAATCGTATCGAACTGCGGATCGGTTTTGATCCTGCCAAACTTGTTTAGGAACGGTTGCATCAGTGCCAACTCTTCGTCCGGGGGAAGCGGTGCGGCATCGCGAGCCGTCAACTGGCCGAGCCGCAAGTGCTGCTTCCACTGGCCCCCCGTGGCGACACCGTCCAGCGATTTCGAGAGCCATTCGGCGTTCATTGCGATGGCTCGGCGAATCCGCACGATTGGTTCCAGCGAGAATTCGGGCAGGCCGACTCTTAGCGTGCCGAAGCCCCACAACACAGCGATCGACCGGTAAGCGGGCTGCCGCGCGACGTCGTCGAAGACTTCGGCGTGTGTCCGAAACTTCTCGCGATCCGACGCATCGAGCGGCCCGTTGACTTCGGCCAACGAGGCCTGCAAGCCATCAAGCTGCAAGTGCTGTTTCCACTGATCGCCGGTCGCGGCACCAGTCAGATCATCATCCAAACTGTTGATCGCATGCAGCAGCAACTCGCGCTGATGCGGGGCGGCCAAACTTCCGAATTGATCGGCTGTCGGCACGACCAATCGTGGCGGTGGCGGAATGGCGACATTTGAACCGACAACATTCGGCTGTAGCGGTTGAACCGGCACGGCGATGAACTGCGGATGATTGTGGTCAAACGGACCGGGCTTATAGTAGCCACCATTGTGATATCCGCCGTATCCATAAGGCCGATTTCCCGCGAAGTTGGAAAACAAAAACAGCCGAATCAAATCGTTCGTGTGAACATTGCCGTTGTGGTGATGATCATGATTGTGGTCATGATTGTTGTGGTCGCGATTTTGCTGGACGGAATTCGGATTGTTGCGCGGAGAGCGATTGTTGTCGTGATCGTGGTCATCGTTTTCGGGCCGACGTTTTGGTTGGCCGGGGACAAGTCCCGAACCCAGACTCGCTCCGACACCGGGAAGCACTGGCAGGATTTTGTCCGTCAACTTCGATTTCTCTTTGTCACGTTGCCGATCGCGGTCACGGTCCTTGTCTTTGTTCGATTGGGCCGGAATCGGAATGTCAATTTTGGGTTTCGGGTTATCGAGCTTGGGTTTGGTCTCCGGTGGCTTCGATGAGAAGGGGACGGTTGGGGGATTGTCCTTGTTCGATTGGGCCGGAATCGGAATGTCAATTTTGGGTTTCGGGATATCGAGCTTGGGTTTGGTCTCTGGCGGCTTCGCTGAGAAGGGGACGGTTGGGGAATTGTCCTTGTTCGATTGGGCCGGAATCGGATTATCGATTTTTGGTTTCGGGATATCGAGCTTGGGTTTGGTCTCTGGCGGCTTCGATGAGGAAGGGACGGCTGGGGGCTTGTCCTTGTTTATCTGGGCCGGCTTCGGGATGTCGATTTTGGGTTTCGGAATATCGAACTTGGGCTTCGACTCTGGCGGATTCGGCGTGGGTTTGACGGTGGGTGAAGGTGCCGACGGCTTGTCTTTTTTCTTTTTGTCATCGGCCAACAACGACCCGGACAACACGAGCAACACGACGATTGCGAGCCACGACTTGTTCATGATCTGTTCCTCACGACTCATTTGACTGACGGGCCAACGCCTAGCGACACTCGCAGTCAGCCCGGTCGATTGTAATAGGGATTCTGACCGGTGTGTGACCCATCGGCCAGTCCGCAATATCGAGGATATGGCTGGCCTGGTCATCGAGTAATCGGACGATAGATAACCACAAAGCGACGCTCACCTGCCACGACGGCACTGGGTTAGGGGTTTTTTCGCAGTTTATTTACCCGAAGTACCAGCGAGGCGAACGCTTTACAAGACGGGGCTTTGGTGCCGCGTGAAGCGCTCGTCCTTGCTCTCGCTTCGAGTTACTGTGATTGCCTCGAAGGAGTCCTCATGCTGAACACCCGCATTGAACCCGCTCGTTCGACCGATTATTTGCAAATCGCGGCACTCGACCGCATCGCTTGGCCGATCGTGCCGAACGTGTTTATCCCCGATGGTGAACACATCTGGCGCGTCTGGTCTGACACCGCCACGCTGTTCGTCGCGCGAGTCACCGATCTCGACGCACCGCAACTGCCAGACTCCGCTGACATCGCCGGAGCGCTCGTCATGTTTCCGTCGAAGACGGGCGAATTGTTTCTGCACAAAATCATGGTTCACCCAAACTGCCGCGGCACGGGGATCGGGACCGCGCTGATGAAAGCTGCTCTGGCCGATGCGACCGCGACTGTTCTGCTGACAGTCGATCCGAACAACGCTGCTGCCGCCGGACTGTATCAACAACTCGGCTTCACCATCCGTGAGTGGGTGCGCGGCTTTTACCGCCCGCACGAAGACCGCTTGCTGATGTGCTGTTCTGTGCCCACCAAAAAGACGAGCGAGGCGGCGTCAGCCTCAGCCCCAAGATGACGCAGCGGTTTCGCTCATTACCGGCAACTGACGCCGCCCCGCTCGCCGTTTTGGCGCGTGAAGTTGGAGAATTTATCGACCTTGTGGAAGTTGGCTTCTGGCAGATTCTGCCGCAGCGGAAAAATCAGCTTAGTTCCCCCAGCTTGCTGCCGATACCAGGTGGCGAGGAGATGCTCTTGCCGAAATTCCGGCTGAATGTCTGTTTATGCGAGAGGTCCACAACATGGCCGTCGAGAACTCAAGCGTTATGCCAATCTCTGATGCCGGACAAACGAACTCCGCGGTCGCCGAGCCACTCGTTCGGGTCTTATACATCCTAGGGGCGGGGCGGAGCGGCTCAACGTTGCTCGATACGGTGCTGGCCAGTCATCCGGATGTTGTCGGCGTCGGAGAGTTGCTGAATTTGCACAGTGCCGGATGGACGGCGAACGAAGTCTGCGCGTGCGGGCAACTTGGGACAGAATGTTCCTTTTGGACATCGGTTCGCAACGTTTGGCAGCGCCGAGTTCCGGGAGCGACGATCGCCGGGTATGTCGTGTTGCAGAAGAAGTTTGAGTTCTTCAGGTGGTTTGGCTTGGTTCAGATCGTGCATATTTTGCGAAACCAGCTGATGCCGACGACGGAATTTCGAGCGTACCTGCGTCAGACCGAAGCGTTGTATCAGGCAATTGCGGAAGTCAGCGGCCGAGCGATCGTCGTCGATTCGTCGAAAAGCCCGGTGCGCGGGGTACTGCTAACTCAGATGCCGGGCATCGATACACGGTTGATTCATTTGGTGCGCGACGCACGAGCTGTCGCTTGGTCCAGGAAGAAAGCATTTCATGCCGATCAAAAAGCGGGTGTGCAGACGGCGATCAAACCGCGCTCGACCGCCTACTCCGTCGGCTATTGGGCGTTCATCAATCTCTTGTCGATGCTGGTCTGCCAATTCCGCCGCACGACGTCGCTTCGGATGCGCTACGAAGATTTCGTCTCGCAGCCGCAGCAACAAATGGAACGGATCAGCGGCGTAAGTGGCTTGGATTATGCCGCCGCGATCAAATCACTGCTGGTCGGCGAACCGATTCGAGTCGAACATCCGATCGCCGGGAACCGCATGAGAATGAACGGCAGCGTCACGCTGAAACCCGATTGGGAATGGCTGGACCGGCTGCCCAATCGCGATCGCGTGATCGCCTGGTGTACCGCCGGCTGGTTGTTGTTGTGGTACGGCTACGGATGGAACGGATCTGGTCCGCGAGTAACGCCAACGTATCCAAAACGGACACCGATGATCGCTCGATTGCTGGAATTGTTATCCGGTCAACCCGCGACGGCACCTCGGTCGTAGCCCAGCCTGCAACTGCGGTGGCGTGACGCTCCGCGTCGCGACTGGCGTTTCGCCACAGATGTTTTGCAAGTCATTCGCAACGCGGAGCGTTGCACCCCAATTCTTCAACAGGCTGTCCGTCGTGCGGTCGGTGTCCGAATTGCACTAAAGCGACCATCGGCAACAGGATCGCCAGCGCCGCCATTTGTTGTCCTGAAATCTGCTCGCCATCCAGCCAGCCCCATGCAACCGCTCCGGCCGGAACCAAGTTGGTCACCATGCCAGCGAACAGTGGTCCGCGATCGTGAATCAATTTGTTAAACCAAAACATTGCGAGGCCGGTCCCGAAAACTCCCAAGATCGCCAACGAGACGACTGCCGGCCACAGGTCGCTCGTCCGTGGCGAGACCGGTGACGGAGCGATGCAGGACCACGGCAAAAGAATGCCGGTCGCCAGCGACATCGCCACGAACGTCACCATGAGTGGCGGCACATGAGTCAGTCGGCGGCGAATCCAAGTGTTGACCAAGGCATATCCGAGCGGCACGGTCACTGCCAGCAGCAGGTGTTCGACTGGAATCTGTCGCGACAGACCTTCGCTCGCCAACAAGGCCATCGCACACAGGGCACCGAACACGCCGAGCATCTGTCTTGTCGACGGAATGATTCGCAGCAACGGCACGGAAGCCAGCATCGTGAACAGCGGCGTGAAGCTGACCGACATCCCGATGAACGCGCTGTGACCAGTTCGCTCAATCAACCACGCTTGAATCGTGTACGGCCAGACGTAACCGGCCAACACGATGAACACCAACGACCACGCATCGTTTTTCTTCCAGCTCAACGGTTGTCGCCGCATCAGCCACAGCAATGCGAGCACTGCGGTTCCGCCAGCGACGCGCCACGCTCCGACGCTGACAGGTGAAAAAACGAGCGTCGCCTTCTTCATCAACAAAAAGCTGCCGCCCCAAATGGTGCAGATCGCCAAGAAGAGAACATAAGGCATTGACGTGTTGTAGTGACTGGCGGAAAGAATGACGAATGGCGAAGAACCCAATCAAGAAGGAATGACGAAGCCCGAATGACGACTGACGGTATCGTTCATTCGATCTTCGGAATTCGTCATTCCAAAGTTCGCTTCCCACTCTTTTTCCGTTGCCCTACCATCCCACCCCACTTTTGGAAATCAGACAATTTTTTGAACCTCGCAAACTCAAGGAGCGAACTGAACATGGCAGAGCAAAAGGCAACGAACGTTACCTGGCACGCACATTCCGTCACGAAAGACGAACGCTGCAAATTGATGGGACACAAAGGGGGCATTCTGTGGTTCACGGGCTTAAGCGCCTGTGGGAAGAGCACGATCGCCAATGAGGTCGCACGACAGTTGCACGCCACCGGCGTGCATACCTATGTGCTCGACGGCGACAACATCCGGATGGGTTTGAACAAGAACGTCGATTTTTCGGCCGAGGGCCGAGCGGAAAACATTCGCCGCATCGGTGAGGTTGCAAAGCTGTTCGCCGACGCGGGCCTGGTCACGGCGACGGCGTTCATTTCGCCGTATCGCAAGGATCGCGACGCGGTGCGGGCGTTGATGGGGCCGGGAGAGTTTGTCGAAATCTACGTCAATGCCTCGCTGGAAACCTGCGAGGCACGCGATCCGAAGGGCTTGTACAAGAAGGCCCGCGCCGCCGTGGCCGCCGGCAAAGGCATGGGCTTCACCGGCATCGACGATCCCTATGAAGCTCCCGAAAAGCCGGAGTTGGTGCTCGATTCCAACGGTAAGGGAATCGAAGAACTGTCCAACGAGGTGATCGCGTATCTGAGAAGCAACGGGTATCTGTCGTAGCCTTTGGAGCACGGTATGCCAACACCGCTACTCGGCTTCTTAATGCAACTGCACGACTTTCGCGCCGGTGTAGTAGTGTCGTACGATTTCGGGCGCTGAGCGGCCGGCGAGGGCTTGGCCGCGAGCGCCCCATTGGCACAGACCGACGGCGTGGCCGTGGCCTCGGCCGGAGAACTGCAGCTTGTCCCCTTTGTCCACTATCGCGACGAACGGGCTGTGAAGCGTTCCAGCCGGCAGTATGCGTCGCAGTGTTGCGGCCGAAATGCGTTGCGTCTGCCGGGTGTCACGCACATCGAATTCGAGAACGGCCGTGCCGGAGTTGGGGTCGCCACTGGTCAGCGTGATCGTCTTCAGTTCGTCAAATGATTTCCCTTGCGAGCGGAAGTGTTCCTTGAGTTTGTCGGACACCGTGGCCTTCGCAAGTTCCGATTGCCAGCGATACAGATTGGCCTCACGGCAGTAATTGCACGGGACGCTCTTCAGTGCCGCGACAGCATCGGAAAATACGCCGCTGCCTGTTGTCGTGTGTCCGCCGCACACGGCCGAGTAATACGTCCGAAACAAGCGACCTTGAAACGTGCAGACCATGCCGCTCGTATCGCGCACGACTTGGCGGCTCGCATCACTCTCGCCCGCGATCCGTTTGCTGCCATCGCGATATTGGAAGCCTTGATACTTCTGGCTGTTGGTTGACGCGAATAGATCGAAGTCCGGGTTTCCTTCGTCGCTGCGAACGACGTCCAGTGCATATGTACGAGCGACGATCGCTTGAGCTTTGCGAGCTTCCACGCCGAAAGATGTCGGCATTTCGCTGTCCACGACGCTCGCTAGGTACTCGCCAAGTGGCAGCACGTTGACTGCCAGCAGCCCGCCACCCGATCGGCGAAACAGTCGCAGTGTCCCGCGATATTGATGGCCGTTGACCCAGACTGACGGCGATTGGCTGGGAACGATTTCCAGCCGAGTCACGGCATAATCGGTCTTGCCGATTCGCAGCCCGCTCGCGGTCGCGGTGACGGTTGTGGATGGCAACCGTTCGCCTCGGCCGAGGATTTTTTCGGAACCAACTGGCCGAAGCTGATACGCCCCGTCAATCGCCAATTCCAACTGTTTCGGCGGCGAGGCGGTCACGGCTACTCGGATCAGCGACTGATCGGCTCGTGCAATCGTTTTGAGCTGCCCGGCGCAAATGGTGGTCGAACCGGCGCTCCCGTACCAGGTCGCGAGTCCGATGACCGTCAGCACGGACACGGCCGTCAGCGAAATTGTGATCCGG
>JANMIF010000001.1:0-9815 GCA_031375695.1 Planctomyces sp.
CGGCGGGCTGAACATTCACAGCAAACCCTTCCCATTCTCCCGAACAAACAATCGCCAGCCGACATCTGGCTCGCGAATTCACACAGAATCTCTTGCGTATTCTGCGCTATGCTTCCAACAAGGCAAATTGGCCCGCCGTGCATGCTGTCCCCGCTTTGCTTGACCGCAGTTTTCGGCTGGCTACTATGCGAGTGGGTGTAACCAACCCTGACCTGTGGTTTTACGCAACAAGATACAAATCGCAGGCACCGCCTTCGGGCGACCGCCGCAGCTCGCACAAACGACCTGCGGTTTTTTTGTTTCCTGTGACGAAATCCTACGGCGATTCATCGAATCCGCAACTCGGCCGCCGGAGAACTTGGCTTCGCTCCGGGTGAGTCTTTTCGCAACAAGACAAAACATTCGCAGGCACTGCCCTACGAGGCAACCGAGCTGCAACCGCAAGGTAGCGGCTTTTTTCATGCGCGGTCGATGTCCAAGTTGCAGCGATGCGGTGGCGATCAACTGACATCCGAAGTGACCAGGGAGCTAACGTCTCCCCGTTCGCCGTCTGCTGTCGATCAATTGACACGGCGTTGCTTGCTCAGCCGAATAGCCGCTCGATCGGCTTGGCTTCGTGGACGTGGTACGGGCGGCCGGTGGCATCGGGCCAGGTGGCCGACTCCGGAATGCCCAGGGCGTGATAGATCGTGGCGGCGAAGTTCTCTGGCTTTTGGGGATCGCTGATCGGATAGGCTCCGCTCTTGTCGGAGGCTCCGATGACTTGGCCGCCGCGGACGCCGCCGCCGGCGAACCATGCGGTTTGCAGCGGACCCCAGTGATCGCGGCCCGGCCATTTGTAAATGTTCTGAGCGATATGCGTGATATGCGGCGTGCGGCCGAACTCACCGGCCATCACGACCATTGTGCTGTCGAGCAAACCGCTGTCCTGCAAATCGTCCAGCAATGCTGACACGGCGAGGTCCGTTGGCGGAAATAAATAATCTTTGAGCATCGGGAAATTGTTGCTATGCAAATCCCAGCTTCCGAAGTTGCCAAGGTTCACTTGCACCAGGTTGACTCCTGCTTCAACCAATCGCCGAGCCATCAACAACGACCAGCCGAACGAATTGTCTCCGTAGCGTTCGAGAATTTTCGGATCGGCTTTGCGGACATCGAACGCCTCGCGGACTTTTGGGTCGGCCATCAACGAGATCACGGACTGACGGATTCGGTCGTAGCCCCCGACCGAAGCCTGATCTTCGAGATGCCGCTGTTGTTGTTCGACGACGTCCAAGATCGCACGGCGATCGCGGAAACGCGGCGACAGCACTCCTTCCGGCAGCGTCAAATTCGGCACTTCAAAACGCCAGTCGAGCTTGTCTGCCGGCTGGCCTTTGTGCAGATCGAAGAGGTATTTCGGAAACGCGCCGGAGTACGAGTGATACGCATGTGGCTTGTCAGTCGCTTCGATGAACCACGGCTCGTGCTTGTGGCCCATCATCCCGGCAAATTGGCCGGAGAACGTCCCGGAGTTCGAGTGAACGAGCTTTTCAGGCAACACGACGCTCGGCGGCAAATGATTGCGTCGTACCGAGGTTGCTCCCGCAATTGAGGCGATGCACGGCAGATCGACCGATTGCGGGGTCATCGAGCGATAAGTTGGCGGCAGGGCCGACTTGCCCGTCAACATCATGTACGTCGCCGCGTCATGGCCGTTGTTGTTGTGCGTCAGCGATCGCACCAACGACCAACGCTCGCTTCGCTGAGCCAGCAACGGCAGGTGCTCGCAAATTTGCAGGCCCGGCGTTCGAGTCGCGATCGGGTTGAACTCCCCTTTGAAATCGGTCGGCCCCTCGGGCTTCATGTCGAATGAGTCGTGTTGCGAAAGTCCGCCGGTTAAAAAAATGTAGATCACCGCGCGATGCGACTGACTGGCCGCAGTCGAAGCTTGTGCTCCCGCCGCTGACGCCCGCCAACCCACGACATCCGACGACGACAAGCCTAGCAATCCCAGCGACCCGGCTTGCAATACCGTGCGCCGCGAGGCAAGTGACGATCGGGAATTGGGATTCGCTGGCATAGCGGAATCTCCGAGGGTGAAATCATTCTGACCAGCATCATTCTGGCGTGTCCTTGAACAACTTGTACTCGACGCTATCGACGAGCGCGAGCCAACTGGCTTCGATGATGTTTTCGCTGACGCCGACGGTCGTCCAGATTTCGTGGATGTCGCGACTCTCAATCACGACTCGCACGCGAGCCGCAGTGCCAGCCGTGCTGTTGATCACACGGACCTTGTAGTCCACCAATTGCATCTCGGCGAGGTTCGGGTATGCCGGGATCAGGGCCTTTCGTAACGCGGTGTCGAGCGCATTGACCGGGCCGTCTCCGTCAGCCACGACATGCTCAATGTCGCGGCCAGGGACGCGGAGCTTAATCGTCGCCTCAGTCGCGGGTGGGACGTTTCCTTTCGACACAACCGCCACACTGTCGTCGCGCAGGCCGCCGTCCGATTCGACGTTTACGCGGTAATGCAGCTTCTCAAACTTTGGCGTGTATTGGCCGAGGCACTTGCGGACCAGCAGATCAAACGACGCCTCGGCCGATTCAAATTGATAGCCCTCGTTCTCCAAATCCTGCACGCGATCGAGGATCTTCTGCATGACCGCCGCATCGTTGGCGATTGCGTACTTGGTCGTCTTGGCCACGATGTTCGACTTGCCGGACAGTTCGCTGACAAGCACTCGCCGCACGTTGCCAACGGTTTCCGGTTCGATGTGCTCATAGCTTTTCGCCAAGCGATTGACCGCGTGAACGTGCATGCCCCCTTTGTGAGCGAACGCACTTTGCCCGACGAACGGCTGACCGTTGCGGTAATTCATGTTCGCCAGTTCATAGACGTAACGCGACAGTTCCGCCAAATGCTTGAGTCCGCCGTCGACCAACACATCGAAGCCGGTCTTTTTCAAAGCAAGATTGGCGACGACGCTGCACAAATCGACGTTACCGCACCGCTCGCCAATCCCGTTGATCGTCCCTTGCACCTGAACCGCGCCGGCATCGACCGCCGTCAGTGAATTTGCCACTGCCAAATCACAGTCGTTGTGGCAATGAATCCCAACCGGAACCGTCAACGCCTTTCGCGCGGCCGCGACTGCTTCCGCGATTTCTTCCGGCAACCGCCCGCCGTTCGTATCGCACAACACAACGATCTCCGCCCCGGCTTCTTCGGCCGCCTTGATCGTCTTCAACGCGAAGTCGGGATTGCCTCGAAAGCCGTCGAAGAAATGTTCGGCGTCATAAAATACGCGCCGGCCTTCCCCTTTCAGAAATCCGACCGAGTCGCGGATCATCGCCAGGTTTTCCGCTTCATCGACTCGCAGCACCTCGAAGACGTGCAAGTCCCACGTCTTGCCGACAATGACGCACACCTTCGCCAGCGAATCACGCAGCGCAATCATCCCGATATCGTCTTCCGGTGCTGCCCCGCGTCGCCGAGTCATACCGAAGGCTGTCACCGTCGCATGTTTCAAGTTCAAGTCCCGAGCGCGAGCGAAATACTCGGCGTCCTTCGGATTCGACAGCGGATAGCCCCCTTCAACGAAGTCAAAGCCGAGTTCATCCAGCCGCTGCGTGATCAGCAACTTGTCCTGAAGCGAAAAGTTGACCCCTTCACCCTGACTGCCGTCCCGCAATGTCGTGTCGTAGATTTGGATTCGAGTCATCAGTTGCTCCCAGAAATAAAAAAACCTCAGGCCAAAACCTGAGGATGCGAAAGATCGGTGGAAAAAGAATTCGCCTCAAGCTCAAAGCCGCCGATTGAGGCCGTTGGCGGAAATCTGATTCCCGGCAACGGCCGTGATAATGGAGATCGGCAGGCAATATCGGCTTGGCATGATGCGATCCATGAACAGATTGGATGACTCAAACGTGCGAAAGGGTACGTCGCACTTCCGCCGTCGTCAAACGCGAGCTTTCGAACGCGGCGGTTGCGGTGGATTGGCTCACCGATATCATGCTCGGAATGTTGCCGACGTCATCCATTGCTGCTCATTCCGGCCCGCGGGCCATTCCGTTTCAACCGCCTCAGGGGGACTTGGCTTTGCTGGCTGGGTCGGCCAATCCCGTGCTGGCTCAGGCGATCGCCAATCATTTGGGAGTGCCGCTGGTTCCGGCGCGTGCTCACGTTTTCAGCGAAGGGAACGTGTTTGTCCGGGTCCGTGAGAATGTTCGTGGCCGGGACGTGTTCGTCATTCAAGGGGTGCATCAGCCGGTCAACGACAACTTCATGGAGTTGCTGTTCTGGATCGACGCGTTGAAGCGGGCGAGTGCTCAACAAGTGACGGCAGTTTTGCCGTTTTTCAGCTATGCCAAGGCGGACAAAAAGGACGAGCCGCGCGTCAGTATTCGAGCTCGCGTGTGTGCCGACTGTTTGGAAGCAGCGGGTTGTGACCGCGTGCTGACGATGGATTTGCACAGCCCGCAGATTCAGGGATTCTTTCGTATCCCGGTCGACCATTTATACGGCCGACATGTGCTGTGTAACGCTTTGCAAAAGCTGAAGATTCCCAACATGGTCGTGTGCAGCCCGGACGTGGGATTTGCCAAGAGTGCGTCGCAGTACGCAAAAATTCTGGGAGTTCCCGTCGTCATCGGCAACAAACATCGGGCCGAGCACGATGAAAACGCAGAGATCCTGGAAGTCATTGGCGATGTGTCGGGCAAGAACGTTGTGCTGGTCGATGATTTCACGATCACCGGCCGCACGCTGATCAACATGGCCGCCGAATTGAAGAAACGCGGGGCGGAAGACATTTACGCGGCGGTGACTCATGCCGTGTTGTCACCGGGGGCGGCTCCCCGAGTTGGCGAAAGTCAAATCAAGCAAATGTTGATCACGAATACCGTGGAAGCGGCCAGCGATCCGCTGCCACAAAACATCAGCGTGATCTCCGTAGCTCCGTTTTTCGCCGAAGCGATCCGCTCCATTCACGACCGCACGAGCGTCAGCATGTTGTTTCCGGAGCCATGATCTCAACGATCAAATTTCAAGAACCAAATCCCAAGATCCAATTCAATGTCCGATTTTTGTCTGTTGGGATTTCGTTCCTTGAGGTTTTTCGGACGACCTGGCCAATCCATCTTTGACCTGAGTGGTAGACCTATGTAGATTCTGCCCGCTGCGGGATTTGGCAAAACTTTCGTGGAACGCTTTACAGCCTTGTGCTTTGTCACTGACGATGATTGATCATGCCGACAATGCTTGGAGAGTTGATTCCGTGTGGTGGTGGAGACGCGATCCCACTGTTAAAGCCCAAGTTGTTGATTGGGCGGCGGTCGCACTGCGATATTCAATTGCAGTTTCCGAATATCTCATCGCATCACTGCCAGTTGGAGTTCGTCAACGGCTTTTGGCGAATTCAAGATTTGCAAAGTAGTAATGGCGTGAAGGTTAACGGGACTCGCGTGGAATCGAAGTGGTTGATGCCCGGCGATGTCGTGTCGGTCGGCAAGCATCGCTACGAAATGACTTATCAGCCAGCCGGATTACGTCCGCCAGAAGAGGATGAAGATCCGTTCGCTCGCGGATTGCTGGAGAAAGCGGGATTGGAGCGCCACGGTGGTGTCGCGGCAAAACGGACGAATGGCTCGACGCCCGCGGCCGCCAAGCCACACAAGAAACAGCTCGGTGCCGACGATGATGAAGCGATGAAGTGGTTGTCGGAGCTGTAACAATGCGGGACAAGCGAAAAGTTCGAGTCGATTTTCGCAAGAACCGCGAAAGCACTACACGTCCCGGAAACTTGGCGCGGGAGTTGGGCGAATCAGCGGCTTCGGAGCAGCGGCTGAGTGAGCTGGTCGGGAACGAACGAGTTTCCGGCAAAGGTCGCTTGAGTCGGCGGCGGACGATCATCGCCGAGGCGGCTGCGAATGGCGCGGCCATCGTGCGTGAGATTGATGTCGCACGCTGTCTGTCGGGGCGTGTGCAAAGTGCCGCCGGGCTGACAACCGTCGTGAAAAGTCACGATGGCCGCCGCTTCGAATGCACCGTGCGACGCGTCTTGCGGACGATGTCTCGAGACGAACGGAATGCTGTCGTGCCGGGTGACGAAGTTCTGTTTCAACCGATCAGCGACGACAAAGGGGTCATTGAACGAGTCAACCCGCGGCACGGAGTGCTGTCGCGCGGAAGTCAGAATCGCGAGCAAGTGCTGGTGTCGAACATCGATCAAGTGGTCATCGTCCTCTCCGCCGCCGAGCCGGCATTAAAACCACATCTGATCGACCGTTTTTTGGTCAGCACGGCCAAGGGACAAGTTGGTTCCGTGATCTGCATCAACAAGGCCGATCTGATCGATGCGACCGATTGGCAGACGTTGGCCGGGATTTATGGCCAGATCGGATATGAAGTGATTTTGGCGAGTGCCCTCGCCGGTGCCGGCCTCGCGAGATTGCGGGCCGTTTTGCAAAACCGACAATCGGTCGTGGCCGGGCAAAGCGGAGTCGGCAAGTCCTCGTTGCTGAACGCGATTCAACCGGGGCTGAGCCTACGAGTTGGCGAAGTCAGCGACTGGACGAAAAAGGGAAAACACACGACTCGCAACGCAGAACTGCTGCCGCTGGAATTCGGTGGCTGGGTCGTGGACACACCCGGCATCCGGCAAATGGAATTGTGGGACGTTTCGCCGGAAGAAATCGAAATGTACTTCGTGGAGTTCCGTCCGTTCGTGCGGTTCTGCAAGTTTCCGAATTGCTGTCATTTGCACGAATCGAATTGCGCGGTGCAAGCGGCCGTCTCACGCGGGTTGATCTCCACGCTTCGCTACGAAAGCTATTGCCGGTTGGTTGTCGGTGACGGCGAATGAAGCGAAGCTAGGTTCGCGAGTATTTGGCTCAGCACTTTACCACGATTTACTTACGCGCGAATCTTGTTGCCGGAACCGTATGTCGAGTCGTGAGTTCATCAGTCGAACGCTCCATGGATGAACCAGGCGGCCCGTTCAAAGCAACGGAAGAGCCAAAAGTGCTGGCCGTTTTGAACCTCGACGCGGAAGTAATCACGACAGATTGACTGGTCTCGCCACCAGCCGGTTTCGATCCGCTCCGGCCCCCAACTGCGGATGACTCGGTGCTCGCGGCGGTCCCAGCAAAAGTGCATCGGTGCTCCTTCTGGCCCGGCGACGGTCGCATCGATCGGCTGCGGCGGAGCGAAGAGTCGGAGCGGGCGGGCTAGGACTGAAAGACAAGGGCTGAGGGGCACGGGTTGCCTCAAACTGGTAGCCGAACTCGTGAGAGTTCGGGGCGAGCCGTGTGCCATCTGAACTCTCGCGAGTTCGGCAACAGGCCCCTCAGCCAAAACACACGGCTCGTGTTTGACCGACAATTCCGGTTGAGCCTCCGGCACCAGCGCCGCGTGGACAACGGCGGTTGCCCCCAAACGATTGCTCAGTCGGTCGAGCAGCGAGCAGACTTCGCGATGTGTATCGGTATCTGCTTCCAAGCCAAACAAATCGCGTTGCCGTGTCGCCAGCGATGCGATTGCAGTCGCTTCCAATCGCACAAACGAAATCCCTTCCGGCAAATCGGCCCGATCGATTTGCAAGCCGAGCAATTCCAGTAAGTGTTTTGCTGAGTCGCTGGGGCTGATCAAGCTCACGAGCAGTTCGACCGGCCGCGCAGCAGTTCCTTTCACTTGGCAAAGCAACTGCCGTACTCCATCGCGTCGCGACTTCAATCGATCCATGAGATCGTCGGCTAGTTCTCGGCAGACGAGTCGCAGTGACTCACGATCCGTGAGCGATTCGTCGGTGACCCAAGTGACCGCCATCGGCTCGGTGGGACGTTCGGCAACGAGCAACTCCGGCGCATCACCAAACGCTTGATCCAATCGTTTGAGCAACTCCGGTCCAAAACGAGACGGGAAGGTTTCGCGAGGCAACGCTCGCAATTGGCCGATGCGGCGCAAACCCAACTCGTGCAACGTCTCGACAATCTTCCGTGGCAACCGCAATGCCGTCACCGGCAGCGGTGCGAGCACATTCGCAAGTTCGTCGTCAGTCAACACCGGCTGACGCTCTGAAGTCGCAAGATCGTGAGCCGCTCCCCACGCCGCTCCAATCGTCGGGCCGATCGCGACACGCACCTGAAAGCCTTGCTGCCGAAAGTGACTCGCAATGGCATTGGCGAGATTTTGTTCGTTGTCCATCTCACTCTCCCGACACGAGGTCGGTGGGGACGAAGTCCACAAATGCGAACAACCCATGATGTCGAGCAACAGACAGTCGGCCTGCTCCGCCTCTTCGATGCCGAATTGCGGCGAGAACCGGTCACAAGTCCGTGCCAGTTCGCGCAACGCGGCAATGTCAGCAGCCGGATCGTGCCGCTCGAAATGTGCATCGCCTGTCATCAACGCTTGAGCCTCGGCCAACGGCATTCCGACCGTTACCGATAAAATGGCGAGCGGGGCGACGTCAGCCCCCCGGTGATGCGTGAGACCACCACAAAGCCGGGGGGCTGACGCCACGACGCGAGGGCCGCGCTTGCCGGCTGTTGAGAACAACACGACGGCTTGGCCTTTCAGTTCGGGCCGCTCATGCAGCAGGCGTTGCAGAGGCCAATTGGGCAGCCAAACACAAACCATCCGGGCCATTACTGAGTTCCACGATCACCGAATCCCCACCGAACCGCTTCCGACCACGCAACAATTCCACTCGCCATCGCCGTGAGGCTCCCGCCATCGCTACGGAACCAGAGTCACGAAGCGACTCAGCGACGTAGCCAAGTCGCTCCGTGGATTTGGTCGGCGACGGCAGTGGCTGCACCAAAAAGCGATACTCCGCAAACGATGGCTGCCCACGAGCCTTCGCCGGTCGCAACAGAATTCCCAGCCCACCACCTGTCTCCGCTGCCAATTGCAACCGCCGATAGGCCTGCGGTGAAAGTTGTTCCACGTCACACAGCACCGCTCCGACACCGCGAGTTCGCAAGACTTGCTCCAACGACCACAACGCATCCGACGGTCGTTCCGGACGAATGAACACGGTTTTGCTCAAGTCCACAGCGAACGGGACAGCGGCCGGTGCATGAAGTTCACGCCGACTGTCGATCATCACCAATAAGCGGTCGTGCCAAGCAGCTCGACTGGCCCACAAAGCCAAGCCCATCGAACCTGAGCCGCGTCCTTCCGACAGCCATTCGACTAACTTGCCTCGCGGCCAACCCGCTTCACACAACAATCGCTCCAGTCCCGGCAAGCGATTGGCGATAACATCCGCCCCCGCCGCGCGGTGATGCCCCGTCCGCTCCATCGTGCGGATGCGTTGCGACAAATCGGCGATGACTTCACGAGCCGCCATCAGTCAGAACCTCCGAATGAGTCCCACGAGCACACCCCGAATCTCTGCTTCCGGCACACGGATTGGCTTCATCCGTTTGTTCTTCGGCTTGAGCAGCGCATGATCCTTCCGTCGAAAGAACCTCTTGAGCGTCGCCTCGTCCTCGACCACCGCCGCAATGATGTTCCTTTCATGGCAAGCCTGCCCTCACGCTGCTGAGAAATACCGCACGTCTTCTTCGGTCAGTGGTTGAGCCGCTCGCATGCTTGTGTCTTCCGAAATCAAGTCGACCCGCATGAAAAGTAAGCAGTGGGATAGGCTTCCAACCTGTCATTTCTCGGAGACGCCGACAAGCTGGAAGCCTATCCCGCGATGCAGGGCCACTTAGGATCGGCACAGCATACCAACCCACCTGAGTCTTTTGAATGCAAATGGATTCAATTCGCAAATTACGAAGAAAACCCGAGACGTAGCTGTCCAATCATACGGATGTGGACA
>JANMIF010000042.1:0-6332 GCA_031375695.1 Planctomyces sp.
CCGCTGGGAGCCGTCACGAAGAATCACGACGGGCAGGAACTTGCCGAGATCGGACAGCTTGTCGAAGGAGGTGCGGTCGGCTTCACCGACGCGAAAAACCCGGTCGCGAATGCCGAGATCATGCGGCGAGCGCTCGAATACACCCGCATGTTCGGCCGGCCGATCTTTAATCATCCACAAGTTCCCGAACTGGCGGCTAAGGGGATCATGCACGAAGGCTATTACTCGATGCTGTTGGGCCTGCGCGGAATTCCGGCCGGAGCCGAAGTCATCATGGCTGCTCGCGACATCGCTCTGGCTGAGATGACCGGTGGGCATGTTCATTTAATGACGATCTCAACCGCTGGAGCTGTCGATCAAGTGCGTCGAGCCAAAGCCAAAGGGATTCGCGTCACGACCGAAGTAACACCACATCATCTCGCCCTGACCGACGCGAGCCTGCAAACTTACGACTCCAACTTCAAAGTTGATCCGCCACTGCGATCGAAGGAACACATCGACGCGCTGATCGAAGGACTTCGAGACGGCACGATCGACGTGATTTGCTCGGACCATCAGCCGTTCGCCGAAGAGAAAAAGCAAAACGATTTCGATCTTGCTCCGGCCGGTATCGTTGGTCTGGAAACGCTATTGCCGATCGTAATCAAAACCTTGATCGAGCCGGGACATCTGACGTGGACCAAGCTAGTCGCCAAGCTGACGATCAATCCGGCCACGATCCTGGGCATCCAAAAAGGGACGTTGAAGCCGGGTCACGATGCCGACATCACGATCATCGACCCTACAATCCTGTGGCGCATCGACCCCGCGAAATTCCGTTCAAAAGGCCGCAACACGCCGTTCGCTGGCTGGGAAGTCAAAGGCCGAGCGAAGACAGTGATCGTCGCCGGCACAATTCGGCACCAAGCGTAATGCGAGCTTCTAGGTTTGACTTGGCGATAGCCCTTTTCGGCTTATTCGGTCTCCATAACCAAAGAAGTGATCTCGCTTCTCACGTCACGCTACGATCGAATGCGCCACTTCGCCATGCACGTCGGTCAGACGAAAATCGCGGCCGGAGTAACGGTAGGTCAGCTTCGTGTGGTCGATCCCCAGCAAATGCAACATCGTCGCGTGCAGGTCATGCACGCTCATGCGATTCTCGACCGCTTTCACTCCGAGTTCGTCGGTCGCACCGTAGGCCATACCCCCCTTCACTCCGCCGCCGGCCAGCCACATGCTGAAGCCGGTGGCGTGATGGTTGCGGCCTGTCGCACCTTGCGCGGTCGGAGTCCGTCCGAACTCGCCACCCCACAGGATGAGCGTTTCGTCGAAGAGGCCGCGCGACTTCAGATCGCGGATCAGCGCGGCGATCGCTTGATCGCTGTTCTTCGCGTCGCGGACATGGTCCTTGATATCGCCGTGAGCGTCCCAAGGTTGGCCGCTGCCGTAGAAGAGTTGCACCGTTCGCACTCCACGCTCAACCAGCCGGCGAGCGATCAAGCAGCCGTCAGCAAACTGACCGGGGCCGTAGAGCTTGCGAGTCTCTTCTGTTTCGCGCGTGATATCGAAGGCATCCTGAGCTTCAAACTGCATGCGGTACGCCATCTCCAGCGAACCGATTCGGGCTTCGAGCTGATTGTCCGCGCCACGGGCTGCGAGATGTTCCTTGTTCATACGCTGCATCAGGTCGAGCAACCGGCGCTGCTCGATGGGCGGCAGGTGTTGGTTGTTGATGTGGCTGATGATCTTCTTGGGGTCGAGTTGCCCGTTGTTGATGTGCGTCCCTTGATAGATCCCCGGCAGAAAACTGTTCGACCACAACGCCGGCCCGACGACCGGCTTGCCGGGACACAGCACCACGAAGCCCGGCAGGTTTTGGTTCTCGGTCCCCAGTCCATAGTTCAACCACGATCCCATGCAGGGCCGCGTCGGCTGCTGCGTACCAGAATTCATCATGAAGAGACCCGGCTCATGATTCGGCGTGCTCGTATACATCGAGCGAATCACGCACAGGTCATCCATGTACTCGCCGAGATGCGGATAGATCTCGCTGATTGGCAGACCGCATTCGCCGCGCTGATGAAACTTGAAAGGCGAGGGCATGTAATTCCCACCCGGCCCCGGCTTGCCCGCTTGTTTCACGAGTTCCGGTTTTGGATCAAACGTGTCGACGTGCGAAGGGCCTCCGTTCATAAACAGAAAGATCAGATGCTTGGCCTTCGCCGTAAAATGCGGAGCCTTCGGAGCAAGCGGCTCGCTGCTCAACGTCGATTCCGCAGCGACTCGACGTTCGTCGGTTAGCACAGACGCCAGCCCCAACATGCCGAAGCCGGCAGCCGAACGAGTCAACATGTCACGGCGAGAAATCGGTGAAGCGTTGATGAAGTGAGTCATCTGCGAGGCCCCGAAAGAGAAACCGCGTTGTCAAAACTTAATCCACGAAAGCGAACTCATTGGAGCCGAGCAACGCCAATGCGTATTGCTCCAAAACGGCTAGCTTCGCGGATTCGGACTTAGTGGTAGCCAGGAAATCGAGGCCCAGTTGCAGTTCATTGGGACTCGGTGAACGATTGAAAAGCAAAGCGTAGGCTCGGTGAATGCGCAAATCATCGGTGCTAGCTTCACGAGTCAGTCGCGCGGCAAAGGCGCGGGACTGTGCGACCATGAACTCGCTGTTGAGCACGAAGAGTTGTTGCAGCGGGACGGTCGTGACAGTGCGTTGGCCAGCAGTGATGTTCGGGTCGGGGAAGTCGAACAGACGCAAGAGGTCATCAAGCTGATGCCGACTCACAAACCCATACAGCGTGCGACGCTGGTTGTTGCCGTTGCTCAGATTGCTCGACGGTCCGCCCAGCGTGCGGTCGAGATTGCCGACGACGGCCAGCACTGAATCTCGCCACGGTTCAACTTCCAAACGGCGGCGATTCATACGCCACAGCAAGTAGTTGTCGGCATCGGTTGCTTGAGGATTTGAGATTTGAGATTTGAGATTTGAGATTTGAGATGGCGAACTGCTGAGCCGATACGTCGCCGAGAGCATGATCTCGCGGTGCAGCGATTTCATCGACCAGCCGGATTGGATGAACCGCACCGCCAGCCAATCCAGTAGCTCTGGATGAGTCGGTCGTTCACCGAGCGTGCCGAAATTGCTCGGCGTGCGAACCAGGCCGGCTCCGAAGTGACCGGCCCAGATGCGGTTCACGAAGACGCGCGCGGTTAGCGGGTTGTCGGGCGATGCGATCGCTCTCGCTAGTTCGAGTCGACCACTGCCCGCCGATTTGAAGGGAGCTGAGTCGCCGTTGCGGAGAATGGCCGGGAAGGATCGCGGGGCGAGCGGTCCTTTCTTGCGCGGATCGCCGGCAAGGTAGACGGGCATGTCCGCTCCCTGCCCGTCGGCCACAGCGTGAGCCATCAAAACTTTGATCGCAGCGGCCGACTGCTTGCGTTCGTCTCGTGTTTTGTTGAGCGACGCGAGTTGCTTGGCTGGTTCGCCGGCGAGGTAGTTGGCGATGTCTTTGGATGCGATCGCGAGCACGCCTTTGTCGGAGAACAGCTCCGAATACAGCAACGCATCTCGTAGCGCCGACGTCTCGCCGGTGACTGAAGCAACTGACTCAGGCGAGACGTCCGAGCTACCGGGCTCATATTCCAGCCGCGCTCCGGAGAAAACGGCGTGATCGCTGCTGATCGCATTCTCTTCGTTGGCCTGGCCGGCACCGGTGGCGACGAGCGTCAGATATCGTGCGTCGAGCGGCAGTTTGATTTCGATCTCCGCAAACTTGCCATCGCCACGCAACGGTTTCGGAAGTTCACCGGCGAAGTAATAGGTGCCGTCGTTCTCTTCAACCTTTGCCGGTTGACCATTCACCGACGCGACGAGGATCGCATCGAAATCGCTTTTCTTTTGATGCGGTTTGCTGACGATGACAGCCAAATTCACGCTGCCGCTGCCGAAGGCGTCGTCGTTCAAACCCGCTCGATCGACTCGGAAAGTCAGCGGGCGATCAGTCGGGATCAGTCCCGCACGGCGAATCTCTTCCAGATCGAAGGTAATGAGAGCATTGGCGTGCATGCCGATGCCTTGCTCGGTGCGCGGCAGGTTCGCCGGCACACGCTTGCCGGTAGTGCTAATGCCGCCGCTGATGTCCCAACCGTCGTTGACCACGTCGCCATGCTTGGCGTCATCGCTGCCGAGCGATCGGAAATTGAACGAGATCCCGTCGACGATCGAAGTTTGATGGCCCCATCCCTGAGCGACTCGCTCAACCCCAAGGCCGCCCGCTTTGGCCGTCGCCTTGAAAACGTCCGAGGCCAACGCTGTCAAAAGCTGCGAACCCGACGCATCATCAAACAAGTTGCCCAGCGGAATGACTCCCGGCACAACGGCCGCACGATCGGACTCGGCGATGAAGGCGACGTCTTCGCCGAAGTGTTGAAGCAACCCGGTGCGGTGCGGCAGCAGCGATTCCGCCTGCTGGCGTAGCGTTTCACCAACCGACGTGACCGCCGCGATCGCCGCTTTGTCGTCGGAGAGATCGACGTTCGCGTCTTGCTGCTTCCTGAGTTCACGCCAGCCATCGAGATACAATCGTTCGGACTTTACGGCTCCCGATTCCGGCTTCTCTTCGAGATACGCGACCCAGCGCCGCAACAAATCTTCGTTGAGCTTCAACTGCTTCGCGACGTCCGTGACGACCTTCTTTTCGTTGGCCTTTTTCTTGAGCGGATTCATCACACGCCAAGCACCGACGACATACTGCGGGATCTCTGGAATCAACTTCTCACGCACGCTGCGGGCTTGCGTCGCGAGAAACCGATCGACTTCAAGCTGCTGCTTTTTCACAGCGGCTTCGGCTTGTTGCTTGGCGAGGACGACCTCTTGCGGAACGGCGGGCCGCTCTTGGTATTTCGTGCTCGCAAAAATACCGAGCAGCCCGTAGTAGTCGGCCATCGTCAGCGGATCGAACTTGTGATCGTGACAGCGAGCACACGAGATCGTCAGCGCCTGTGTGCCTCGAATGAGTGTGTCGACACGGTCATCCCATTCGTCAGCGAGCGCTTTGTCTTTCTCGCCATTGTCTTGGTAATAGACCGGGCCGAGCGCGAACAACCCAAGCGCCGGAATGCGTTCATGGACCGGTCGATCGTGTGTCACGAGATCGCCCGCAATCTGCTCAATCAAGAATTGGTCGTAAGGCAAATCGTCGTTGAACGCCTTCACGACCCAATCGCGATAGAGATACCCCTGAGGATAGTTGCGAGCCTTGAAGGTATGCGCCTGATCCTCGCCATACCGTGCGATGTCGAGCCAATACCGTCCCCAGCGTTCTCCGTAATGCGGCGAACGCAGCAACTCATCAACGACCTTCGCAAAGGCGTCGCTGTCCGACGCCAAATCATTGAGAAACGCGGCGACCTGCTCCGGTTCCGGAGGCAGCCCGATCAGATCAAAGGACGCACGACGAATGAGCGTGCGACGATCCGCAGCGGCGACCGGTTGCAAACCCGCCTCTTCCAGCTTCGCCAACACAAACCGATCAATGCCACTGTGCGGCCACTGGGCGTTCTTGACGTTCGGCGGAGGAGTTTTCGTCAGCTTTTGAAAGGACCAATGGGCGGAGGGTGGCTGGTTGATAGTTGCGGGTTGAGAGTTGATAGGCTTTGCCGTGGTGGTGGCGACTCGCGGGTCGGGAGCACCCATCTTCACCCACTGTTCGAAATCCGCGATGACGGCGGCGGGCAGCTTTCCCTTTGGAGGCATCTCGATCGCTTCGTACCTCAGAGCTTCGAGCAACGAACTCTTCTTGAGATCTCCAGCGACGATCGCCGGTCCCGAATCGCCCCCTTTGAGCACCGCCTCGCGATCATCAAGTCGCAACCCACCGCGCGGCGCGGCCAGCTTCGTCGAATGACACTCATAGCAGTGCTTCACGAGGACCGGGCGAATCTTCGCCTCAAAGAATTCAAGCTGCTCGGCGGTCGGAGCAAGGCTCGGCTCCGCAGCATTCAACCCTGTATTCGCCAGGGCGCAGAAGATGACGAACGCTACACAGCGAAGAGCATGTCGCATCATGACGAACTCAGGCGGGAGGAATGGCGGCAGAAAAATAAGGCGAGGCTGGCTTCCTCTCGACGGATCGGCACGCCGAACGTGAGTTGAAGCGGCGACAGTATGTCCTGCCAACCTCCCTCCGAGCAACTTAGTTCCAGGATTGATCCGAACGTAGCAGCACTCGCCAGAGTGCGGGATTCCCGCGTTCTGGCCGGCTTGTTGAATTTGTACGTTTTGCATGGATAGTTTTTGAATTTCCCCCGGACCCCCTGTCCGCAGCGCCCCTTACCCCTTTGAT
>JANMIF010000069.1:0-4599 GCA_031375695.1 Planctomyces sp.
CGAGCCGGCAGCTCAGCGACGTTTGGATGACCTCAAGCAATACTGGTACTTCTATTACCTGGTCGAGACGCAGCAGGACAAGCCGTCATCAGCGGCGATGCGCGAGCTGATGTGGAAAGGGCAGATGTCCTATGCGAACGCCTCGCACATGATCGCGAGAACGATTTTTGGCACAGACGATGCCGCCGCGGCCGCCGGTGATTTCAGCAAAGGAGCGGCTCACTTCACTTCCGCCGAAACGGCCGGATGGTGGGCGAAATTGCTCGACCACTGGCCGCTCGTCACGGTTAGTCGCTTCGCCGACGCGACACTGGCAAACGGTAAGCCGGCAAACAGTGTCGATTTGAATGATCTTGTTCCCGTCGCCGCGTTCGGTCGCGAGCCTCCCGCGCAGGCGTTCTTCTACAACTCCGGATACCAAACGCCGCCGACGTTCTTGTGTGCGGCGACCCAAGCTGGGGAAGAGATCGGCTGCCAACTCTACTGGCCCGCCGACCCGACCGGCAAAGATGGTTACTACATTGCCCGCGACTTGCCCTATGGCATCAGCATCTGGAATGCGAAGGCCAAGGTGTGGGAACCGCTCGTCGACAAAACTCGCATCAAGCAGTCGTCGGTCGAAGTGCAGCTTCCCGGCGCGGATCGCAAGCACCATCTCGTTACGTTGCGATTCAAAGCGCCACAGGTTGGCACCTACCGTTTCGAGATCGGCTACGGCGGCAACCTGGCTTACTTGACCGACCTCGGCTTCGACCCAACGACCGGCAAGCACACCCAGGTCCGGTCGCTGACCTTCGATTGCAACGCCGAAGGTCTGACGCAATCGCCCACGTACGTCTACATCCCGAAAGGAACCAAGAGCCTGGACCTCGAAGTCTGGAGCTCGAACGGCAGCCAGTCGGTGACGCTGCACAAGTCGCTGCCAACGTCACCGAACAATATCTCTCGCAAGATCGACCTGAGCAATCGCAATACAAACCGCATCGCGCTGACTTCGGAAGAGACTGGCACAGTCGCGTTGATCAGCGGTGACGGCTTCGCCTTTCCGTACCTCTACTCTGTCCCGATGCTCTGGTCGAAGTCCCCCAGCCAACTGCTCGTCCCCCGCGCGATCGCCGAGGCCGATGGTTTGCGGTGAAATCCCCAGCAAGTCCGGCGGAACATACGAAATGAGTTGCGTCCCCGTCGTTGCCCCAGCTGCGAATTCCTATCGGTGAAGTCACCACACTTCGCACGACACGCTGAGTTATTGCCCTCATACAAAGCCGATTGCCACTCACAAAAATCAGCGTGGGGGGGGCGTAACGAAATCAGGAATCATTATGAAAACTCACGAACTTAAGATCGTAAACGGCGAGGTTCACGGCATGCAGCGCGTCGACTGCGGCGAAGGCAGCGGCCACGGTCAGACCTCCGGTCGCAGCGGTAAGCGTCAGACGGAACCGCGGAGCGTCAAAAGCAAATTCCTCTCAGCTTCTGCGGCGCGATGGCTGCTGGTCAGTTCCTTGGCGCTGCTCTGCGGGTTCGTTGTTGACGGGCGGTGCGAGGCGGCCGACGAGATCAGTCTGTCCCTGGCCGACGACGGCGTCGCACACCTGCCGATTGTCGTATCTCCCAATGCTTCCGCTAACATCAAGAACGTAGCCAACGAACTGGCCGCGCACCTGCAGAAGATCAGCGGCGCGGCGTTCACCGTGCAGACCGGTTCGGGGACGAACGGAATCGTGCTGGGAACCCTGAAGGAGTTTCCGAATCCCGCCTTGGCAAAAGAGCTGGAAATCCGCAACGTTTACGATGGCAGGGAGGCGTACGTCATCCGTTCCGAACCGCAACGGCTCCTCTTGCTGGGAGCGACGGAGCAAGGGGCCTCCCACGCGGCGTTCCGGCTCTTGGAACTGGTGGGTTGCCGCTGGTTCTTCCCGGGCAAAGAGTGGGAGGTGATCCCCTCGATTCCCGCTTTGAAGATCGCCGTCCATGAGTCGGATCGGCCGGCGATGCTCTCGCGAAGCATCTGGTACGGGAACGCTTACTTTCACGACGTAAACGGCGTGGACCGCCAGAGCCTCAATGACTATCTCGCCTGGTGCCGGCATAACCGCATGAATAGCTATGGGGAGGGAAATGTCGGGTCGATCCAAATCGCGAACGGACACGCTTGGCAGTCCATCATTGCCGATCATTCAGAGACGTTCAAAAAGCACCCCGAGTACCTGTCTCTGGTTGGCGGGAATCGGCAGGGGGTCCAGCTCTGCGTGAGCAATCCGGAGGTGAGGAAACTGGCCGCCCAATGGGTTCTCGATCGGTTTGAAAAGAAACCGGAACTCGACATGGTTTCGTTCGAGACATCCGACGGGGCGAGGCATTGCGAATGCGAGAATTGTGCAAAGTTGGGCTCGGTCAGCGACCGGGTCTTCGGTCTGGCCAACGAGGTGGCAAAGACCGTGGACAGGTCCTATCCGGGCAAGATGATCGGGCTGTTGGCCTATAACGACCATGCAGCCACTCCCTCCTTTCCGCTGGAGCCCAACGTGTCTGTCCAGCTCACGACGAGTTTGATCTCTGGCAATCGGAGCTTTGAGGAACTCCTGGAGGATTGGCCCAAAGTGTGCAAGCACCTGGGGATCTATGACTACTTCTCGGTCTTCGTATGGAACTATGACGCGCTGGGAGCCGGCGTGGCGGGAAACACCCGCCTGATCCAGGAAAGGCTGGCGAACTTCGCCGCGCACCAGGTCAATTCCCTAAGCGCCGAGAGCACTAACAACTGGGGCCCTCACGGGACCGGGTACTACCTGGCCGGCAAATTGATGTGGAACCCGAAATCCAACGGGCAGGAGCTCCTCGACGATTTCTATGCCAAGGCCTTCGGGCCGGCGAGTATGGTGATGAAGCGCTTCTATGAGCGGAACGACGGGGCCAATGTGTTGGCCTGCTCGCACACCTACGGCCTCGGATACCGCGACCTGCAGGAAGCCTCGAAGCTGGCCGCCGATCGTCCGGACGTGCTGGCTCGCCTCGATCACCTCAAGCAGTACATGCACTACCTCTATCTGCGCGACCTCTTGGCAAACGCGACAGAGCCGGCCCGGAAGAAGGAGCTGACCGTGGCCATTCTGACGCATGCCTGGCGCACGCGCTACTCCTACATGAACGACACACAGGGGATGTTGGTCACTTGGACGAAGACCGCTGCAAAGGATTTTGGCGAGCCGTCGTGGAATTCTGACGAATCCATTTTTCCCGAGCACAGGAAGGCGAGACCCTGGTTCAAACCGGAACCGATTTCACACGAGGAAACGGAGACGAACTTCAAAGAGGGGCTGGCCACCTTCAAGGTGCTGGACATCGAAGAGCGCAAGTTCTCCGCGGACCTCGTGCCGGTTCGATTTGACGAGACCCCTCCTGTTGAGAAGTATGCGTTCTTCCTGGGCGTTCCGCCGCGCTATGTCTTCTGCAGCCTCCGGGGCGAGAGCATCAGCGGCGAGATCGGCGCAGGCAATCTTCCCGGGGGCCCCGATCTTCGCTACCGGCTCGCCGATTCCGTCGGGAAGGTTGTCGCCACGGGCTCAGTCCCCAACGACGACAAGCGGCATCCGTTTGAGTTCAAGGTGACCAAGCCGGGGCTGTACTATCTGGATCACTCTCCAACGAGCGGCGGGGCCACCGCCGGAATGTGGCGGCCATCCGACCAGCCGTGGATCATTCTGCTGGACCACGAGGTGACAACGGCGGGCACCTTCCCAGAACTCTTCTTCTATGTGCCCAAGGGAACCCGCCAGGTTCAGTTCTATTACCGAGGCCACACCGCGGGCAACAAGATCCGCACCCATGACGGCACCGTCGTGGCAGAGATCCCGGGTTTGCCCGGGGCAATGTACGCCATCCAGGTCCCCCCAGGCGCGGATGGAAAGCGTTGGTCCATCGGGGGGCCAGGCCCGGGACGTTTGCGCTTCTTCAACATCCCCAATTACGTGTCCCCATCCCCCGGCGGATTGATGGTTCCCCGGGAAGTGGCGACGACCGACGAGCTTCGTGTTCTGAAGTAACCCGCGCTCCCAAGCCACGGCAGCCCGCCCGACAGAAACTCGCTCGCAGACTTGATCGAGCGTCGCCCAACACCATTCGTCTGGCTGTAGTGGCAAGACTCTTGAATCGCTTAACCCTGTCGGCGATGCGGGCGATGTCGGCGTTGGTCGGTTGGCGATGCACGCGGTTGAGCAGCGTGCCGATCCTGCGGGCGCCCATGAATAGCGTCTCGCCCTTGCGGTGCCGCCGCTTGCCGTCGGTCTTGCTCCGCGTCAGGAACCACAGGCAGACGGGAATCTGCGTGCTGTGAAAAAGTTGGCCAGGCAGCGCGACCATGCAGTTGACCAGATCGGCGTCGATGATCGCTTTGCGGATTTCCCCTTCGCCCGACTGATTGCTGCTCATGCTGCCGTTGGCCAGCACGAAGCCCGAGAAGCCGCTCGGCGACAAGTGGTGGATGAAGTGCTGCACCCAGGCGAAGTTCGCGTTCCCCTTGGGCGGCAGGCCGTACTTCCACCGCACGTCCTCGTCGCTGCGGTGCCAGTCGGAATCGTTGAACGGCGGATTGGCCAG
>JANMIF010000074.1:0-52496 GCA_031375695.1 Planctomyces sp.
GCCGCTCACGAGTCGAATGAGTTGCACATTTCCGTGAGATTTCGATTTCGGATTTCCGACGGTAAGCTGTCCGACGACCTATAACGGGAGACAGACTCATGGCCGCCACGAAACAATTCGCTCTGCAGCAATCCACGGTTCCCACCGTCCTCAGTCGTGCTCTGGAGCCAGTCGGTGACTGCTTAACTCCCCAGGCGTCGCGCCAACTGCTGAAACTGAAGTTGGACAAAAAGTCGCAAGCCCGCTTGGATGAACTCGCCGACAAATGCACGGAAGGGGAACTGACACTCGAAGAACGAGCGGAATACGAATCCGCCGTGTTGTCCTTGGAACTGGTCATGCTTTTGCAAGTCGAAGCCCAAGCGACTTTGGCGAGTGAATCACGATGAAAGAGACGCTGCGTCGCCTGGTCAATCAACGCGCCAAGCATTGCTGCGAGTACTGTGGATTGCCCCAGGCCCTGGTTCCGGCGCTGGCCTTCCACGTTGAACACATCGTTCCCAGAAAGCACGGCGGAGCCGACGCGGCGGACAACTTGGAATTGGCTGGCTACTTCTGCAATCTGCATAAAGGGCCGAACTTGACGGGAATCGACCCGCGCACAGGTCAAATCGTGACTCTGTTCCACCCGCGACGAGATCCTTGGAACCAGCACTTTCGGTGGGACGGCCCCCGACTGGTGGGTCGAACGCCAATCGGACGTACCACGGTTCGTGTGTTGTCGATCAATCTGCCGCACCGAATTCGCATCCGCCAACGCTTGATCGATGCCGGACTGTTCCCCCAGTAGTCCGCAGGCTAACGCCCGTCGGCTCGCCTGTTGAGTTGCAGGCAAAGTCCACGATAGGATGGCGGGCGTCCCTCTTCTGGAGAGCCAGTCATGACCACATTGACCACGCCTTTGCTGCGACACGAACCGTTGAGAACTCCGTCCCGGGATGTGCTGCCGCTGCAAGATGGCGACCGGTTGACTCGCACGGAATTCGAGCGGCGCTACGACGCCATGCCGGAACTCAAGAAAGCCGAACTGATCGAAGGAGTCGTTCACATGGGATCCCCAGTCTCCGCCAACGGCCATGGCGAACCGCATTTCGATTTGATCACGTTGATGGGGCTGTATCGCTTGCACACTCCCGGAGTTGTCGGCGGCGATAACACGACCGTGCGGCTGGATCTCGACAACGAACCGCAACCGGATATTTATCTGCGGATTCTGGCCGAGTTCGGTGGGCAGTGCGTGTTGGATCAGAAGGGCTATGTGGCCGGTGCTCCCGAACTGGTGGCGGAGGTCGCGGCCAGTTCCGTGAGCTACGACTTGCACGACAAGTTGAATGCCTACCGCCGGAATCAGGTGCGCGAATACCTGGTCTGGCGTGTGCGTGATCGCGAAGTCGATTGGTTCGTACTGCGCGAGGGCCAATTCGAGAAACTTCCCCTGGGTGCGGACGGCCTGCTGCGCAGCGAAGTGTTGCCCGGCTTGTGGCTCGATCCGCAAGCGGTCATCGCTGGCGATGCGGCGCGGATGTTCCAAGTCGCCATGCAGGGCGTCGCCTCGCCGGAGCATCACGCTTTTCTGGCACGGCTCAAGACGGCGAAACAGCCCGTCGCCGAATGAATCCGCAGCGGGGACGTCAAATCCCCACGATGCGTTGTCTGACCCCCTCACCCTCGCCCTCTCCCCGAATGCAGGGGCGAGGGGACCAACGAAGCGGGCGCACTCGGTCGGCTTGTCACTGATCGCACGGCACTCGTAAGCTGTCCGACGACTTGAAACCGGAGACAGACTCATGGCCGCCACACTGGAAGAACGATTAGCTCGCGTGGAACAACTTGTGGAGGAATTGGTCCGCAAGTCGAACAGTCCCGAACGGCAGAAGGATTGGCGTCGCACGATTGGCATGTTTGACGGCGATCCGGTGATGAAAGAAATCATCGAGGAAGGCCGTCGCATCCGCGAACAGGACCGCGCTGAGACGCGATCATGATCTTGCTCGACACCGACCACTTGTCGGTCCTGCAACACGGCAGATTTCCAATTTCCGTGAGATTCGGATTTCAGGATTCCAATTGGCGACGGTAGGATGTCGAGCGTCCTGAGAGCCTCGTTGGGGAGTGCCTGGTATGTCGCAAGTTTTGGAACTGTCCGTGCCTGATGAATTGGCCTCGCGTGCTCAAACCGAAGCCCAGCGATCTGCGCGTCCGGTGCAGGCCGTGATGCTTGACTGGCTGCAAGCGGGAGCCGACGACCTGGAACACCTGCCGGACCGGCAACTGCTGTTGGTCTGCGATGGGGCGATGAATCCCGCCGATCACACGGAGCTGAGCGACTTGCTGGCCCGGAATCGCGAAGGGCAACTCGACGTGGCCGATCGGCCGCGTCTGCAAATGCTGATGACTTGTTACCAGCAGGGACTGCTGCGCAAAGCGCGTGCGTGGCAAATTGCCGTGGCTCGCGGACTGCGGACCAGCTTGGAGTAAGATGAGCCGCACTCGACTGTCTGCCGACGTTGATCGTCGCCTGCGGGAAGCAGCCCGCCAACGATGTGGCTATTGTCTCAGCCCGCAGCGACTGGTCTTTGCTCCGTTGGAAATCGAGCATCTCCAACCACGTTCGCAGGGAGGCAGCGACGCGGAAGAGAACCTGTGGCTGAGTTGTCCCCTGTGCAACGCTCACAAAAGCGACAAGACCTCCGCCATCGACCCGTTGACTCAAACCGAGCAGCCGTTGTTCAATCCAAGGACTCAAGATTGGCATGACCACTTTCGCTGGAGCGAAGATGGATTGCGAATCATCGGACGAACGCCGATTGGCCGAGCCACCGTCGCCGCATTGCATCTGAGCGACAACCCCATCGCGCTGGAGGTCCGCAGCCATTGGGTCACCGCTGGCTGGCATCCGCCGCAATGAACGAATCTGCTCACTCATGCGACTAATCCAATCTGTCCAAGACGAAATCGAAAACACGGCGGGATCCTCATGTGGCTCGCGTGTCAAAAACAAAACTCGCGACACCTGCGGCTGAGTTAGCAGTCTGTTGAAAAACTCGTGGAGCAGGATTTCATCCTGCTCGAATGCCGAAGATTTCAGGCAGGTTGAAAACCTGCCCCACGTTTTTCAACAGGCTGAGTTAGGGAATCTCAATTTATCAGTGGCCTATCAGTCAGAGAAAATGAAACGATTGCGGTAAATCACACGACACTCAGTAGGCATTGTCAATCGCATTTTCCTTGGGTTTCCTGCCGGCCTCACGGCGTCCCAGACGCATTTGCCAGAGGCACTTATAGCAACGCCAAGCCCAATTTCCATCCGTCAAGATAGGAAACCTGCGGCGTTTCACGCGGTTCTATCGGCAAAGCAGAGTTTCCGAGTCGGCGGAACGGCAGGTCGGCTTCAGGACTGACCAATAAGTGGACTCAGCGTGCCGGTATTAACTCGGTGTTCACTTAAGTGTTCAGTCATCGTGGCGGGAATTCCTGGCTCGTGTGGAAGAATCCAGCCATCAGCCGGCACGCGCTTGCGTCCGGTTTGGAAAACTCGTGGAGCAGGATTTCATCCTGCTCGAATGCTGAAGATTTCAGGCAGGTTGAAAACCTGCCCCACGTTTTTCAACAGGCTGCTAGCGCATTCCGGCTGATTCAACACATGAACAGGCTCACTCGTCGGACGGCTCGATCCCGGTCGCTTGCAACTGCGCGGCCAATCGCGCGGCTCGTTCCTCTGCCGTGCTGGCTCGCTGCTGTGCCTGTTGGCGTGCGAGACGTTCCAGTTCCAAGTGGTCTTTGAGCTCACGCCGTTCGGCATCGATTTCGGCGACGGATCGGAGGCGTTCTGCGGTCGGATAGAACAGCGTGAGATCATGGCCGGCGATCGACTCAAAGCGAATCGTCAGTCGCGGGCTGACCCAGCCATTCATCTCCGGGATCTGAGTCAACGTCCCATGGCGACGCTGCCAACCCTGCCAGAGTCCGTCATCGGGATCGAAGATGTAGTACTCCTCGACGCCGTAGCGGTCGTAGAAATTGAACTTGTCCAGCATCTTGCCGAAGCGATTGCCCGGCACGACCAATTAGCCTGCACTGGCCGATTGACGGACATTTCGCCGCCCCGAAAATTCGGGCAGAGCATCATTTTCGTGGTTCAATCGCGGAGTGCGGCGTTCCTGCGAAACCGGCATGAACTCTAGCGCCAACAGCGAGATATCGTCGTGAATTGGAGCCTCACCACACCACGCTTTGATGTCGTACAAGACCTGAAGCAGAGCGTTGTCCAACGATCGCTCGGGCGAACTTCGCAGCGAGTTACCTAATCGAGTGCTTCCAAACAATTCATCGGCGGAGTTCATGCTTTCGGTCACGCCGTCACTGTAGAAAAACAATCGGTCCCCCGGTTCCAGTTGAACGGAGTATTCTCCATATTCGGTCTCAATGATTCCGACTGGCAGCCCGCTTCCTGGAAGGTGGGAGAGATGCCCGGAGCGGCCGACCAGCATTGGCGCGGGATGTCCCGCGATCGAATAGCGGAATTCGCCCGATCGCTGATTGAAAATGCCATAAACCAACGTAAAAAACTGCTCGGCCAGAGCTTGGTTTGTGATCCGCGAATTGAGCTGTTTGATCGCCGCCGCTGGTGACTGCAATTGATAGTCGGCGGCGTTGTTCGGCCGATGCCAAACGACGGATGACGGATCTTTGTGGCTCGACAAGTAGCGTGACGCCGATACCGCCAACAGTGCGGCTTGAACGCCGTGGCCGCTGACATCCAAAACGTATACGGCAATGTGATCAGCATCCAATCGCTGGATGTTGAGCATGTCTCCGGCCAACTCGGTACACGGAATATAGTGCCAAGCAAAGCCCACGCTCGGACAATCCGCGATCGGCCGCGGCAGGCACGCTTGTTGGATTCGCGCGGCCGCATCCAAGTCGTTTTTCATTTTGTCATTCGTCTGCGAAAGCAACTGATTGCGGGCGACGAGTTCGCCGTTGCGCTCGGCCAACTTATGTTCCAAGTCGATGATTCGCAGGCCCGGCTGCAATCGCGCCTTCAATTCGTCCTTGTCGACCGGTTTGGTCAGATAGTCATCAGCGCCGCTAGTCAGGGCCGTCACCATCGTGCCGCGGTTTGTGGTCGATGTCAGCAGAATGACATAGGTGTATTCGGTCCGCGCGGACTCACGAATTTTTCGGATCAGTTCGATTCCATTCAAACCGGGCATCATCCAGTCGGTGATCACGATCGGGCAGTGATGAGTCTGCAACAACTCCCAAGCCGCGTTGCCGTCCTCCGCAGTCAAGACCGAATGCCCCCATTTTCTCAGTTGGAATTGCAGCAATCGTCGGGAAATACAATCGTCGTTTGCCAGCAGGATGTGTCTTCCCCCGGTCAACGGAGAATTCCTCAGGTCGGCAATTGGCTGCGGCCAGTCTGTCATGTTGAGGAACCCTCACCTTCAAAGTCCGGAACTCATGCTTCAGCAATCGAACCTTGGTGAATCGACTTGAGCCGGTTTGACGGCTGGCCCACGGAATTCCAAGATTGGCGCGATCCGATCCGGAAAACTTGTCACAACCCAACCCGCCCCGGGTGTTCACATGAAGCGCATTAAAAAAATGGGCTTGGATTCCATCGCCTTGGCATGAAGTGGCCTATATCCCCTGGTCGCCTTGATTGCGAATGGCACAGCGGCCAGTCTCGGCCGCTTAATCTCTTGGGGATTTCCACTGTGACACCAGATCGCACACCCACTCCCAACGGGAGTCATTCCCAGTCACCGCAATCGCGTTTCGCCCTGGCCGAAGAGGAATTCTACGATTTGGTCAATCGCTCACCAATCGAGCCCCGGATTCTCGTGGAACAATGTTTTGGTGACGTCCCGTTCGCACTCTCGTTGCTGGAAGAATTCGTAACGATTCTTGCCGACCGGCGCGACAAACTGGTGCAAGCGGCTCACGAGGCGAATTTCACGCAGTTGGCGATGTTGGCTCACGCACTCAAGGGAGCCGCAGGATATGCGGCCGCCAGTCGGCTCAGCCAATTGTGTGCTCACCTGGAAGACGTGGTAGCGTCCCACGACCTCGCTCAGACGTGGCAACATCTGCACAACGTCAGCTCAGAAATCACACGCTGCGTGCAAGAGTTTCCCAACATCTCTCGCAAAATGTCGAGCGCGACAACGTAGCGTTCACAACAGTTTTGCCAGCACTGCCGAGGCGAGCACAAAGTTTTCGTTGATCTCACCGGCCGTGGCGACCACGACGTCGGTTCCTTCGCCGCCGGCGAGGGTGTCGATGCTTCCTTGGCCATCGACGAAATCGTTGCCATCGCCGCCCAGGACGATGTCGCGGCCAGAGCCGCCGCGGAGGGTGTCGTTGCCGTCGCCACCCAGAACTGTGTCGTCGCCGTCGTTGCCGTAAACCAGATCGTTGCCGTCGCCGCCGCCGATCAGATCGTTGCCGCCATCGGCGATGATCGTGTCGCTGCCATCGCCGCCGCTGATCGTGTCGTTGCCGGTGCCGCCGGTGATCCAGTCATGACCGTGGAAGCCGTTGATCAAGTCGTTACCGTCTTGGCCTTGAATGGTGTCGTTGTCCGTGCCGCCGTCCAGCGTGTCGTTGCCGCCGCCGCCCAACAGGCTGTCGTTGTCCGAACCGCCGACAAGGCTGTCGTTGCCGTCCATACCATTGAGCAGATCGTCGCCATTCAGCCCGATCAGCGTGTCGTTGCCTGCGCCGCCATCAAGGACATCGTTAAAGATTCCGCCGGTCAATGAATCATCGCCGTCGCCGCCATTGATCGTGGTCTGGCCCAAGCTATCGACGATTACATCGTTGCCCGATCCCCCAAGAATCGAATCATTCCCAGCCCCCCCGTCGATCGTGTCCGCGCCGCCGTTTCCTTCGATCGTGTCTTGCCCGTCACCGCCCGATAGCGACTCGCCACTGTCCGAACCCGACAAGAAATCGTCCCCCGCTTCGCCCAGCATCCGCATCAGCACGTTGCCGATGCTCGCTCCCGCGTCGGCGACCATGCGGTCATTACTGTTGCCGCCGAGCAGTCGCAGTTCCGTGACCGGCACGCCCGTTAGATCGTGAACGAAGATGCGATCCGCCCCACCAGCCGCCGAAACCAACACCGATTCGATCGAGCCGGTCAGAGTTTGCACGTCGGTACCGAGCTTCACAGTCAGTTGATGTGCGACCGTTTGGCCGATGTCAAAAATGTCTTGAGCGTTCGTGCCACGGAACTCAAAGGTGTCGGCATCCTCGCCGCCGTCAACGGAATCAACCCCTTCGCCCGGCAGCGTGAGGAACGAATCCTGACCCGCCCCGCCGATCAGCGTGTCGAGTCCCGCGAAGCCACGCAGCGTGTCGTTCCCCGCTTCGCCATCCAGCGAATCATTGCCACCGCCGCCGAGTAGACTGTCGTTGCCGTCGCCGCCGCGAATCGTGTCGTTGCCCGCTTGGCCGTTGAGCAGATCGTTTCCATCGCGGCCGATCAACAGATCATTGCCGTCGCCGCCCAACAGCGTTTCGCCGCCGACAACAGCCGGAGTCGGCAATGCGGACGAGAGTTCAAACGACAAGTTGTCGATCGCGAACCGGACTCCCGACGCGCCACCGATGGCGCTCGAAAAATCCAACACCACTCGACGCACGCCCGTCAGTCCGGTGTAGTTGAATTGCCCTTCGGCAAACGTTCGCTGCGGAGCCAAATCGAGCGGTGTCGTCGAGATCGAAGTCAGCGTCGCATCGAACAGCGACACTTGGACGCCGCTATCCACCGCCGTTAGCGAACTGCGAGCCACTGCGAACGAGAGATTCGTCACTGGAACCGCGAAGTCGATCGTCAGCACGCCGGCCGAGTTCCCTTCCAGAACCGGGTTCGACAAGTTGATCGTCGTGTTCGTCCCCAAGCCAACGTTGTTTCCAAACGTCGCATCGGTCGAGTTCAAGCCGTTGATCTTGAAGTCAAACGTCACCCCGTTCAGCGTGACGTTGTCCGCTGGCTGAGTCGGCAATTCGTTGAACATGATCTCCGTGCGATTCGACGACGCGCTAGCCGATGCCGAACCGGTTCCAGTTGCTCCGCTGGTCAGCGCCGTCCCTGAAGACAGCCTGGCCCACGGTTGTTGCACACCGGCAACTAATTGAGACACACGATCTCGCGAATTCGCCGGCAGCAACCAGCGACCCTGTGATAGGAGCGAGCGGTTGGTGTTCGTCAGCAACGATCCCGCGTTCCCTGTCGGCGTGTACGGATCGGCTTGAGCCAGATTCACGACGTAGCCCATGTCGGCCATCGCCGCCAGCGTGATCCGACTTAACGGATTGACCACGCCGGAATTGAGCACGCTGCTCATGACTTCGTTCAAAAATCGAGCTTCACGCCAGTGAGCATCCACCGACCCTGGCCCGCCGAAATTTTCCAGCGGCACGTTCGGATCGGATAGATTGAAGCGGCGATTGTATTCCGACGTTGCGAGCGCGCCCGTGAATCGCGGGTTCGTCGTCCCGGCTCCGGCGATCAAACCTTGATCCGCCCAAACCGTGCCAAAGCCGAGCGCGTGACCGATCTGGTGCAGCGCAACCGTTGTTAGTTGACCAGACGCTTCCAGCCCGGCGATGTCGTCGGCATCGAACTCAATCGTCGCCAACGCTGGCAGAGATGAGTCGGCTCGTTGAGCATCGATCGTCGTTTGACCGAGCACTCCACCGATGCCGTCGATCGCTCGCGTTGTTACACGCACCACCAAGTCATCAATCACACCGAACGTCGGGATCGTCACGTCGGGCAGATCGCCACGAATGACCGATTCCCAACGCAGTTCGGCCGCCGTGAACGCTGCCGTTTGACTCGGAGTCAGCCCGCCCGGCAAGTTGAGTACGATATCAAACTGGCCGTCGTTCGGAACCGAACTCGCCAGCACACCGATATCGTCCGCACCGAACGCAGATACCGGATATGGCAGCGACAACGTCTGACGCAACTCACCCGTCCGAGTGAAGATGTCGAGCGGACTCGCCACCGACAAAGGCGAAATCACCGAGGTGCGACTGCTTCCCAAATAGATCAAATCATCGACCACTCCCAAGCCGTTATACGTTCCCGCCGCCGGAGTTTGCGGCGTGAATCGGCTTGTGATCAAACCCGTTTCTGGATTGATCTCGATTACCGTTTGACCATTTGCAATCGTGGCCACCAGCCGATCGGGATTCGTCGCACCGGCCAAGCCACCCAACAGATTCGTGCCGGCATTCACGGCGTTGATGTCCAGGACTCGCACAACCCCATCACTGACCGGGTCGTATTCCAAGATGTCATCGTTCACCGAATCTTGGATGTAAACCTTGCCATTCAACGTCGCGAGTCCGTCATACCGCTGATTCGTCGGACGCGGAATCAAGTCGCTGTCGAGCACAACGCCCGTGTCGGGATTCATCTCGTACAGCAAGTTCGTGCCGAAACCATTGATGAAGAACAGACTCGTCCCGTCGAACGCCAAACCATCACCGCTGGCATTGGTCGCTTCCGGCGCGGTGAACCGATTGATCTCCGCCCCGGTCACGGGATTCAGTTCGACGATCGAGTTCAGGCTATTGTTCGCGACCGCAAACAACCGCGCCAACACCGGAGCTGGCGGAGCAGGTGGAAGCGGTGCATCGCCCGCATCCAGCGTGTCATCGCCGGCCCCGCCATCGAGCGAATCCAAACCGGTCCCGCCGTACAGCGTGTCGTTCCCGGCCTGGCCTTTCAGTTGATCGCTCCCCAGCCCACCATCCATCAAGTCGTGGCCGGCCCCGCCAATCAGTGTGTCTTGGCCATCGCCACCTTGTACGGAATCGTTCCCAGCACCAGCGTAGATCGCATCGTTCCCCTCGCCACCATCCAGCGAATCCGCATCGCCGTCGCCATTCAACGTGTCATTGTCGGCTCCACCCAACACTGTGTCTCGCCCGTCATTGCTGCTAATCCAATCGTCTCCCGCGCCCCCCGTAATCAGGTCATCTCCCGCGCCACCGAGCAGCGAATCGTTACCGGTTCCGCCGTCGATCTCATCGACTCCCATCATGCCATTGACCGTGTCATTCCCCGCACCGGCGATGATCGAATCTTCGCCATCACCGCCAATCACGCTGTCATTTCCCGCGCCCGCATCGACGAAGTCATCACCGTCATGAGCGTCGATCGTGTCATTTCCGTCGCCACCCAGCACGCTGTCGTTGCCATCTTCCGCGAAGATTTGATCGTTGCCGCCGCCACCGTCGATCGTATCGTTGCCGTCGCCGGCGAACACCGTCGAGTTTCCGAACTGACAAGTGATCAAGTCATCTCCGTGATTTCCGATCAGAGTTTCACCGCCGATATCTAGGCTTCCGAAAACGGTGTCCGCCCCGTGACCCGCATCGACATCAATGCTCGCCAGATTCGGATATGTCACCCGGCTGACTTGGCTCAAATCAATGATGTTTTGCAGATTGCCACCACGAACAACAATGCTCGTCACCGCACTGGCCGGAATACTTGAGACCGCCGTCGTTGGCGTCCCGTTGAGTATGACTTCGACTCGAGTCGAACCAATTAAACCGGTCGATCGGATCTCAATCGAATCGTTGGAGTCTGAAACAACATTGAGTTCACCGGCGATAAACAGAGCCGATGCTGCGAGCAGCGACTTGTCTTCCAGTCGCTCCAATTCACTGGCTATCGGAGTCTTCGCGTCGCGCCGCCGCGAACTGCCCGGACTGGTGCCTTGTTCCAACATCCGATTTCTTACTGCATCCAACCAAGACAAGAATCGCATAGCCCCGCCCCTGAGTCACCTTGATCGAAAACTTGCCGACGCCGCACACGGTGCGCGGACAAACTACTTCATCGGAATTCTTCATCAGGTTTTCGGGACCGTTGAATTTACTCCAATCGGAAAAGTTTGACTGACCCGCAACGCCAATCGAACCACCTGTCGGCAAGGTTTCACCAGCTTCCCAAGTCAATCACTCAGCATGTCTCGTAAGTTTCCCATTTTGCCCTGTTTCGCAATTAAAAAACCGTCTTGGTTGATCACTGGAAACGCGACTATGTTTCCGCTCCCTTCACTTCTCCATCACTTCCCCTTCTCCCGCCTGATTTCAATGAGGTCATTTCGATGATGAACGGACTCTCTCCGGCCAAAATTCTGGCCATGGCATTGCTCGGACTTGGAATTGGCGTCGGCATCCGTCAGTGGAATTCACTTCCGATTGACATTCCTCTTGAACTGGGCGGAACGCAAACCGGTTCGCTCGGCGAACCGACCGAAAGTCCAGAGTTCAACTCCGCCGACGATCCGTTTGAGCGCACGCCTGACAACTCAGCGCTCATCGAGGTTGGTGGCTATCGAACCGCTGCCGCGCGCACGCAGTCCGAACCGATCATTGACGAGACTCTGGATGAGTTGACGATCCCCGAACCAAGTCGCTCCGCGCGTCGCATGATTCGTGAACTCGACGAGGACGATTCTCCCAAGTCCAACAATTCTCGCCTGCGACTCATCTCCGAAGCACAACTCGAAAACAACAACCAATCAGCGAGCTTCGACGAAGAGCCGCCGGAAGAAACTCCGCCACAGTCCTCCACGAAAAAAGAACTGACCGACGAGCCGGCCAGTCTCGATTCGCTCGATACTCCGCCGATCCGAATCGCCAAGAAACCAGACGACGATCGGCCGAGCCTCGACCTCGCTGATATTGATCGTCAGATCAAAAGCCATCAACTGGCCGAAGCGCATCAGGCGCTGTCGAAGATTTTTTGGCAGCAGCCGGAGCATCGTTCACAAATCCAGGAACGAATCGATTCGACCGCCACGGCGATTTACTTTTCGCCGCAGCCTCATGTTCAAGATCCGTATGTCGTGCAGGCGGGTGATCAACTGCGGAAGATCGCCAGTGAGCATCACATTCCGTGGCAATACCTCGCTCGGTTGAACAAGGTTGATCCGAAACGAATCCGCGAAGGCCAGAAGCTCAAAGTCATCGACGGCCCATTCGGCGCGGTCGTGACGCTGCGCGACTTTGAACTCGTGCTGCACCATCGCGGCCAATACGTTCGTAGCTATCGCGTCTGCATCGGCAAAGACAATTCGAGTCCGGTCGGCAAGTTCAAGGTGCTGAACAAAGTCGTCAGTCCGCAGTACACCGATCCCGACGGCAAAGTCTTCGCCGGCACCGACCCTAAGAATCCGCTCGGTAAATACTGGCTCGACCTCGGCGACAGCTACGGTATTCACGGCACGATTGAGCCGGCGTCAATTGGTAAAGCCGAATCAAGGGGCTGCATTCGCTTGCTGAACGAAGACGTCGCCGAAGTTCACGACATTTTGGAACTGGGCGCGGAAGTCATCATCCGGCGGTGACGTGAGGCAGGTCTTCAAGCTGCCCGTCCCGCATGAAATGCTGTTCGAGTGAAACGCGTCTTCGATGCGAGCTTTCGACTTCAGCGGCAGGTTGAAAACCTGCCCCGCGGCGTCGAAAGGCTGGCGATAACCGAATACGATTTCGGCCAACTCGTAACCTCGGTCTGGCAACAAGGCGATTGGCATGAATCCGTCATTGGGAAATCCGTCCGCAACCTCCGACAAGCCGCTCATCCTGGGCACCCACGTTTTGCAGTCTCGGTTGATCGTCGGGACTGGCAAGTATGCGACATTCGAATTGATGCAGCAGTGCTTGGAAGCGAGCGGCTCGGACGTGATCACGGTCGCCGTGCGGCGCGAGCGGTTGGTCGATGCGGCCGGGCGAAACATTCTCGATTTCATTGACCTCGGCAAGTACACGATCCTGCCAAATACGGCCGGATGCTTCACGGCGGACGAAGCGGTACGGACGGCTCGGCTGGGGCGTGAAATTCTCGAAGGGCTGGAGAATCCGGGAGCTGATTGGGTCAAACTGGAAGTGCTCGGCGACAAGAAAACGTTGCTGCCCGATCCGATCGCGACGTTGCAGGCGACGGAGCAGCTCGTGGCGGACGGCTTTCAAGTTCTCGTTTACACGACGGATGATCCGATCACGGCGCGGCGGCTGAAGTCGGCGGGAGCGACCTCAGTCATGCCAGCCGGAAGCCCGATCGGCAGTGGCCAAGGAGTCCTCAATCCGAACAATATCCGCATTTGCCTAGAGTATCTGAAGGAAGGCGATCCCGACTATCCGGTGATCATCGATGCCGGAGTTGGCACGGCGAGCGATGTGGCATTTGGCATGGAGTTGGGTTGCGACGGCGTGTTGCTCAACACGGGAATTGCGGGCGCGACGGACGCGCTGCGGATGGCTTACGCGATGAAGTGGGCCTGCCAAGCGGGACGGCAAGCATATCTTTCGGGGCGGATTCCGAAGAAGTTGTATGCGACCGCGTCGAGTCCAGAGGCTGGGGTGATCGGACCGGGAAGTCGTGCGTGAGGTCACCCATTTGGAGTGCGACGATTGATCAACGCTTTTCAATGGCAGATTGACGTCGGATCGCTGATGTGAAATAAAGCTCCCCGGGAGGCCATCTCATGCTGACGATGCTTGGCGGGCGGCGGCGGTTTTGTGACGGAATCACGCGGCGCGAGACGTTGCACGTCGGGACGCTGGGGATGCTCGGCGGGGTGACGTTGCCGAGCGTGTTGCGGGCCGAAGCGGACGGAGATCGGCCAGTTCGAGGCGGACAGGCAAAGAGTGTCGTGCTGATGTATTTGCACGGCGGCGCTCCGACTCAGGACCTGTTCGATATGAAGCCGCAGGCTCCCGTCGAGGTGCGCGGTGAGTTCAATCCGATCTCGACCAGTGCGCCCGGCATTCAGATTTGCGAGCACCTGCCGCGATCGGCGAAGTGGATGCACAAGGCTGCGATTGTTCGCTCGGTGGTCAATCGCTCGAACTGCCACAACACGATGCCCAGCTTCACCGGCCTGGATCTGGTTCTCGAAGACTTCCGACAGTTGAAGGACTCATACCCGCCGAGCATGGGTTCGGTGATCGAATACTTGAATCAGCAGCGAGCGTTGCCCGCGTTCGCGAACCGGCCTGCGCCACCAGCCGACTTGCCGGCTTATGCGCATTTGCCCGCGCCGCTCGGCTGGGGCGGCGGCACGACGAAGTCGGGACCGTATGCGGGATTCCTCGGCCAGCGATACGACCCGCTCGAAGCGATGTGTACGCCGTTGGTCGATGCTGGAACGCCGATCAATGTGCGCGAAGACCCGGCGCTCGTGAAGGGTGTTCCGCAGCTGCCGGACAATGTGCTGGCACAGGGCGTGACGATTGATCGGCTGAATCAGCGGAAAGGTTTGCTGGAACAAATCGATCAGCAGTTGCGCAGGCCGGTAATGCAGACGGCGTTGTCGGGCTTTGATCGGTTTCAACAGAAGGCGTTTGACGTGCTGACGTCTAACACGTTGAAAGCGGCCTTCGATCCGAGCCACATCGACGCGAGCGTGACCGCACGGTACGGCGACACATTGTTCGGGAACAGCACGTTCATCGCGGCCAATCTGATCGAGAGCGGCGTGCGATTCGTGACGGTGTTGTGGGACTGGTACAACGGCCGGCTCGGTAGCGGCGCGTTTCAGGATTTCGGTTGGGACACGCACATGTGGAACTTCCAAATCTTGAAAAAGTATTTGCCGGTCGTGGACATGTCGTTCGCGTCGCTGATGGAAGATTTGGAACAGCGCGGGCTACTCGACGAGACGCTGGTCGTGGTGATGAGCGACTTCGGCCGGACCCCGCGAGTCAACAAAGATGCTGGCCGCGATCACTGGATTCACTGCTATTCGGTGATGTTGGCGGGAGCCGGGATTCGCGGCGGCACGGTGTATGGCGCATCGGACGATCAAGCGGCGTGGGTCAAAGATCGGCCGGTCAGTCATGCCGACATCGCCGCCACAATTTATGCCGCGTTGGGACTCGACCCGCACTTGCTGATTCACGACAAGCTCGGCCGCCCGGTTCCAATCGGTCAGTACGGCCAGCCGATCGAAGATGTATTGGCGTGACACGAACCAAAGACCTCCGACAATCGGAACGAGAAAAATTCGGCCATTCAGAAGCCCCGGAAAATTCATCCGGTGACGTCTCGGGAACCGACGCCACAGAGTACTTCGTACTTCGATTAAGCGACGCTAAGCTAATCCTCAACCAAGCATCCGCTTCTGAATTTTTGTAGCGATTGTGGGCGCGAACTCCGAGCATGTCCGACGTTGCCTGCGATGAGTTTTGAGTGGTGGAGTTGTCGTGGTGTGTGGCTTTTCGTTCGCGAAACCGGTGAGGCAGTCATCGAGCGGGGCGCGGCGTTCGGACGGGAACGCAACTTTTGTGGCGGGCGATTTCTCGCGATGCCCAGGCCTCTCTCAACAGTTCATCGCGGTCGCCAGGAGGAAGTAAGGTGGGGAGTTGTGGGTTCCAATGCAGCACGCGATGGATCACTCGGCGGCCTTGTCGCACGATCTGGCAGGGAACCTTCAGCACTTCGTTCACGAAGGTTTTGAACTCCATTCGCAGCTAGGTTGTGCGGGCCGCTTCATGAGACTCGCAGTGACGCGGCGTGACCGGCAACAACAGCGCCGACCAGGCTCTCGCGCCGCCGGCGATTTGCGCGATCAAGTTCTCTTGGTCGCAGCGATCATTGCAGCCGAAGACGATCTCGGCCGACGAGGCGGCGCAATCGTTCGTGATGTAGAAGAAATAGCGGATCTCGTCGAACAGAAATTCCCCCCCCCCCTTACTCATGCGAGATGTTCTCGCAGATCACCATCATTCGATACGGTCGTTGACAGGCGGTGGGTCGATACTCGACCTCGGCGGCTTGCTCGCTCTGGAGTTCGAGAAATTCGAACTCGCGACGGCGGATGACTTGGCGTTTGATGTTGTCAGGTTTTGCACGCGGCGGGGTCTTCCCGGCGCACTTCGAAATTCGCGGCGATGTGCTGCTCGTCCCCGATCTTCACGGCCGATTGTCGTTGTTCGACAAAGACAATTGCTTGATCACGCACCTGGGTCACGATCCGGAATGGACGAAGCAGGTTCTGGGTGATGGCAAATTCCCGGTGCGCGGCAACAAGGCGATGTGGTAATCCGGCAAGTTCATTCACCCGCACGACGCTTGCTTCGATCACGGCGGCAACATTTTCGTGGTCGAATGGGTGACGACCGGTCGCGTCACGTTTTTGCGGCATGTCTGAATTTTCGCAGCCAAACTTGTGAAAAATCGGTTTTCGATTCGTGGCGAGCGCCGTATACTCCGCCCGTGCCTTGAATCCGAACCGGCCGGTTGAGCCGACAATTTTCAGAATCCGCTTGGAAATCAGGAGAGATCGAACATGACCGAGACGTTGACGTCCGTGATCACCATCACCGAGAAGGCCGCGAACGAAATGAATCGCGTGCTGTCTGACAAGAAGATGTCGCCAGAAACGCATGTGCTGCGAATCGGCGTGGCCGGCGGCGGCTGCAGTGGGTTTTCCTACAGCCTGGGTTTCGACGACAAGTGCGACGAGATGAACGACGTCATCTCGGATCAACACGGATTGAAAGTGGCTGTGGATCGCAAGAGCGCGATGTTCCTGGAAGGAACCACGATCGACTTCTACGACGGCATCGAACGTCGTGGGTTCACGTTCGACAATCCGCAATCGAAGAAATCGTGCGGTTGCGGCAGCAGCTTTTCGGTTTGATCGCCGCTGAAAGAATACAGCAATTCGTCAGCCGGCTAACATCGGTTCGCCGGCTGATTTCGTTTGGCAGAGTCACGAAGGTGTCGTGGGGCAGGTTTTCAACCTGCCCGGAAAGTCGAGAGCGAACTTCGAAATTGCAGTTCATTCGAAAGTCAGGCGGGCAGGTTGAAATACCTGCCCCACAACGCATGGAGCGGAACATGAAACTCACTGGAAAGAACGCATTAATCACGGGGGCCTCGCTGGGCATTGGGCGAGCGATGGCGATTGAATTGGCTCAGCAAGGAGCCAACGTGGCAATCAACTTCCGATCGCATCGGGATCAGGCGGAAGAGGTCGCTCGCGAAGTCGAGAAGACCGGACGCAAGGCGTTGTTGTTGCAGGCCGACGTATCGGATCAGTCGGCTGTCGAGGAGATGGTGGCCAAGACGGCGATCACCTTCGGAAGCCTCGACTTGTTCGTCTCGAACGCTGCGTACAGCGATCGGCAATTGATGGTCGAAGCGGACATGACCGGTTTCAAACGGACGATTGATGTGTCGATGTGGGGAGCATTTTACGGTGTGCGTGCGTCGGCTCAGCAGATGCTGAAGCAAGGGACACGCGGTTCGATCGTGGTGATCAGTTCGCCTCATGCGGTGATCCCGATCCCGACCGCGATGGCTTACAACATGGCGAAAGCGGCGATTGACCACATGGCTCGGACGGCCGCTATCGAACTGGCTTCGAAGCGGATTCGAGTGAACGTCGTCCACCCGGGTTGGATCGACACGCCCGGCGAACGGAAGTTTTTCAGCGACGAACAGATCGAAGCCGGCGGCCAGAAGCTGCCCTGGGGACGGCTCGGTCGCCCCGATGAGATTGCCAAATGCGTCAGCTACATCTTGTCGGACGACGCCGACTACATGACCGGCAGCACCGTGACGATCGACGGCGGCGTGAGTCTGCCGTGGTGGTCAAATCGTTCCGAAGGTGAAATGTAAACTGGCAATTTAGGCAAGATGCTGGCGATTCTGTCGTCGCGGAAGGCGGCGTGATTCGCAATGTTGGCGGGATGCGAACAACCGGCTCAGGCAAGGTTCACGGCAAAGTCGATGTAGGCGATGAGTGATTCTCCGAAAGTTTCGGAGAACCGTTGCGTTCATCGAGCAACAGGAACTTCGCCGTGAACGGTCACCTTCGCACACAGAAAAAACGAGCCGCCACCGTTGGGTTGGCGATTTTAATGGGCCTGACGATCGTGGGCTGTGCGGGTGGCCCGCGCATGTTCGCACGCTCGGATCGCGGCGACACCGCGCGTCGTCGGGAGGCCGATCGCTCCAAGTTCGTGGAACGGAAGCGAGTCCGCCCGGAATCCGATTATCGTCGCGACGATCAGGACGAAGACCAGCGAGTGGCTCGCGCCGGCGTGAGTCGCACAAAATCGGGAAGTAGCCGACCGCGGACAGCGGAAGAAGTGCTAGCGGCGCGACGACGAGCGGCTGAAGCGGACGAGGGCGGCTCACGGTCTTCCACGCGGTCGGATTCGATCGCACGAACTTCGGCTAACAAAACCTCGCGGCCAGGTGAGGCGGTGGCACGAAACGAGGCGAGTCGACTGAGTCGCCGGCCGGGAGTCGATCGTCTGGATGAAGATTGGTTTGCCGAACTTCCGCCAAGCAGTACGAACAAGAAATCGACTTCGAGCAGCAGCGGACGTTCGACCGCCGCGAAGTCACCACGCTTGGACGAAGATCCGTTCAAAAACTCAGTGATCGGCAAGACGAGCGGAGCGGGATTTGATCGCAACAACAAACGAATTGAGCCTGTCAACTTTGACGAATTGGAAGACGACGACAACGATGAGTTGGACGAAGAGCTGGAAGAACAAGAAGAACAGCGGACCTTAACACGATCGGGGACTGTCAACGCTGCCAATCTGAAATCGAAGTCAGCTGCGTCGGAAACGAGCACACAGTCCAAAACGAACGTCGGGGCGGCATCAAGAAAATCCCTGGATGACTTCGACGATCCGTTTCCCAAAACCGCCGAACTGCCAAAGCCGTCAGACAGTAAAACCAAAGTGTCGCAGCGAGATCGGCAGCCAACTCGCGACGCCGACCCGATTGCGTCGAATACGAGAACCTCGAACACACGGCGTCCCGACCCTCGCAAACAACGTTCGATCACCGACTGGCGACAGGAACTCAACCGGGACGATGCGGATGAATTGGGATTGTCGGAATCCAGCATCTCTGCCCGCAAGTCGGTCGCGGCGAAGTCCAGCGAGACGGTCAAACGACCGGAAGCCACCGCGTTCGAGCAGGAATCGTTTGAACCCTTCCCGAAGTCGCAGGGCGCAGTTCTCAATGGCGAGCTGATCATCGAAACATCGAGCTTGCCGTCGCGGTTTAACCGATCGCAAAGTGGGAATTCCGGGAAGTCCAATGCGGAGTCTGGACGAGTCCGTGCCAACTCCAGTTCCAGCATCGACATCGTGCCGGGGCCCAGTCAGCCGCGTTCGTCCGGTCAGATTTCTTTGCAGTCGCTGTCCGAGTCCTATGACTCGACGTCGTTGGCAAATGCCGCGTTCGAGAAACCATCGGCACAGCCGAAGTCTCCGGAACCACATTTTTCCGAGATCGGATCGCGCGAGTCGACATCCAACGCTGCGGCTTCAGTCGTGGGTCAAGTGACGACCAGCGACGGCAACTTGTTTGACTTGGACAGTTCCGAACCGCCAGGAGGAATCGCGTCTCGCGGCTGGACGAAGTTTGGCCTGATTTTGGGAGCGGTCATCACCACGATTCTTGGCGTACTAAGTTCAACACTGATTTCCGGTGTCCTCAGGAATCGCCGCAAGTTGGCTCCGGTCCCCGTGCCCGTCCACAAGCAGTCCTAAAAGTTCAATTGCTTCTCAAATTCAATCCCATAACGCTTCATTTTCTTGTAGAGCGTGGTGCGGTTGATGCCCAGCATGTCGGCCGTTCCTTGGCGATTCCAGCCGTTGGATTCGAGCGCTTCGAGGATCAATTGTTTTTCTGGCACGACCATCGCCGCCTTGAGCGAATTGCCGAGTCGGCCCGCCGGTGCGGTGAGATGTGATTCTGGTAGACGTAGTGTTTCCGGGAGGTCGTTGACCGTAATCACGCTCCCTTTGGTGAGCACCACCGCGCGTTCGACAACGTTGACCAATTCGCGAACATTGCCGGGCCAGCGGTAGCGCTGAAGTTGTTGCAACGCCGCGTCGTCGAAGCCGATGATCGGCTTACCATTTTGTTCGCAGATTTGGTGGAGGTAGTGGTCGGACAACAATGGGATATCAGAGATTCGTTCGCGGAGTGGCGGCTGAGTCAGCGAAATTACATTGATGCGGTAAAACAAGTCTTGGCGGAAATCACCTTTCGCGACTCGTTCAGCCAGGTCTTCGTTTGTCGCCAGGATGACCCGGCAATCGACCTTGTGAGTCTTGTTGCCGCCGACTGGCTCGAACTCGCGGTCTTGCAGGACTCGCAACAACTTGACTTGTAGCGACGCGGACGCGGTAGCGATTTCGTCGAGAAAGATCGTGCCACCGTCAGCTTGCAGGAATTTTCCAATCTTGTCGTGATTCGCTCCGGTGAACGATCCCGCAACGTGTCCGAAGAGTTCGCTTTCGAGCAAGGTGTCAGGCAAGGCACCGCAGGCGACTTCGACAAACGGCTGTTCGCGGCGCGAGCTGAGCTGATGAATGGCTCGTGCGGTCATCGTTTTTCCAGTGCCACTTTCGCCCAGGATCATCACCGTCGTCCGCGTGTCGGCCACACTCTCGATCAAGTCGTACATCTTGAGCATCTTGTAGTCGCGGCCGATCAGGTTCCCGAGTCCGAACTTTTGGTCGAGCCGCGCTTTGAGGGTCTTGTTTTCCGCGACGAGCTTTCGCTGGCCGAGAGCTTTCTGCACGGCGAAGTGCAGTTCGTCGTCGATGACCGGTTTCGTCAGATAGTCGAAGGCTCCCATGCGGATCGCTTCGACGGCTGATTCGATCGTCCCGTAGCCAGTGATCAGAATTACGGAAGTGTCTGGGCAATGTTCGGTCGCCCATTCGAGCAGTTGGAAGCCGTCGCGGTCACCGAGATTGACGTCGCACAACACGACTTCAAACGGGAACTCGCTCATGCGATCCATCGCGTCTTTGCAGTTGGACGCGGTTTCGGTCCGATGGCCCAGACTGCGCAAGTAGTCGGCCATGGCTTCGAGAATGTGCTTGTCGTCATCGACGACCAAGAGGGAGCCTTGATTGTTCTTCATGGGCGCATCATCTCTGCGAGGTCTCGCCGAAGCGGGACGGACGGTGAAGGAGGTTTTTCTTCCCGCGACAAAAACTGAAACACGAATGTCGGTCACTTGCCGTGAGGCAGGACATTTCAGATTTGTCCGCGCGAAGCGGTTTCGGCCAAACGGTTTCGGCGACTTCGATCGGGATGATCGGTATCACCAAGTGATGCCGCACGACGGGAATCGTCACACGACATCGGGGGAGATGTTGTTCGGCCGTCATCTCCATTCGCACGACCGCGTACCAGCCAGCCTTCCTGCTGCCCAGAACAAACACGGAAAGCCCGCCAAGGCGGAATTCCCGAGGCGTCTCATCGGCATGATGCCGAGAGAACACAGGCAACATAGGTCATAGTTTCCAGTCGGCAACAAATTCCTACCGGAAGTTGCCAAGACACATCATCTCGTGATGCACCAAGCCACCAGCCGCACACGGAGTTGCGGCGAAAACCAGTAGCATTGGTGGCACGCCTGCGGATTTCTCGGGGATACTCATGCAAGCCGCCTGAGCTACAGTGCGTGCGGCAACTCCACAACAGTTGGAGTGCGATTTTCAAACACGTTGACCAGCATCATCGCAGTATCGGCAAAGAACGGTCGCATGATCGCGACGACTTCGGGAGGCAGTTCGGCTTCGACGATCGCGGCGGTCATCAGTTCTAGCCAGCGATTATGCGCTTCGACCGTGATTGAAAACGGAGCGTGTCTCATGCGCAGCCGCGGATGACCACGTTCCTGAATGTAGCGCTGCGGCCCGCCAAACCGGCCGACCAGAAAATCTCGCAAGTGTCGCTCAGCCTCCGCCAAGTCGTGTGACGGATACATCGGACCAAGAATGTCATCGGTCGGAATGCGGCGATAAAACGCGCTTACGAAGCGAGCAAAACCCTCTTCGCCAATCGTTGGATAAATCGAGGTCAGCGCGGCTTCGTCGACCATTAACTGTTCGCTCCTGATTGACCTTCGGCCAGAACTACTCGGACTTCGGCTTCGGGAACATTCGCGATGACTTCGACATGCCCCAGCCGCTTCGGCAACACAAACCGCAATTGGCCGGCGACCGTTTTCTTGTCTAGTCTCATGCAATCCAAAACCGCATCGGCCGGATGTGACCAGCCGGCTGGCAGCGAGGTCGGCAGTTTGAAGGCTCGCAACAACTCCGACTGACGCCGAGACAGCTCGGCGTCGATGAATCCCAAGTGTTCGGCCAGACGGCTTGCGTAACACATGCCGATCGCGACCGCTTCGCCGTGTAGCAATTCACCGTAGCCAGCCAGAGCCTCAAACGCATGCGCGAACGTGTGTCCGTAATTCAGCACTGCGCGCAAGCCCGTTCGTTCAAACTCATCGTGCTCAACGACATCAGCTTTGAGACGGCAACTGCGAGCGATGATTTGCCGCAACAAACGGGCATCGCGTTGAACGATTGCGGCGGCTCGTTGTTCGAGGAATGCGAAGAAGTCCGCATCCAAGATCACGCCGTATTTAACGACTTCGGCCAGTCCCGCGGCGAACTCTCTGGGCAGCAGGGTGTCGAGCGTGGCCGAATCAATCAGCACGCCGACTGGTTGATGAAACGCGCCAATCATGTTTTTCGCGGCCGGATGATTGATGCCGGTCTTGCCGCCGACCGAACTATCGACGTCAGCCAGCAACGTCGTCGGGACTTGGACGAACGGCAAGCCGCGCACAAACGAAGCCGCGGCGAATCCCGCCAAGTCCCCGATCACTCCGCCTCCGACCGCGATCACGACCGTCTGCCGATCCGCGTTCATTGCAATCAAGTCATCCCAAATACGGCTGAGGTTGCTGACCGACTTCGTTTTCTCGCCCGGCTCCAATTCGGTTAGGCGGCAAATCCAACCTGCGGCGATCAAACCGGAATGCACAACTTCGGCATGTTGTCGTGCGTTTCGATCGGTGACCAGCAGAGCGCGACGTGAAGCTCCCGCGCGGTACGGGCTGCGCTCCAGCCATGTGGGTAACAGCGATGGCAACTCCGTCAAGCCGCCGCTAACGATGCGGATTTCGTAACTCCGCTCAGCCAGTTGAACATGCACGGTGCTGACGTCGGCAGACACGGAAAGCTCCGGCTAAAGGCAAGTCTGAATTCAACGTAGCTATCACCGCTCCGCGTGATGAGCCGAATCGACAAACGGCGTCGGGTAAAGCGTTCGACTCGTCACGCAGAGCGATGACGGCTACGTTGGCTTATTCTGTAATGATGTCGCGGACCGTGCCGCCGCCGGGGATCATCGGCAGCACATGTTCTTGGTACGGGCAGACGACGTCGAGGACAAACGGGCCGGGGTGAGCCAGCATCTCGGCGATCGCGGCGGGCAGGTCGGCTTTGTTGCGAACTTGCTTGGCGGCGACTCCGAAACCATTCACCAGTTGCGTAAAGTTCGGATACGTCTCGCCGATTGTGCCGTCTCCCGCGCCAAGTGCTTCCGGGTGGTCGATGGGACCGAGATATGTGTGTGCTCGGCTCCCCTTCATGAAGCGATCTTCCCACTGCACGACCATTCCCAAATGCTGATTGTTCAGCAGCAGGACTTTGACCGGCAGCTTTTCGCAGTGCAGTGTGGCGAGTTCTTGCACGTTCATCAGGAACGAGCCGTCGCCGTCGATGTCGATGACGACGCTGTCCGGGTGCGCAACCTGCACTCCCATCGCGGCGGGCAAACCAAAACCCATCGTTCCTAGCCCGCTGCTGCTGAGCCAGTGTTTCGGCTGGCTAAACTTGTAGTACTGCGCCGCCCACATTTGATGCTGACCGACTCCGACCGCCACGTATGTGTCGCGGTCTTTCGTCTGTCGCCATAACTCTTCGATCGCGGCCTGCGGGTAAATCAGACCCTGCTGCTGCTCCTTGTACTTCAATGGAAACTTTTCTTTCCAGCCGTTGATTAGCGTCCACCACTCGTCCAAATTCGGAATGTCGTCTTCGGCCAACGCGGCATTCAGCGATGAGAGAAGCTCTTTCACATTGGCCACGATCGGGATGTGAGCTTCTTTGTTCTTGTGGATTTCTGACGGGTCAATATCGACATGCACGATCTTGCCGTGCTTGGCGAACTCTTCCAGCTTGCCCGTTACGCGATCATCAAACCGCACGCCGAAAGCCAGCAACAAGTCGGCCTCATTGATTGCGTAATTGGCGTACACCGTGCCGTGCATACCCAGCATGTGCAACGACTGCGGGTCTTCGCCGGGAAACGCGCCGAGTCCCATGACGGTCATCGTCACGGGAATCTTCGTTTTCCGAGCGAACTTAGTCAGTTCGTCAGCCGCATCGGAATTGATAACGCCGCCGCCGACATACAGTATGGGCCGCTTGGAGTGCTTGACCGCTGCAATGACTTGCTTGACCTGTTCTGGCGCGGCCTTGCGGCGATCCGGGTGATAGCTCGGCAAGTGCATCGGCGGATCCCAGTCGACGTCGCCGTCCAGAACTGCCGTCTGAATGTTCTTGGGGAAGTCGATCAGGATCGGACCCGGCCGGCCGGTCTTCGCCAGAAAAAACGCTTCTTTGACGATGCGTGGAATGTCGCGGATCGCCTGCTGGACGTCGTCAGTTTCGTTGTAGTCCTTGGCGGTGATCATGTAGTAGTGCTTGGTGATCGCGCGACAAATCTCGACGATCGGTGTTTCCTGGAAGGCGTCGGTACCGATCACCGCCTGACCGACCTGGCCGGTGATGGCGATCAGCGGCACGGAGTCCATTTTGGCATCGGCAATCGCGGTCACAAGGTTTGTGGCACCAGGACCGCTCGTTGCCATGCACAGGCCGACTTTGTTCGTGGTCCGGGAAACGCCCTGAGCCGCGAAGCCACCCCCTTGTTCGTGACGAGGCAAGATAGTCCGAATCGACTCACGACGTCGCAACAAGGCTTGATGAAGCGGCATCGAAGCTCCGCCGGGATACGCGAAAATTGAATCACCGCCGTTGCGAATCAGCGATTCGACCAGTACATCAGCCCCGTTCATCGGCTTCGTTTCAGATTTCGGTTTAGCGGGGGCGGACTTGGTTTGCGCAGTGGCCACGATCAGTTTTCCTCAAAGAAATTATGGTGAGCTCCAAAACGAGTCGCGACAGTCTATCGGCACTCAGCCTGACTGGCGAGGAGTTTTTCGTTCATGTTGGCAACCATTAGAAATGACCCCCGATTGTCCTCATTTCCTCAACAGAAATGTCCCCTGAGGCTTGTTCGTTTGCAATATTCGCGGCTACGGCGGCGCGGAACACGGCTCATCCGACGTGCAGGCCGCTTACGTCATGGATTGCCCGGCCAGTCCCGAAGAATTCGGAGCGACGCTGTTTCACGCCCTTGACATCGCCTCGGGAACCAGAATCAGCTCCGACGGCTTCTCCGCACTAGTCAGCACCGTCCGCGCCGTAACCGAATTGTTTCGTAGGCGTGTGACTGTGACATTCCGCCCGCCGAAAAGACGGCTATTGTCCTGTTATTCGGACTGCGGCAAGCATACGAAAAGGAAGACAAAGATCATCACGAAGTACGTCGCGTACCACACGCTGCGGTCCTGACTTGACCGACTTCAAACGGTTAGATATTTCTCCCAGGCGAGCGTGTGACACACACAAATCAAATAGGGCAACGGACATGGTCGACATCAGCAACGCGCAAAATGACGAAGACGCTGTCGACTCCACGCGAAGTGCTTCCTTTCGCCGGTTGCCTTGGCGTAGCATGGTCGGGCAGTTGTCGGCAACCGTCATCACGCTGGCTGTCAGCCGGCCAATCGTTCGCAGTTGGCTGCACTCCGGGCTGAGGCTTGCCGACGGAGACGAACGCCAGCCGCATGCGGTAAATCTCTATATCGGACGACAGGAGTCCGTCTCGCCCGCTCTCTTCGGACAGCCGATCCGTTTTCCATTCTGCTACGACTATCCTGAAATCATCATGGCGGTGCCAGATCTCGAAGTGCAGAGTCGAAGCATTCCGATCCTTGAGAAACCTGTGACCTACTTAACGCATCTGTTCCTGGGATCGTGGGCCGCGACGCTGCTGGGTCGCGGCCTCTACTTGATGAATAAGTCGTTCGCCCACATCGAGATAGTGAATGGCTACGTCCGAGCAGTGAACCGTCACGGGAGGCGCCTTCTCGATGCCCGCATCACGCCCGTCTCTCTCGCGCCGGTGATTCCGTTCCTTGAAGAGTTTCGGCGAAATGCGCCCCGTTTTCTCTCGCAACCGCTTGTCATCGGAAGGCGTGGAAAACTCAAGTTGGCACGGTTGGAGTTTCTCGATCCGGGGGCGGAACTCTCTCCGGTTCGCGTTTCGCTCGACATGGCAGCCGGATTCGTGTCGTGGATGCCGGAGACTCGCTGCGAAGTTCTGGGGATCCACGAAGTTGACGGCGGAGCGTTTCAGTTCAAATCGCGCTGGCGACTACACGCTTCGCCCCCTTGATTGCCGATGCAACTGACTGGACTTGCCACCCCATTTCCCGTTTGTCCCGCCACGGAAAACATGAAGTGGAAACGTGGGCATCAGCCTCGACGGTTTCTCCGTCCGATCCAGCGCCGGCTGCCTCGTCTTCATTCGCAGAATGTGGGTGACATTCCGCCATGCGAAAAGGCGGCTATCATCCCGAATCATTGTACGACTGGCTAAAACTCAAGCCCGATGTCCAACGAACGACCAAGGTTATTGGACAGTGGGTTTTGGACATTCTTTGGTCATTGGGATTGGAAATTGGTCATTGAAATGTAGTGCCGCTCATCAAGAAAGGATTTCGCTCATGCAATTTGAAACCAAGTGCGTTCACGTCGGAGTCGATAAAGACACGGCGTTCAATAGCTGCATCACTCCGATTTATCCGTCCTCCACATTTCGCTGGGTCGATCTGCAAACGAACAAAGGCTTCGATTACACGCGGTCGGGCAATCCGACACGCCGCGCGTTGGAAGAAAGCATTGCAGCTCTCGAAGGGGGTACCGACTGCAAAGCGACCTGTACGGGCATGGCGGCGATCACTTGCGTGATGCACTTGTTCAAACCGGGCGATCACATCATCGCCGGACACGACATTTACGGCGGGACGTTTCGTCTGATGCACAATCTCTTCACGGACCTCGGCATGAGGTTTTCGTTCGTGAATATGGGCGATCCGGCCAACGTCAAAGCCGCGATCACGCCGCAAACAAAGTGCATCTGGATTGAAACGCCGAGCAACCCGCTGCTGAATTTGGTCGATATCGCTGCGATCACGGCGATTGCGAAACCGGCCGGCATCATCACGATCGCCGATAACACATTTTGTTCGCCGTACCTGCAACGCCCGATGGAACACGGCGTCGATATCGTGATTCATTCGACCACGAAATACCTCAACGGCCATTCAGATGTCGTCGGCGGCGCGGTGGTGACGAAGGACAAAGCTCACGTCGAAAAAGTCGCGTACATTCACAACGCGCTCGGCCTGGGCTGTTCGCCGTTTGACGCCTGGCTGGTGTTGCGCGGCATCAAAACGCTCGGCCCGCGCATGGAAGCTCATCAACGTGGCGCGATGGCCCTCGCCAAAATGTTGGCCGAGCATCGGAAGATCGAACACGTTTATTACCCCGGCTTGCCGACTCATCCACATCACGAATTGGCCAAGCGACAACAAAACGGCTTCGGCGCGATGCTCAGCTTCGACGTCAAGGGAGGCCGCGCTGAAGCCGAAAAAGTCATGACCGGCACACATCTGTTCCAGTTGGCCGAATCGCTCGGTGGCGTGGAATCGTTGATGGAGTACCCCGAAACGATGAGCCACGCCTCCATGACCCTAGAGGCCCGCCGAGCGGCCGGCATCACCGAGAAAACCATCCGTGTTTCGGTCGGCATCGAAAGCCCGGACGACTTAGTCGCTGACCTGAAAGCCGCGATCGACGGGTGACTTCCGTGTGTGCGGTTCACCAATCAAGGGTCGGTCGCGGAGCAACGCACGAACCTTCCGACAGCGACGCCGTTCTACAGCTTCAATCGTTGCTTAATGAGTGCTACGAATGCTGTCGCTATCGGCCGATCAACTGTTGCGAGAACAGCGACCGAGAACTTGAATCGCCAAGGCGACACAGGCTCGCCGATTGTACCGATGATTTGGTTGACACTCGAAGAGTCTATGCGATGTCTGGAAAATGCGACTCCAGTTTCGGAGCTGTGCTGATTACACTGCCGCCACCGAAGTGAGCCAGGCGGCCGCTGCGGATTGGCGGGGTTGCTCGGCTTGCCGGCAACTCGGCCATTCGTGGAGGAAAGTCCGGGCTCCGCAGAACAGAGTGGTGGGTAACGCCCACCGGCCGTGAGGTCAGGGACAGTGCCACAGAAAATAAACCGCCAGGGAGTCGAGAGACTTTCCGGTAAGGGTGAAACGGTGCGGTAAGAGCGCACCAGCGGATCGGGTGACCGGTTCGGCTCGGTAAACCCCACTCGGAGCAAGGCCAAGCAGAGAGCAAGCGGCGTTTCGGATTCGTCCGAGCGTCGTGCGGCGCGGTTCGTGCCGGATGACTCTCGGGTCGGCTGCTTGAGGCGGCGAGCAATCGCCGTCCCAGAGGAATGGCCGCTCTCGACAAAACCCGGCTTATCGGCTCACTTCGGTTTTCTACGCTCAGTTGCTCCGCAACCGAGATCGTCTCGTTCCCACGCTCCGCGTGGGAACGAGTTGATGTCCAACGACACGCCGAATGCGAGTCGCGGAGCGACTCGCCTACGTACCCGACTCTTCGGCTTCTTTCTCTTTCTCGTCCTGCTTGGCCTGCGACTCGGCCATTTTCTTTTCGATGAACGACGAGGCGCTCATTCCGAACAACTTCTTCTTGCCAGTCGAACCGCTGGTCAGGCCGAGGTTTCCTTTGGAGTCAGACTTCTTTTGTTGGCGGCCGAGCGGGTCGTCGCCGGGGAAAAACTTGCGAGCCATTTGCGTTGTGTCTCCGTGTGAAGTGGCTCAAATCGGTGTCGGCACCGGGTTGAGCAGGTTGTGCGGGTCGAGTTGTCGCTTCAACCGCTGGCTCCACGCAAGTGACCCAGCCAACGATTCGCTCATCGCACCGAGTAATTTCCAATCGGCCGGAGCATTCAAAATTACCAGTTGTCCGCCGCTCGATGTTGCCAATTCGCGCAACGGCTGAAGCTGCGCATCGGCCCGTTCGACGGATGTGACACTGCCAGGCAACTGGCCGATCACGATGCCATTACCGGCGTGAGCTTGCGCGGCGACTTGTGATTTCGTCGCCAGTTCTAAGAATTCTGCCGTTCGAGATGCGGATACCGATGCTTTGAACGTGACGATCTTCGTCGCGAGGACAAAGTCGCGCAGCTCACACCACAACGGATTGGCCGCAATCCCGACGAATGGCACGAAGTCACGCGGTTCAAACGGACGGGATTCCGTTCGCAGCGTTTCGATCTGCCAATTGGTTTCGCGTGCGGACCCTTCGTAGCCGACGATCAACTGCGGCTTCGCATCGGATGCGGCCAGCACATCGAGCACAATCGGCCGCGTGGCCGAGTTCATCAGCCCCGCGACTGCCGCGTCGATCTGGGTCAGCGAATCAAATGTCAGCCGCACGAGTGCCGAAGTTTCCGGGATCGGTCGCAACTTCAAAGTCACTTGTGTGATGATCGCCAACGCGCCGTGCGAGCCGACCAGCAGCTTGCAGATGTCGTAGCCAGCCACGTTCTTCACGACTCGCCCGCCGGCTTTAAACTCGCGACCGGAGGAATCAATCGCCGAGATGCCGATCACATAATCGCGCATCGTGCCGTGTGCGAATCGGCGCGAACCGGACCAATTCGTGGCAATCACACCGCCGAGCGTCGCCTGTTCGACTTGCGGCACGTCGATCGGCAATCGCTGCTTCTCGGCGGCGAGGATTCGTGTCAACTCGGACATGCGAATGCCGGCTTCGACGGTGATCGTCATGTCGCGAGCCGGATAATCGATGACTTGGTTGAGTTGATCGAGGTGAACGGCGACCTCATCCGCTTCCAACGCTCGAGGACAAGCGGTTCCGCCGCCGATCGGCCGCAAACGCCGACACGCATTCGCTGTCGCGTTGTCGGCTAGAAAACGGCTGAGATCGGCTTGAGTCGCAGGTTGAATGGTTTGTTGGCTGTCAAACATTTCGCAGGTTCAATCTTTTCACTCTCTGCGAGCTTTGCAACTCTGCGTGAGATTACATTTCGTTCACGCAGAGACACCAAACTCGCAGAGGAAATTACAAAGCGGCGCGGCGGCTGGGGTGGTGTTGATGCGGCATTGATTCGGTTCCGCAGGCACCGCACGTCGGCAACATCTTGCCGGGACTGCAACGGTTGTCGGGGTTGAAGACGTCTCGAATCTCCTTCATCACGGCGAGGTCATTCGGAGCAAACAGCTTGTCCATGAAGCTGATCTTTTCGACACCGATACCGTGCTCACCGGTGACGCTGCCGCCGAGGTCGAGACACTTTTGCAGGATTTCTTCGCTGGCCAGCAACACCGCTTGAATTTGTTCGGGGTATCGTTCATCGAACAACAGGATCGGGTGAATGTTGCCGTCGCCAGCATGAAAGACGTTCACGATCCGCAGGCCGTGGCGACGGCCGCAGTCTTCGATGAACTCCAGAATTGCCGGTAGTTTCGTACGCGGGACGACGCCATCTTGCGTGCAGAAGCTAGGGCTAAGCCGGCCGATCGCACCGAAGGCTTGTTTGCGACACTTCCACAACAGAGCCCGTTCTTTAGCCGACTGTGCTCGGCGAATTTCGCGAGCCCCAGTTTTTTTGCAGATTGCTTCGATCTGAGCGGCCTCGTCCTCGATGGCGACTTCCAGACCATCGACTTCGATCAACAAGACGGCTCCAGCGTCGAGCGGGAATCCAAAATGAAACGCCTGTTCGAGTGCGCCGACGATCCCTTGATCCATCATTTCGAGCGCGGCCGGAACAATGCCGGCTCCGATGATGTTGCTGATCGTTTGCGTCGCGGCGGTGACTGTTTCAAACACGCCCAACAGCGTTCGATACGACTCTGGGTTGCGAGTCAGCCGAACCCAGACTTTCGTGCAGACACCGAAAGTCCCTTCGCTGCCGACGAACAAGCCGGTCAGATCGAATCCCGGTGAGTCTTCACACGTCCCGCCGAATTGAGCGATGCTGCCGTCGGGTAGGACGACCTCAACGCCGAGCACATGATTGACCGTGACGCCGTACTTCAAGGTGTGCGGCCCGCCACTGTTCGTCGCGACGTTGCCGCCAATCGTGCAGGCTCCCTGGCTCGACGGGTCGGGCGCGTAGTGATAGCCGGACTCTTTCAGATGATTCGTCAGATGCAGATTCACAAGTCCCGGTTCGACGACGGCGTAGCGGTCGCGCAGATTGACATCGAGAATCCGCTTCATCTTCGTGAGCGAAATCATCACGCCGCCGCCGATCGGCAACGTTCCGCCGGCAAGACTCGTCCCGGCACCGCGTGGCAGAAACGGAATGTCGAGTTCGTTGCAGAGTTTTACGACGGCGACGACTTGTTCGGTCGAAGTTGGGAAGACGACGACATCGGGAATCCGTTTGCTGACCGTGAACCCGTCGCACTCGTAAACCAACAACTCCGACGGTTCATACAAAAGCCCGCCGTCGCCAACGATCGCTCGCAACCGATCCAGCAATTGCTGCGATGCGGGCGGTTCGGTCGGAATCGGGGCGGCCCCTGAGGCTTGATTGGAAAGGAGAATACTCATGCGGCGGCTCATGGTGTTGATCGGGGACAGTGCGGCGGCAAACGATAGCCGCCGCACGGCTTGTCGGCTATTAAACCGACATGCGGTTTCCGTTTCGACCGGATCGGAGTCACAACTTTTGGCCAAAGGACCGACAATGGACCTCACTGAACTTGATCAACTCAAAGATCAACTGGTTCACGAATGCGATTTCCAGAAGACCATGAATGCGTTCTTCGATATTGCGGAACACCCGGATTTGTCGATCACGGCCACAAGGTGAATGCCCCGAAACTGCGAACGGTGGTCGAGCTGTTCGGCGGCCGGCTTTTCGAGAAACCGAAGCAAGAGAACCTTCTGCCCGTCAAAATCGAGGCGTATCACTTCGTGCATGACGGTGCGATTTTGAATTGCCGGATGATGAACGTCTATTATTTTGAAGACCATTTTTGAAGACATCGACAGCGGCTTGATGGCGGTCATGATGGACTCGACGATGGCTCAATACGCTCGCATCACCTGCAAAGATTTGCCGGAAGGGTTCGAGTTGCGCAACTAATAAATCGGCCGGAACGCGCTAGCGTTCGGTTTTTCAGCAACTGGGACTAGCGCCGCGCGGCTAATGAATAATTCGGGATAACGCCTTCCGGCTTGCCGAGTAAAGAAAGTGGAAATGAACTGCCGCACTCCAACGATTGTGGTCGGCCGACTGGCTCCGTCGCCGACGGGAGCACAGCATGTCGGGAATGCGCGGACGTACTTGCTGACGTGGCTGGCCGTGCGATCGGTCGACGGTCGATTGATTTTGCGGATCGAGGATATTGATTCTCCGCGAGTGAAAGCCGGAGCGGCTCAGCAAGCGATTGATGACTTGCGTTGGCTGGGACTGGATTGGGACGAAGGGCCGGACATCGGCGGCCCGAACGGGCCGTATGTGCAGACCGAACGTCGCGAGCTGTATGCCTCGGCATTGGCGCGATTGCAGGTCGCAGAGCACGTTTATCCCTGCACCTGCAGCCGCTCGGACATTGCGGCGAGCGCGAGTGCCCCGCACATCGAACAAGAAGGCCCGGTGTATCCAGGAATCTGCGCCGGGCGGATGGCGGCGGATGTTGATTCGATTCGCGAACAGTCGTTTGCCTGGCGATTTCGTACGTCGGACAAGTGCCGCGAGTTCACCGACTTGATAGCGCTCGGCCAACGATGTGACATGCGGCGTGAGCTGGGAGATTTCGTCGTCGCTAGATCGGACGCATCGCCAGCTTATCAACTCGCAGTCGTGGTCGATGACCACGCGATGGGCATCACGACAGTGATCCGCGGCGACGATCTGTTGCCGAGCACGTTTCGGCAGCTTGAGTTGTACGACGTCTTAGGCTGGTCGCCGCCGCAGTTCGGTCATGTGCCTCTGGTGGTTGGGCCAGATGGACGTCGGCTGGCGAAACGTCACGGCGACACGCGGCTCAGCACTCTACGCCGGCAAGGCGTTTCCGCAGAACAACTCACTGGACTGCTGGCTTGGTCGTGCGGCTTGCGACCGACTCGCGAGCTGGTGACTGCGCGCGAGTTGCTGTGTGACTTCGATTTCGATCACATCAATCGCGAGGCGTTTGTGTTTGAGGAGTCGATGCTGCGAAGGTAAGACGACTGAGTGCTCAGTACTCCACCCGCTTGACGATTCATCGACCAGCCTGAATGATCGGCTGCTGATTCCAAGACTTTCTCAGAACTCACTCAACTTCCAGGAGACATCATGTATCGGACAATTGGCCAGATGTGTTGTGCGGTTGTTTGCGGAGTCGCCTTGTTCGCCGGCCAAGCGGCGGTCGCGGAAGACAAAAAGGAAGCGCCCGTCGTGCCGCCTCGCGAAGGGAAGCGTGAGCAACTCAAGCTGTTCAATGGCAAAGACCTGACCGGCTGGGTTGGCCATGAAAATCTGTGGTCGGTCCATGACGGGATCATCGTCGGCAAGAACACAGAGAAAGTTTCGGTCAGCACGTATCTGCTGACCGAACGGAAATTCACCGACTTCCGGCTTGTCTTTGAGTCGAAGCTGGTGACGTCGGAAATGCACTCCGGCATCGCGATGTGGGGTCGGATTGCTCCCGACAAAGGGGACAAGTTCACATATGCCGGGCACTTGGTGATGTACCCGTCGGGATACGGCTTCTACGACTTGTACGGCCGCAACAGCATTCACCAAAACGCGGCGGCCGCTCAGAAAGTTGGCAAACAACACGACTGGAACAAGATGGAAATCCTGGCTCAGGGCAACCGCATCCGCTTCGTTCTCAACGGCACGCTGGTCTCCGATTGGCGCGAGCCGGAACCGGAACGGATCAAAGAAGCGCCGATCGGGTTGCAATTGCACTCGAACGCGGACCCGCAAGAAATGCAGTTCAAAGGACTGGAGTTGGAGACGTTTCCGGAAGACAAGCTGCTGACAGTGAAGTGACGGCAAATGACGAATTCCGAAGGATCTAATGACGAAGGAATGACGAATCCCGAATCGCGAATGATCAAACGATGACTTGCGAGGTGACCGGAGACTATTCGATCTTTGTTATTCGGATTTCTTTCGTCATTGGGTGCTTCGTCATTTGGGAATTGCCAAATGTCCGCTCCGTACCAACAGATCGTGCAGTCGCTGCGGCAGGCGTTTCCGCAGCCGGTTTCGGATCGTGTTCACGATGCTTACTTCGTGTTCTCGGTGCTGCGAGCGCTCGATCAGGTCGATCGGATGAAGTCGGCCAGCCCGTTGCTCGGCCAGCCGCGTGAGCCGGATTACGAGACGGCTCGCAAGCAACGAGTTGCGACCGCTCCGAGCACACTGGAGCGTGTGAGCGATGAACTCGTCGAGCATTTGTCGGGACTGTTCATTTCGGGACATCCGCGAGCACAGACGAACGTCATTCCGGCTCCAACGATTCCAAGCTTGATCGGCGGCTTGTTGCCGTCGATTTACAACCCGAACTTGTGCAGCGACGAATCCGGACGCGGCGTGTCGGTTGCCGAGGTCGAAGTCACCTCAATGACGGCGGATCTCGTCGGCTATCCGGTCGATCAGTCTGGCGGTGTGTTCACATTTGGCGGGACCGGGACGCTGCTGTACGGAGCCAAGATCGGACTCGAAAAGGCTTGCCCCGGAACAGCTCAGTCGGGAGTGCGCGAACCGGCCGTCATCGTTTGCTCGGAGAAAGCTCATTACGCCTGCCTGACGGTCGCGAGTTGGCTGGGGATCGGCGAACAGAACGTCGTGCAGATTCCGACCTCGCCCGAAAATGAGATGCGGACGTGTTTGCTCGAATCGATCCTGCGCGATCTGCTGAAGAGCGGCCGGAAGATCGCATGCCTCGTCGCAACGATGGGGACGACCGATGCGTTCGGCCTCGACGATCTGGCCGCGATTGTCGAAATCCGCGATCGACTGCGCGACGAGTTTGATCTCGATTACACGCCGCACATTCACGCCGATGCGGTGATCGGCTGGGCGTGGTCAGTGTTCAACGATTACGACTTTGCCAACAACCCGCTCGGCTTTCCGCCACACACAGTGCGATCGTTGGCCGGCACCGCGCGACGCATGAGGACGCTCGGACAAAGCGATTCGCTCGGCATCGACTTTCACAAAACCGGATTCACGCCGTATGTCAGCAGTTTGTTTTTGCTGCGACAAGCAACCGACCTTCGGCTCATTTTGCGAGATCAAAGTTCGACGCCGTACCTGTTCCAATCGGGAGACTATCACCCCGGCCGATACACGCTGGAAACAACTCGCAGTGGCTCCGGCCCGATGTCGGCGCTGGCCAATTTGCGGCTGTTCGGCAAAGACGGGCTGAGATCGCTGCTCGGCCATTTGGTCACGCAGGCCGTTGAACTGGCAACGCATTTGAAGGCTAATTCGGCAACGACGGTTTTAAACGAAGACAATTTTGGACCGGTGACACTGTTCCGCGTTTATCCCGATGGCGTCGATACTTTCAAAATCCCGCGACTCGAACAGACCGATGTTGCATTCCGCGATCAACTGCTTGCTCACAACACGTACAACCGCCGGTTGTTTGAATTGATCCGCGACGAAGCCCTGCAAGGCCGAGGCGTCGTGATCTCGCTGACCGATTGTTATCGCTTGTCGGACTACGGCGAACCGATCGTTGCCTTGAAGTCGTACATCATGAGCCCGTTCTCTGAGCTGGAAAACGTGTCGGCCGTGCTCGATTCGATCTGGCGAGCACGCGATATTCTCTCTCGCGAAACATCGCTCAGGCCGTGATGGAACCGGGCCGTCGCGAGTCTCCAGCGAGGTTCCGCAAATCTGCGTCCATGTCAATTGTTCTGCGGCAACCCTTCGGCATGCCCGATGTTTTTGACCGGTTCAAAAATCTTGAGCACTTCGGCCAGAAGTTGTTGGTCGATCGGCAGGGCGGCCCAGGCAGCCCATTTTCGGATGTTTTCCGGGTTTGCGCTACCGGCAATCGTCGTCGTGATGTCGGAGTGCGCGATCGAGAATTGTACGGCCAGTTGAGCGATATCGACGCCGTGCTTCGCGCAGTGTTCGGCCGCGCGGCGAGCGGCTTCTTTCACGACAGGCGGCTCTTTGTGCCAAGTCGGAAGCGGAGCATTCGTCAGCAAGCGAGCCGCGAATGGGCCGGCGTTCATGATCCCAACTCCTTTCGACTTCAGCAGTGGGACCAGTTCGTCAGCGAACCGCGTGTTTTGCAGACAGTACTGGTTGTAGCTCAGCACGCAGTCAAGATCGGTCTGATCCAGCACGAACCGAAACGCCTTCATCGGATAACCGCTGATCCCGATGTACCGCACCTTTCCCGCCTGCTGCTGCTTGCGGAGAGCCGGCAACGTCTCGTCCACGATCTGCTGCATCTCGACGAATTCAATGTCGTGGCACAGCGCGATGTCGAGATGATCGGTCCCCAACCGATGCAGGCTGACGTCGATCGACTCGGCAACTCGCTTGGCCGAGAAATCAAAATGAGCCAAGTCGTACCGGCCCAGCTTCGTGCAAAGCGTGTACGAATCTCGCGGCACATCCCGCAGCGCGATGCCGAGCAACACTTCGCTCATGCCACGCCCATAAAACGGCGACGTGTCGAGAAAGTTCAACCCGCACTCCAGCGCCACCGGCACGCTGCGCAGCGCTTCATCGAGGCTCACCTTCCGAAACTCCTGGCCGAGCGACGACGCCCCGAAGCTGAGGATCGGCAGGTTGAGATCGGTGCGACCAAGACGGCGTGTTTGCATTCCTAGACTTTCTTCACGGGAATTTGATATTTCGACCGCAGTTCAGCGAAGGCGGTAGCGGCGTCGCGCACTCGATCATTCGCTTCATCGGAAAGGCCCCGTTCAATGTCGGCGAGCGTTTGCTCACGCTCGGACAAACTTTGGAGAGCCTCCAGCAAGACATCTTCCCGGCTTTGGTAACGACCACTGGCAAGACGTTCGCCGATCAACGCGTCGATCTGGTGAGACTTGGATACCGTCAACGTCATGTTGACTCCTGATTGGCCAAGCAGACTTTACCATCGAAACGAGAGCGACCAAACAACCACCACGGCGCACAAACAATTCGACGAACCAACCAGCCAAACATGCCACGTCCTCCGAGAATTAGATCGTGGTCAACACTATCACGTTGCGAATCGGCGAAAACTTTCGATCGTCTGCCGCGCGGCTTCGTGCGAATCGGGCAGCGGCAGCACTTCGGCCGAAAGGTAGCCGGTGTAACCGATGTTCCGCAAAGCTTCGATGATCGGGGGGATCGGGGTGTGGCCGAAGCCGACGGCTTGGCGGTTGCTGTCGGCGAAATGAACGTGGCCGACAAGTGAGCCGGCGGAGCGCAGGGCCGACGCGATGTCGGCCTCTTCGATGTTCATGTGGAACAGGTCGCTCAACAGTTTGACGTTGTCGGCCTTGAGCGACCGGATCAGTTTTGCGCCGTCGGCGGTCGTGTTGATCAAGTTGGTTTCGTACCGATTGATCGGTTCAAACAACAACATCATTCCGTGATCGGCGGCGCGTGGCGCGAGTTCGTCGAGCGCTTCCGCCAACCAGACGAGATGCTGTTCGTGGCTCAAGCCGGATTCGGCGCGACCTTGCATGGAACCGATGATTGCCGGCGCTCCGAATTGACCGGCGAGGTTGATGATCTCAGTAATGAATTCTTTGGCCTGTTGCCGAATCGTTTCGTTTTGGTCGGTGAGCCGGAGTTTCTTCACTAGCCAGCCGGCTCCAGTTCCCATCGCAGCGAGTTTCAGATCGTTCCGGTCAAGACAGCTTCGCAGAAGACTGACATCCAACTCGGCAGCCGATCGCGGAAAGACCTCGACCGCGTCAAAACCGAACTCCGCCGCCTTTGCACATCCGGCCACGAGATCGTGCCAAAACACAAACGGCCCGCCGGAGGCTTCGCGGACCAAAGAAATTGTGACGGCGGATCGCATTGGTTACCTCGAAAAATCAAAACACTACGACTGCCAAGTCATAGCGACTTACTTTTGCAGCGAAGGATCGCAAAGAGCACAAAAGACACGCAAAGAACAGACTGGCTCTCAGACGCTCATCGAATGAAACCAAACCACTCCTGATCGGATTTCTTTGTGATCGCTTGTGGTCTTTTGCGGCCATACTTCTCGACTACTTCACCAATCCGGCCGCGCGCATTTTGCTGGCGTTGCCGGCTTGGCCGAAGGCGATCATGCGGGCGATGCAGACTTTCTTCATCGCTTCGCGAGCCGGCTTCATGAAATCGCGCGGATCGAACTTGTCGGGCGAGGTCATCATGACTTGCCGAACGGCCGCCGCCATCGCGATGCGGTTATCGGTATCGACGTTGATCTTCCGCACGCCGTGCTTAATGCCTCGCTGAATTTCTTCGACCGGCACCCCCCATGACTGCTTCATGTCGCCGCCGTATTTGCGGAGCAAATCGGTCAGTTCTTGCGGCACGGACGAGCTGCCGTGCATCACGATGTGCGTGTTTGGCAGTCGGCGATGAATCTCTTCGATCAAGTTCATCTTCAGCACTTCGCCGTCCGGCTTCTTATTGAACTTGAAGGCTCCGTGGCTCGTGCCGATCGCAACGGCCAACGCATCGACGTGAGTCTCGGCGACAAACCGCTCGGCCTCATCCGGGTCGGTCAGGTGAGCCATTTCCGGTTCCGGTTCTTGTTCCAAGTCCGCGTCATGCACTGCGGCGGCGACTGGCTTCGGCGCGGCATGTGACTCTTGTCCCACCGTGCCGAGGCAACCGACTTCGCCTTCGACCGAAACGTTCAAGGCATGGGCGACGAGCACGACCTCTTTGGTCACTCGGGCGTTGTATTCGTAGCTTGCGGGAGTTTTCGCGTCGGACATCAGCGAGCCGTCCATCATGACCGACGTGAAGCCGTTGCGGATTGCGCTGTAACAGGTCGCCGGTTCGTTGCCATGATCCTGGTGCATGACGATCGGGATTTCGGGGTACAGTTCGGCGGCGGCGAGCATCAAGTGCCGCAGGTAATTGTCTTGCGAGTACGACCGCGCGCCGCGCGACGCCTGCACGATCACGGGGGAATCGGTTTCTTTCGCCGCCTCCATGATTGCTTGAATCTGCTCCATGTTGTTGACGTTCAGCGCGGCCACGCCGTAATTATTTTCGGCCGCATGATCCAAAACCACTCGCATCGGTACCAAAGGCATTGAAAACTCCCAGTGAAATGTGACAGCGAAACAGAGCTGCGTGCGGATTATTGTGGTCGTCCGGGATGCTCGCAACTCTGCGTCTCGCCAAGTAACCCGAAGCGTGAACAAGTCCGAGTGTTTCACGAGGCGCTGATACAAGTCTCGTGAAACACTCGGAGTTGCTCACACTTCCGTTTACTTCGACGAGCAGAGTTCGACGACATGTCCGTCCGGGTCGTTCAGGAACACCTGAACGAAGCCATCAGGCCGGGACTTTGGTGGTGATACGATTTTCAGGCCTAGTTCCAGCGCTCGCGAGTAAGCCGCGTTCGCGTCATCGACCAAAAATGCGAAGTGATGCGATCGCGACGTGCGGAATTTTTCGGGGACCGGATTTCCAGCGGGGGGCGAGCCATCGTGTTCGCCGATCAAATGAATCTGCGTCGCTCCCGCTTGAAACCACAGGCCGGGAAACGCGAACGCCGGCCTAGGCTCCTCACGCATCCCCAGCGCATGGACATAAAACTGCCGCGAGCGATCGAGGTCTTTCACCACGAGCGTCACATGATCGAGCGACTTCACTTGAATCGGAACTGACATCTCGGCACGACCTCTCGAAAAGGGAACAGTGAGTTGTAAGCTCGGCGGTAGAAGTTAGCCTACCCAGCACGAGTTCTGACAAGTCAGGCACTGCGGAATTTCGGAACAGCCGTTCTCCTGAGGAGACATCGCCATGGACCTTGCCATTTACTGCTCGCGAGTTTGTTACCTGCGCCAATCGTTTCGATTGGCTTTGACATTAGCAGTGATCCTGTCGCTATCGACCGCTCAGGCTCAGGTGGCGAATGAGCATGTCAAAGACTTGTCGCTGCTGGTGGCTCCAGAGTTGCCGTGCGTTTGGCCGGTCGGGATGACACCGATGGCGGTCGTGGCGACTCGCACCTTTGGGCCGGGAGCGTATCACCGCGATCTACTGATGATCGACGAGCACACGGGGACTCAGTGGGACGCGCCGGCACATTTCGTCCCTCGGCCCGATTCGGGTTTTCCGGGAGCCGGACCGAATGGGCTGATCACTGGCGAAAAAGTTCCGGCGTGGCAATTCTGCGGTGAGGCGTGTGTTCTCGACATTACGCAGCACTGTGACGAAGCCCCGGACGGCAGCAGTTTTTTGATTCAACCGGAAATCGTGCAAGCTTGGGAAAAACAGCATCGGCCGCTCAAAGCTGGTGATGTCGTGCTATTCAAGAGCGGCTACAGCGACCGCTATTACCAGCCGTTTCCGCGCGGCGAGCGATTCGTCACAACGGCGCTTCGCAAAGACACTCCCGGCTGGCCCGCTCCGACACCCGACACCATGAAATATCTCGGCAGCAAAGGAGTGATGACGCTTGGCCTGGACGGCGCGAGCATGGGGCCGCTCCCCGATTTGGCTGTCGCCACGCATCAAGCGGGGGGAAATCTCGGTATGGTGTGGATCGAGTGCGGCACGAACCTTGGATCGCTGCCGACAACGGGAGCGTTCTACGCCATGTTGCCAGCGAAGCACGCCGGCGGATCGGGAGGCGAATGCCGCTCTCTCGCGATTACGGAACCGAAACTTGCCGCGCGGCTGATCGAAAGTGCTCGGCAAAAACGGGTGGCTGATTTGTCTGTGACGCTGCATGAAGATTTCCCAATCATTTGGCCCGGTCACTCGCCGGGCGAAGAGGCGAGCCGATATGTTGCCAAGACACTGAATTCGTTCAGTAAATCGCGCGGGCCGTATTTTGCAATGACACATTTGCTCGACAGCCAAGCCGGAACTCATGTCGTCTTGCCGAGCTTTTCCTTGCCGCCAGCCGGGTTCGACAACGCCAAGTTGTCAGACGAAGTGCGTGCCGTACTGAAAAAGTACGAAGCGCAATTCGGTCCGCGCGGGCACAGTTCGCAAACGATTGAACAAACGCCGCTCAACCAGATGCTGGGCGATACGCATGTCATTGACGTACGCAAACTGGTTGACTCCACGAAACCGTCCGATTGGCCAAAGTCTCCGACGATCACGCTCGACTTCATTAAGCAGCACGAAACGACGACAAGGGCGATCAGGCCGGGCGAAGTTGTGCTGTTTTGGTCGGGTCACTCGGATCGTCACTTCCGTGAGCTACCGCCGTCGCCCGATCTGGACCCGCTGTTCGCGGCACCGTTGGCCGGAAAGTCTGAAGGCTGGCCGACTCCCGATTTCGAGGTTATCAACTATCTGGCCGAGAAAGGAATCCGCTGTCTCGGCACCGACGGCCCGACCTTGGGAGGTGTGAATCGCGAGCACGCGCTGATGGTCAATTGGCTGGCCGCCTCGCGTGGATTGCTGACGATTGAGTTCCTGACCGGCCTATCCGCAATCGCTGACAAGCCGTCGTTCTTCGCGTTCGCTCCAATCAAGATCAAAGGCACTCGTGCCGGATATGGCCGAGCGATCGCCTTGTGGTAGTGCGTAGGCCAGTCGCTCACGAGACTCGCATTTCGAGTGCCATTGAATTCCCAAAGTGCCGTTTCGCTGTGCCATCCAATCGTCTGCGAATCTCCCAGTTGCAGGAGCAACTGGGCTACTTACTCTTGTGGGTCACATGACTGGCGTGAGAAGCTTCCGTCTGTGTGATTCATCGCCAATCCGAGGACTTGACCATGTCGCTGAGCTTTGTCCGAATTCTGGTTGTCTTCCTGCTTCTCAGTTGTTCGACAACTTCACAGGCGCAGACTGTCGCTCGTTGCGGAGCCGGCTGGCTGGAAATGATCGACGGCTATCCGGTGCTGCACCTCAAAGGCTCGCCGCGCGAGATGGGTTATCAACACGGAGCGTTGCTGAAGGACAAAGTCCGCTCGAATATGCACAACCTGCTGGAACTGAAAGCGGAAGAGACGCTCGTCGAAGTTGGGCCGGTGAAGATCAAGCCGCGGCAGGCGATTGAGCTGATCATCGGGATTCAAGAGCCGTTCGTTCCGAAAAAATACTTCGAGGAATTGGAAGGCCTTGCGGCGGGATCGGGCTTGAAGGTGGCGGATGCACGGGCGGCGAACTTCATCCCGGAACTGTTTCATTGCAGCGGCTTCGCAATCGCCAATTCCGCCACGAAGGACGGCACGCTGTATCACGGGCGCGTGCTGGACTATGGAATTGACTGGGGCCTGCAAGATCATGCCGTGCTGATCGTGGCCGAACCGGACGGCGGCATTCCGTTCGTGAACGTGTCGTATGCCGGGTTTATCGGCTCGGTGACCGGCATGAACGCAGAACACGTTTCGATCGGTGAGATGGGTGGCGGCGGCCTCGGTTTTTGGACCGGCATTCCGATGTCGTTGTTGGTTCGCGAGGCTCTGGAAAAAGGAAAAGACCTCGAAACGGCGATCAGCGTCTTTCGAGACAATCGGCGAACGTGCCAATATTTTTACGTCGTTGCCGACGGGAAGACGAACGAAGCAGTCGGTATGGAAGCCTCGTGGGGTGTCTTCTCGCTGGTCAAACAAGGCGAGTCACATCCGCTACTGCCGACCGCCGTCAAAGATTGTGTGCTCCTTTCGGCTGGTGATCGTTACAAGAAACTGGTGGAACGAACGCAAACTGGACTTGGTGAATTCACGGCCGAAAAGGCTATCGAACTGATGTCGCGACCGGTGGCGATGAAGTCCAACTTGCATAACGTCTTGTTTGAACCGAAATCAACGAAGCTATGGGTCGCGAACGCCTCGACCGACAAGCAACCGGCGGCCGAACAAAAATACTTTGCGTTTCAACTGAGCGAACTGCTTCAACGCCGCCCCGAACCAACCAGCCCGGAAATCCCGCTGGCAGCGAAGTAGCCCCCCCTGGAAGTTAGCCCGCTCTCGTCGAGAGCGGAGGGGCGCTGAGTGATTAATAACGATTCACGCGAGAGCTACCCTCGCGTCTCCGCTCTCGGCGAGAGCGGACTACACTTTGTCTAACGCCTGCTTCAGATCGCCGATGATGTCTTCGACGGCTTCCGTGCCGATCGACAGGCGCACGAAGTCGGGAGTCACACCGGTCGCGGCTTGTTCTTCGACGCTGAGCTGCTGATGTGTCGTGCTGTTCGGGTGAATGATCAGGCTCTTGCTGTCGCCGACATTCGCCAAGTGGCTGAACAACTTCACGTTGTTGATGATCTTCACGCCGTTGTCGCGCTGCTGAGTCGGCGTGGCTCCTTTGATCCCGAAACCCATGATCGCGCCGCAGCCGCGTGGGAGATATTTCTTGGCCAGCGCATACGACGGATGATTTTCGAGCGCCGTGTAATTAACCCAGCTCACCTTCGGATGCGACTGCAAGAACTGTGCGACGGCCAGCGCGTTTGAGCTGTGTCGTTCCATGCGAAGATGCAGCGTTTCCAAGCCGATCAGGAATTGCCAAGCGTTAAACGGGCTCATGCAGCCGCCGAGGTCACGCATTCCCTGTACGCGAGCCTTCAGGATGTAAACCAAGTTCAGCGGGCTGAGTGCATCGTAGAACTTCAGGCCGTGATAGCTGGGGTCCGGCTCGGTCATTTCGGGGAAGCGGCCGTTGTTCCACGGAAAACCACCTTTCTCGACGATGATTCCGCCGATCGACGTTCCGTGACCGCCGATGAACTTCGTGGTCGAGTGAACGATGATGTCGGCACCATGATCGAACGGCCGGCAGAGATACGGCGAGGCCAACGTATTATCGACGATGACCGGGAGGCCGTTGTCGTGAGCGATCTTGCAGATCGCTTCGAAATCCGGCACATCGACGCGCGGGTTGCCGATCGTTTCCAGAAAGAACGCCCGCGTGTTTTTATCGATCGCTTTACGGAAGTTTTCTGGATCGGCCTGTTGCACGAATTTGCAGTTGATCCCGATTTTCGGCAGTGTGTAATGAAACAAGTTGTACGTTCCGCCGTACATACTCGCGGACGACACGATGTTGTTGCCCGCTCCGGAGATGTTCAGGATCGCCAGCGTCTCGGCCGCTTGCCCCGACGCGCAAGCCAACGCGCCGCTGCCCCCTTCGAGCAATGCAACTCGCTTTTCTAGCACATCATTCGTCGGGTTCATCAGCCGCGTGTAGATGTTTCCGAACTCTTGCAACCCGAACAGTCGCGCGGCGTGTTCCGAGTCGTTGAAGACGTAGCTCGTGGTTTGATACAGCGGAACGGCTCGCGCGTTCGTGGTCGGATCGGGAGTCTGTCCGCCATGCAGGCACAACGTTTCGGGACGATAACTCGGGGTGTCGCTCATGAAGTTCTCCGTCGTCGTAGCACAGGCAGCTCGCCTATGCCGATTGAGTTTTGAAAGTACCATTTCGGAGCAGGCGAGCTGCCCACTCCACGGGTCAAGGGGCCAGCATGATCAAACAACCGGCGACAACATTCAAGCGGGTGACGCGACTCCGCTCTCGGCGAGAGCAGACGCCCAAACGTCAGCGTTTGCCGATGCAGTACAGGCGTCGGTCGGTACGGAGCAGGAGTTGGCTTTGATGGACGGCGGGAGAGGCGTTCGTGCGGCTGTCGTCGTCGGCGAACTGGTTGTGAGCCAGCAGTTCGAACTTCGGCGTGGCGGCGACGACGTAGGTGCCGTTGTGCTGCGAGACGATGTACAGCTTGCCGTCTGATAGCACCGGCGATGACCAGATATTGCCGACGCCGCCTCCCATTCGTTCTTGGTACACGAACTCGCCGGTCTCGGCATTTTGGCAGCACATCAAGCCGCCGTTGTCATTGGCCCAATACAAGTGGCCGGCGTGAAAAATGGGCGAGCCGACGTTTGAACCTTTTTGTTTTCGCCACACGCCGTGCGACTGCGTGACGTCTCCAGATCCGCCGAGCCGCACAGCCAGCGATGTGTGCCCGCCGCCGATCGCGTACACGATGCTGCCATTTGATACGACGCTCGGGCAGACGTAGCGATGTACGCCATCGGCATCCCAGATCGGCTTGCCATCGGTCGCGTCAAAACTTTTCAGGCGATTGTCGGTGCTGACGATGACCTCGTCGCGGCCGGAACCTTTCACCAACAGCGGCGTGTTCCAAGCTCCGCCGACACCGCCCGCTTTCCAAAGTTGATCGCCGGTCAGTTTGTCGAGCGCGTACAGCGATCCGCTTTCGATGCTGCCATTGATCAACAACATTTTTCCGTGCAGCACCGGCGACGTTCCCGATCCCCACCCGTGAGTTCCCTCGCCGACGCTGGCTTGCCATTTCTGTTCGCCATCGAGATCAAAGCAAAAGACCCCCGACTTGCCAAAGAAAACATAAAGCCGCTCGCCGTCGCTGATCGGCGTGCTGGCGGCGTAACCGTGATAGGCCCCTTCGCCTTGATATTGATGTTCGGGCAACTTCGGCTCGAATGTTTTCCGCCATTTCTCTTCGCCCGAGCCGCGATCAATACAGAGCAGATGCCGTTTCAAATCCTTCTGATCCCCTTTGGCCGGTTCGAGTCCATAGCCGGTGTAGCACGTCAGATAAACGCGATTGCCAACCACGATCGGACTGGAGGCACCCGGTCCTGGCAGATCCAGTTGCCAAGCAATGTTCTCGTCGGAGGTCCATTTGACTGGTAAGTTCTTTTCGTCGCTGATTCCCAGCCCTCCCGGCCCACGAAACTGCATCCATTCGGCGGAGGAGGACACGTTGAGAAACGACAAACAGACAATCACAAACGCTGTCAGTTGGCGGGACATGGAAATCTCCTTGGGATATGACGGGGTTTGTGTGAACGGCTACCAAATTTGAATCCGTTCGGCTTTCGGCTTGAAGAGTTTGTCGCCCGGCTTGACGTTAAAGGCTTCGTAAAACTCATCGAGGTTTGTGGCCGGGCCGTTGGCTCGGAAGTGCGATGGGCTGTGCGGATCAGTGACGAGTCGTTTGATGAGTTCGGCATCGCGGTACTTGCGTCGCCAGATTTGCGACCAGCCGACAAAGAACCGCTGGTTCCAGGTGTAACCGTCGAGAACTGGGCTGTCCTTGCCTGTCAGTGACAGTCGATACGCCTTGAAGGCGATTGCCATGCCGGACAGATCGGCGATGTTCTCGCCCAAAGTCAACCGGCCGTTGAGCTTCTTCATCGGCAGCGCTTCGTAGCCTTCGTACTGCTCGACGAGTCGACTGGTCAGTTTTTCAAACGCGTCGCGATCGGCGTCAGTCCACCAGTTGTTGAGGTTGCCGTCGCCGTCGTACTTACAGCCCTGATCGTCGAAACCGTGACTGATCTCATGACCGATGACCGCTCCGATTCCGCCATAATTGACCGCGTCGTCCGAATCGGCATCGAAGAACGGTGACTGCAAAATTGCGGCCGGGAAGACGATCTCGTTCAAGCCGGGGTTGTAGTATGCGTTGACCGTTTGCGGTGTCATGTGCCACTCGCCTCGATCGACCGGCTGACCAAGCTTGTCGAGCATTCGCTGATGTTCGTGCATCGCCGTTCGACGCATGTTCCCGGCCAGGTCATCTGCGGCGACTTGCAGAGTCGAATAATCCCGCCACTTCGTCGGGTAGCCGATCTTCGGCGTCATTTTCGATAACTTGACGAGCGCCTGCTTCTTGGTCCCATCGGTCATCCAGGTCAGCTCGTGAATGCTCTTTTCAAACGACTTGAGCAGATTGCCAACGAGTTGATTCATCCGTTCGCGAGCCTGCGGCTTGAAGTGTTTCGCGACGTACAACTGCCCGACCGCCTCGCCGAGCGCTCCCATTCGATTGTTGCCGCCTCCTGCGACACTATCGACCGCCCGCTTCCAGCGCGGCTGCTGTTCGGGGATTCCGGCCAGTTCCTTTTGATGCAGTTCAAAATGCGCCTCGACGAACGCCTTCGGCAGCACGCTGGCCGATGAATCGAGCAGCCGAAAGTGGAGATACTGCTTCCAGGTTTCGACCGAAGTCTCGGCGACGATCTTCTCCAACTCTTCAAAATAGCTGGGTGTGACGACGTTCAACTCCGTCAACTTCTTCGCCCCGGCCGCCTCAAAAAAAGCGGGCCACGGAAATTTCGGAGTCAGCTCGCTCAGCTTGGCGACCTGAAATTTGTTGTACCGTTTCTCAGCATCGCGAAGTTTCGTCCGATCCCACTGCGCTTTCGCGAGTTTCGTTTCGAGATTCAAAATCGCCACCGAGTCGCCGTTCGGCCGGCCGCTCAAGTCAAACAGCTTGGCGATGTACCCCTTCAACGCGGATCGAGCCTTCGAGTATTTTGGCTCGTCGATCAGGTAGTAATCCCGATCCGGCAACGTCGTCCCACTTTGAATGACATTGACAAGGTATTGCGTCGAGTTCCGGTCATCTTGATCGACCGAAAACCCAACTGGTCCGCCGACACCGATCATTTCGAAATACCCGAAGTGCCGAATGATCTCGTCCATGTTGGCAAGCTTCTCAATCTTGGCGATCTCGCCTTGCAGCGGCTTCAGCCCTAACTGCTCAACGAGCGATTCATTCATGTAGCTGTTGAAGAAATCGCCGACTTTCCGTCCGTTTGCGTCGGTCGGATTCTTGGCGACTTCTTCGATGATCGCCCGAATATTGAGCTGCGCCTCGTCGATCAGTTTGTTAAACGAGCCGTAATTCGACTTGTCCGCCGGAATCTCCGTCGTTAGTAACCAGCGGCCATTCACATGCAGAAACAAGTCATCTTGTGCTCGCACCGACTTGTCGAATCCATCGGGGTCAATCCCGGAATCGCGAGTCTCGCAGAATGCGGATTGGCTGGCGGCAGAAAAAAACCAAAGTGCGACGAGGAGGATGCTACGGTCAAACATCATGAATGAGTTTTCCAATCAAAAAGGGGTCTTGAAACGATCCTGACGTCACCCTCGGCGGATCTTCGACGCGATAAAGTGTATTTGAATCCGGTACACCGTTTTCGACCGGCATTTGATTTCGCCGGTTTGCAGGTCGAATCGTTCCGGCACTTCTTGAATGTGTTTGTCCACAACGGCGTGAAAACCTCGTTCGGAGAACAGGTCGATGAGCATCGGAATCGCGTACGGTTCGTTGAAGATCAAGTCTTCGGAATTCACATGCGCTCGGCCGGAGAGGGCGTGGCGGGCGATGATCGGAATGAACTTCGATTTGATGAGTTCGACCACTCGCGCGAGTAGTTCCGGATTTTCCAATTCGTAGCCGTCGAGCCGTTTGACCATTTCCTGACGACCGTGCAACGCTATCTCTTCGGCCAGTGGCAGTGTCCGCAATCGCGCGAATGTCCGCGGGTCCAACTCGAGCGAGCTTTGATACCGCAATTCCTTGAGGATGTTTTCCTGAACCTCTTCGATCGGCCCCTCGGCGTTGACGAAGTGATAGTGATAAAGCTGCTTCAGCGACGTTAGCGCCGTCCAGGTTTGTTCCTTGAAGACTCGATAACGGCGGCGAACCAGGTCTTCGGAGGTATCGGTCGCTCGCAATTCGATCGCTGTGCCGACACCGGTCTCAGCGACCTTTTTGTTGTGTTCGGCGATTTCACGTCCGCGCTGAAGTTGCCGCGCGATGCTCGTGTTTTCGCTGACGAACAAGACCATCGCGTGAATCGTCGGCCTGCGGAAATGGATCGCCAGCGGCGAGTTAGCGAATTCGCTGTGCAATTGGTTGATCGCGTCTACCAGCAACCGCAGACACTCGACCTGCACCGGAGTTCTCGGGAATCCGTCCAACACGACACCGTCCCGGTATTTCGATTCCAACAGCTTCCGTAGCAGCAGTCCGACCACTTCCTTGTCGCCGACCATCGCCCCTTGAGACTTCAGCTTTTCCATTTCGGGAGTCTTCAGCAGATCGCTGATGACAATTGGCGGGCAGGTCAGTCCGCGCGTTTGCGAAATGAATTTCGTATGCGTCCCTTTGCCCGCTCCGGGAGCCCCGCCGAGCAGGATGATTTCCTTCGGGAATCGCAAATTCTCCTTGCCGACTTCTTCTTGAAGGTCTTCCCAAATCGGCTTGAAGATGACCCGTACGTCTTTGACTTCCAGGTCCATCGGGGAAACAACAGCTGCGGGAAGTGTTGCGGTAGACATGTTTCTCTCTTGACTCCGTTTGCCTGTGTTTTGGCGAAAATGGTGACGACAGGTTTCGGCATCAAACTCAATTCGCCACGCATCAAGCTTCATTCTGAACGGGGTTGGTGAGCTGTCCGATCTTCTCAATCTCGATCGTGACGGTGTCGCCGTGCTTCAAAAAGACGGGCGGCTTCCGAGCTCCCCCGACTCCATGCGGAGTCCCGGTCAGGATCACCGTGCCGGGAAGCAGCAATGTGCTGCCGCTCAGAAATTCGATTAGCGTGGGCACATCGAAGATCATGTCGTTTGTGTTCCAATCCTGCATCGTCTGGCCATTGAGCACTGTTTTGATCGACAGTTCGTTCGGATTCGGAATCTCATCCGCCGTGACAAGACACGGCCCCAGCGGACAAAACGTGGCGAAAGTCTTGCCTCGACACCACTGTCCGCCGCCACGCTTGATTTGCCAGTCGCGAGCGCTCACGTCGTTCGCGCACATGTAACCGAGCACATATTTCAGCGCATCCGCTTTCGACACGTTTTGACAAGCCCTGCCGATCACAACCGCCAGTTCGCATTCGTAATCGACCGCGTCGCTACGCAGATGCCGCGGCAATCGAATCGGATCGCCCGGATTTGTCACGGCCCCACAGTTCTTCATGAACAGAACCGGGTAATCGGGAATCGGCTGATTCCCCTCTTCGGCATGCTTGCGGTAGTTCAAGCCAATGCACATCACATCAACCGGCATGATCGGCGACAGCAACTTGGTTACGTCCGCCTTCTCGCCGGTGTCGCGGTATTGCGAGAAAATATCGCCGTCAATTCGCGTGGCCGAACCGTCGGCCTGTCGGCAACCGAAATGAGTCTTGCCATTTGAATCCTGGTATCGAATCAGTTTCATGGTGTCTTTCGTTGCGGCATTGTGGATGCTGTGTTGTGGCGCGCGCGACTTGCGTGCGTTAGTGATGCATTCGCCCGCTCCACAAACCCAAAGCGTGAGCGAGGGCGAATGCTCCAACGATGATAAACTCAGAGTCTCCTGAAGCACCTGCCCTCGCTCACGCTTCGGGTTTGTGCCGTCGCGACGCATGCGAGCCGCATGCGCCACGGCGGTACATCAACGACTCTGCCTTCTGATCGCAAGGCTCGCAAAACCACGAAATCGACTCTGCTTGACTTCTTTCCAGTTCTCCCCCAAAACACGTTCCGAACGGGGATTCTGAGGCTTCTTGCCGATCCAGTCGCTTTGAAAGGAATCTGTTTTGTCCGGCCAACTTGCGTCATTCGTGCCGATCTTTGTGTTCGTCGTCATCCTGTTGGGTTTCGTGATCACAAATCTCGTGCTGGCTCATATCCTCGGGCCGCGCAACAATACGCCTGTCAAACAGATGCCGTATGAGTCCGGAATGGACCCGATCGGCGATGCTCGTCAACCGTTTGATGTGAAGTTTTATCTGGTCGCGATTCTGTTTCTTGTCTTCGATGTCGAGTTGCTGTTCCTGTACCCGTGGGCGGTCAGTGCCTACGTCGATCAACCGAATCATTGGGCCGGCTCGCCAATGGAACATCCGAATGTGGCGACGCATCTCGGCCAGGCCAGCCCCGGCATTCCGGCCGAGCTGCGCGGGACGGTGTTTGGCGTGATGCTCGTGTTCATCGCGACGCTGGCGATTGCTTACGTCTATGCGTGGCGGAAAGGTGTTTTCAAATGGCGGTAGGACTTCCCGAAAACGTGTTTATGACGACTGTCAACGCGGCCGCGAGCTGGTGTCGCAAGAACAGTCTCTGGCCAATGCCGTTCGCGACCGCCTGCTGCGGCATCGAGCTGATGGCGACGGCGTCGTCGCGGTACGACCTCGCCCGGTTCGGGGCCGAGGTTATGCGGTTTAGTCCTCGGCAGTGCGACCTGATGATCGTGGCCGGTCGAGTTGTCATGAAAATGATGCCCGTGCTGCAACGCATCTGGCTGCAAATGCCCGAACCGAAATGGTGCATCTCGATGGGAGCTTGTGCTTGCTCCGGCGGCGTGTTCGACACCTATGCCGTCGTGCAAGGGGTCGATCGCTTCATGCCGGTGGATATGTACGTGCCGGGCTGCCCGCCTCGGCCGGAGCAGCTCATTCAGGCGATCATGGACCTGCAAACAAAAATCCAAGCCACCGGCACGCTCAACGGCACAGAGTTCGGCCTGCGAACTCAGCCGATGGGCCCGACACCATTCGACCGCGATGAGATGTGGCGCGTCGAAGACGCGGCGCTCGCGGCAAAGGCGGGTGGGTTCGGGGTCTAACCCCGAAACAGGACTAAAACGATGCGCATCCATCCGATTGTTAGCCGGTTGCTTTTAGGATTCGTTACTGGTTTTCTTGCGGGTCTTTTGGTTCTCGCAGCGCAAATGTCCGGCCCAGGTACTCCGACAATGACGGTTGGAGCTTCACTGTTTTTTGGTGTCGTTGGAGCGATTTGCGGCTTAGGCACATATCTTGAGCGGCCTCAACCGTGTCCTCGATGCGGGCGTTCGATGGGAAAGCCCGTTAATAAAGATATTCGTTTCGAGTTACTTCATGGATCGGACAGTCCCTACGAAAACCTATATTATTGCCGCCATTGCAATTCAAATTATGCCGCAACAGGCACTAACGGAGGTCTCGAACAATTCGGAGGTGAAGGCGAAAAACGAATCACAGAGTTTCTCGGAATCGAAGAGCTGATCCCGTCAAAACAATCGAAATGGAGCGACAAGTATAAGTCTCTTCTGAAAACCCCGGTCATCAAAATGAGTATCGCATTTCTTGCCGTGGGGGTGATTTGGGTGTGGTTCGCTTGGCAATCAGTCCGCATGGGGGCAACCAGCGCACATTGGCTGTTTGTGGAGGGGCAAATTCAGGCTTCGAAACTGGAAGAATCCAAGGACAGTGACGGCAATCTGCAACTTAGGGCTGAGATCGAATACAGTTTTGTGGTAGATCAGAAACCGTATTCCGGACGGCTGAAGTGGACCCCAAGAGTTGGACAGTGGGATAAGAGAGAGTTTTGCCGATTCTGGAATCGAGGATTCCAAGAGGAGAGATCATGGGCAAAGCTCGGAAGGTTCGGGATTCGGGATTTAAGGCGCGCGTGGCGTTGGACG
>JANMIF010000075.1:0-4511 GCA_031375695.1 Planctomyces sp.
CGTATTGAGGAGCAAAGCCGTGGCCGAGTGTAATTTCATCGGAAAAAACCTTACTTAGACAAAACAGGCAGTCATGACAAAACGAAAGCAACTCACAACTTCGAAGGTAACCAAGAACCTGATGGCCAGGCGTGCAAAAAAGCACAACTCGTATGAAAACGGAGTTGTTCAGAGCACGGAATTGGTTCGACTGGTCTCGAAGGGTGATGTCTCACCATCTCGCACGGACACAGGAGTGGAGAAGTTCGTTGTCGATCAAGCCACCACCGCCGCTCAGGAATCCACGATCGCTGCGGTGAGAGACATCATGAATTCGGTGCCTCCGAACGATATTGGCACGCTCACCAAAGTCCTTGAATCCATCATCATGCGAGCTTCTGCCGACGATGCGGCCGTTCTGCGAGACGCGCTGCTTGGCAAACGCGACCTCAACGCGCCCGCACAAATGCAAGCGGATGGTGAATTGTCGCCTGATTGGCGAACGGGTGGTTATCCCTATCGGAACCTGATGTCTCGCAGAAACTACGAGAAGCAAAAATATCGCCTGCAAGTCGAATTGTTGAAACTGCAATCTTGGGTCAAGAAGACGGGCCAGAAGATCATCATTCTCTTCGAAGGACGAGATGCGGCTGGTAAGGGGGGCACCATCAAACGGGTGATGGAACACCTGAATCCACGCGGCGCGCGAGTCGTCGCGTTGGAAAAGCCTAGCGACGTCGAGCGAGGCCAATGGTACTTTCAACGGTATGTCGAGCACCTGCCAACTGCCGGCGAAATCGTGTTGTTCGATCGCTCCTGGTATAACCGGGCTGGCGTTGAGCGAGTTATGGGCTATTGCACATCGAACGAATACTCAGAGTTCATGCGGCAAGCTCCCGAATTCGAGAGAAATCTTGTTCGGAGTGGAACACATCTGGTCAAACTCTGGTTTTCGGTAAGTCGCGAAGAGCAACGCCGACGCTTCACGGAACGCGAAACGCATCCGCTCAAACAATGGAAACTATCACCGATCGACATGGCTTCGCTCGACAAATGGGAAGAATACACGAGGGCTAAGGAGGCGATGTTCCTTCACACTGACACGATTGATGTGCCTTGGACGGTGATCAAATCCGACTGCAAGAAGCGAGCACGCCTCAATGCGATACGATATGTGCTTCACAACATGCCATACGATGGTAAGAACGTAGACAGGATTGGTCCGCTTGATCCATTGATTGTTGGGCGAGCCAATGTCGTCTACGAACGCGGTGAACGTCACGACGGAGTGGCAACTTTGTAGCTTACAGGGGACCAACCGATGCTCTTCGATCTCGACGTTTCCGAACTGAGCCTGAGCGATTATCAGGCAGACGCCGTACCGTTGGAGGTGCGTCCTGGTTGCCATTTGGTGGGACGTCGGAATCCGGCGTCATTGTTGCAGTGCAACACTTACGTTCGCAGCTTCGAGACCAGCCGGTCGCCGGTGCATGTCTGCATTGATCCCGGATCACGAACTGATTGGCCGGTTGTCGCGGCCAACATTAATCGCCTGATTGGCGATGTCGGAGAGTTGCAATCCTTCACCTGCAACCACCAAGACCCGGATGTCATCGGCAACGCCTCGTACTTGTGCGACGCCAATCCCAACATCAGCGCGCTGATGACCGAAGAGGTCTGGCGACTGGCGCAACATCTCGACTTCCAACCTCGGCGAGTTCACTTCGCGAATTCGATTTGCTCCCCCTTCGTGACACTGGCGGATCGGCATCGCTGGCAGTTCGTGCCGACCCCGTTTTGCCACTTCCGCGGCGCAATGGCGTTTTATGACCCGGACATCCGCACGCTGTTCAGCGGCGACCTGTTCGGTGGTTTGAACCGTCCCGGCCGAGTGCAGATGCTGGCCGAAGAATCCGACTGGGCCGGCATCGCGCAGTTCCATCAGATCTACATGCCAACTCGCGAGGCTTTGCGTTACGCCGTCCGCCAGATCCGATCGCTGACACCTGCCGTCGAAGTCATCGCACCGCAACACGGGTTCGTGATCACGGGAGAACTCGTGCCGTTGTTTCTGGAGCGGTTGGAGAATCTGCTCGTCGGGCTCGATCTCTTGCTGGTCGAGAACGACACCGTCGCTCTCGACGGCTACCGCGCTGTGCTAGACCGCCTCATCGTCGCGGCTCGCCAAACACTCGGACGAGAGGAAGTGCAGCGACGCCTTCGCAGCACGGATTCCGGCGATGGCTTGGATCGTTTGATATCGCTGCGTGAAGAAGACCTGCATTTGGAACGCGATGGCTTCGCCGCCGTCGTCAAAATCTTCTCGCGACTCGCGCGCGGGGAAGCGTCCGGATTCGCCAACTCACTGCGCAGCGACGTGTTGGCCGCGTGCTTTGAACACAATCTTCCGCTGCCACCCGTGGGAGCTGGTTTGGAAGAAGGGGAGCTCAACTCTGGCATTGGCAGTGATGGCATTCGGACACATTGACTCAAGCCAACGTTTAGCGCGTTTGCCTGGTCTTGACGACATCGGCAAATTTTTGGGACTCTTGCGGCAATGAGATAACTCACATCGATCAGGTTTATGGAGAACTCACGATGAAACACTTGGCATGGATCTTCCCGCTCTCATTGCTCGCTCTAGGAGTGCTGGTGGCTTCGGACAAGCCACCAGTTCGGAAGGCGTCGTCCATTGACGCCTTGATGCGTAGTAAATTGGGGAGTTCGCAGAAGGTTGTCGAAGGACTGGTCGCCAAAGATTTCAGCTTGGTCCAAAAAGGAGCCAAAGAGTTGCTCAACGTGTGCGACGCTGAGGAATGGCGTTCTTCGGACGATCAAGTTTACAAGCACTTCAAGACCGAACTTCGCCGCCAAGCGGAGAAATTAGACTCCTTCGGCGATGCACAAAACCTTGAAGGGACAACCTTCGCCTATCTCAGCCTGATCTCGACCTGCGTCGATTGCCATTCACATTGCCGTGATGTACTGCGAATCGCGGCTGAACCTCCCGACCTCAAGCCAGTGCCGGACCCCGGCAGTGCCATCAATGCGGATGAACAGAGGCCTGTGCGAAGGTGATCTCAGTCTGGTGCTGGATGAGGTCACAGCAGACGATGCAAGTGTGAAGTCGGAATGATGAAGGATGAAACGGAACCTCTGAGCCGACCGCCGCCACCGCTACGTTCGAAATTCACCCGCCGAGCCGATCGCCAAGCCTGTGCCACAAGTGACAGTTCGTAGCACCTGGGCGTGGGTGACGCTTACGTCTTGCGCTACAGTTCCATCAAGGCTAATTAACCTGCCCTCGCCCCAAACCGAGCTTGTCCAGACGATCCGCATCTAGGCGGAATCTCTCGACCGATTCGCGAAGCTTGCTGACTACAAAATGCTTGTGGTTGGCGACATCTTGCTCGGTGATTCCCAGCCGTTCGGCAGCGTCCTTGTTCTTCCAGCCCAGCACGAACAGCAGTTCAATGCACTTAAGTCGTTCGAATTCACCACGCTCCCACCAACCGGAGATCAGCTTTTGGAGCGCATCGGCCAAGACCGCCTCTTCCGTGTTTCGCCGATCTCGACTGCGAAACATACTCGATGCCGCGCGATCAGAGCCGGCCGGCTCGCGGACTCCGCCGTCCGAATCGCTGATCAACATCGGCAACTCTGGCCGCCGCCCGTTTCGCCGCAAGACGTCCGTCAATTTGTGTGCGGCGATCGAGAACAAAAAGCTTTCCAGCGGAGTCGCATCGTCGTAATTCGGCAAGCTGATCAAGAAGCCGAGGAATGTCTCTTGGACGACGTCTTCAGCAGTCGTACGATTCCCCAATCGGCTTTCGACAAACGCCTGCAATCGCCCTTCGTACTTGGCGATGCACTCTTCCCAGGCTCCGTCTTCACCCTGACGGATACGCGTGACCAATAGGCGGTCCAGTTCCTCAGCAGCCATCAGCGAACCTGTGAATTCCAGCTAATCCAGCTTTGCACGAAGATCACACACTCCGCGAGCGATCTTATCGGCGTTTCTGCCCGCTGCCAGCAACTCGACGGGCGTCCGAGATCGTAACAACGTTCGATCGTCTGCCCGATTCTTCGGTTGGCGATGGCCAAATGTTTGCCTTACGATGAGCCCACAAATTTGGGCGATCTGAACGGTTGATGGTAGCGAGTTCGATATGACGACCCGTGGTTGGAAAACACTCGCGATTGCCTTCGGATTGATGTCTTCCGGTCTGTTGATGCTCTGCGGTTGGTTGTTTGTTGGAAAAGTCGAACTTTCGCTCCGAGCACACTTCGCTAACGAGCAGACTCACATCATGTGGGAACAACGAAACGAAGCGTTGAAGTCCGATAATCCGCACGCCGTTGCGAACTGTTTGGAAGGTGTTGTCAGTTACTTGAAGTGGACCCCAAGAGTTGGACAGTGGGATAAGAGAGAGTTTTGCCGATTCTGGAATCGAGGATTCCAAGAGGAGAGATCATGGGCAAAGCTCGGAAGGTTCGGGATTCGGGATTTAAGGCGCGCGTGGCGTTGGACG
>JANMIF010000077.1:0-13564 GCA_031375695.1 Planctomyces sp.
CGTCCAACGCCACGCGCGCCTTAAATCCCGAATCCCGAACCTTCCGAGCTTTGCCCATGATCTCTCCTCTTGGAATCCTCGATTCCAGAATCGGCAAAACTCTCTCTTATCCCACTGTCCAACTCTTGGGGTCCACTTCAACCCTCGATCCGTGCAAACATTCTGAGCCGAAAACAATCCTTTGACCTGCTCGCTCGTCGCACGAGCGGTCACGTTCTCGATCAAGGTGCCGTTTGGCTGCTCGTCCGCCTGCGTTCCGAACGTCACGAGCGCCATCACGAGCAACGACAATGTTCCTGAATGGATCATGGTTGAGTCCCCCTCTTGGTCGCAGAGGAACTCATCGTGAGCCCGAAGCAAGCGATCTGTTCTCCGTTGCGAATGAAAAGGCGGTCACGGACCAACACAGGATGATTCCACGTTTTGCCTTCGATCGCGGGGATCTTCGCGAGTTCGACATGCGATTTGAAATTTGCTTCGAGCAACACGATGTCGCCTGTCTCGCTTAGGACCAACAGCAGCCCTTGATCGGCAAGTAGAATGACTTGTCCGTGACCGTAGCGGCCTTTCTTCCAGACGCGTTTCCCGGTCGTGAGATCAACGCAGCAGAACAGAGCACCGTCGAAACCGAAGACGTGGCCGGCGTGTTGCACATAGTCGTTGAAGTACGGCCTCAAGTCCTTTGAGTTCCAGACTTCGCTCGTCTCCCATTGATCGCCAGTAAGCGTCACGTTGATCAATCGAGAACCAAGTGCCTGGCCGGTGGGAATCAGCAATCTGGACTGGTCAACGAGCATCGGCTGAGAGATGCGGAATTCCTGCTCGGAAATCCAACTGTGATGCCACACGCTGCGGCCGGTTGCGGGGTCGAGGGCAGTCGCTCCGTCGCCGGTGAGCGAGATCAGCAGCTTGTGCCCGTGCAGTTCGAAGAGCTGCGCCGAGATGTAGCCGGAAGTCCCGGTGCCTCCCTTCCAGGCCAATTCACCGTCGGCAACGCGATAGCCGAGAACGCTCGCACCGTCCGAGCCGCCGGGCATTAACGTCACGATGTCTTCGATGATCAGCGGCGAGCCAGAGAATCCCCAGTTCGGCGTCTCCGCTTTCGAGTCCGCTTTGACATCGGCCATCCAAAGCCGCTTGCCCGTCGCAGCATCGAGGCAGACGAGATGACCGCTCGCTCCTTGCGCGAAGAGTTTTCCGTCGTGAAACTGAGGCGTTCCGCGCGGACCGGCTCCCGCGACCGGTTCCGAAAAACGAGTGGCATCGCGATGGCACCACAATTCGTTGCCGGTCGCGGCGTCGTAGCAGGTCACGCATTCGTCGTCGCCACGCTGCTCTTGCGTGAGGAGTCGGCCGCCGACGACTGCGAACGACGACCAGCCCGGCCCGATCGCGTGCTTCCATTCCAGCTTCGGCGGATGCGCGTCCCAGTCGGTCTCGATGCTCACGCCGCGCAAAATGCCGTCGCGATTCGGGCCGCGAAAGCCGATCCAGTCACCCGGCTGTTCGACCACTTCGACGATCGACGGGCCGTTCGACTCTTTGTCCGATGATGTCGGCTCCGATTTGCGACTGACGGTCTCCAAAAACTTCTCTTCGGCAGTCGGAGTCCAACGCCAACTGAGCGACGACTGCATGGCTCCATCAACGCCGTTCAGTCGCAACATGCAGAAGTACGACGCGGTCATCAGCATCGTCAACGCGAGCGTCACCCGGCGATGTCCCAGCGACGCCTGGAGTCGAGTCAACCAACCCCAAACGGCCCATGTCGTCAACAACGTCGGCAGCGCGTACAAGATCAGCCCAACTTTCATCGTCGAATGAGCGAGCCCTGCGGCCAGTGCTCCCGTGACGATAAACATCGCCATCCCGAAACCTCGCTCGCTCCACGACCGCCGACTGAATCCCAGCCACGCGATGAAAAACAACAAAGCCGTGACCAACGGCCCGATGAATTGCGTCATAAAGATCAGGAAGTTGCTGTCGCCGAATCGCTGCACCGACTGCACCACCAACCAATACAGCACCACGCAAAACATTCCCGGCAGCCAACGCGGTGCGGGGACGTTCGCTGTTTTCGTGTCTCGAATACCAGTGTTGGTGGCTTCAACCGAGTTTGTTTCAGGACTGCTCATTCCAATGGCCTCTGGGGTTTCCATGTTCTTGTGAATGTGTTTGGCTGAACTGATCTTACTTGAACGTGCCAAGATCGTTGTTGCTCCAGGCATCACGCCAAGTCGAACAGCATGATCTCGGAATCGGAGTCCGCTCGGATCATCAGCGAGGGCTCATCGCTGATAGCCAGTCCATCGCTGGTCGCCAAGGTGATGCCGTTCACGGAAACAGAACCTCGCAAAACTTGTAGCCAAGCATGACGTCCCGCCGCGAGGTTCTGTCGAGCTTCACCCGCAGCGGCCAATTGAGCCAGATAGATTCGCGCATCGGTGTGAATCGTGAGCGAACCTTCCGCCGCGTCACGCGAGGCCACGAGTCGCAATTGGTTGACGCGCACACCGACGGGAAACGCCCTCTGCTCGTAGCTCGGCGGCAGACCGGATCGTTCGGGGTAAAGCCAGATTTGATAGAGATGCACCGGTTCGGTCTGCGAAGGATTGAACTCGCTATGTGTGATCCCGGTCCCGGCGGTCATGCGCTGGAACTCACCGGGCCGCAGAATCTCGCCATTCCCCATCGAGTCCTTGTGTTCCAACGCACCCGACAAGACATAGGTCACGATCTCCATGTCGCTGTGCGGATGAGTGCCAAATCCCTGATCCGCGGCAACTCGGTCCTCGTTCATCACACGCAGCGATCGAAACCGCATGTGCCGCGAATCTTGATAGTCCGCAAACGAAAAGGTGTGCCAGGTATCGAGCCATCCATGATCAGCATGGCCGCGATCGCCAGCTTTGCGAAGTTGAAGCACGAAGAGGCTCCTTGAATTGGTCGTAACGGGATGTGTCACGGCTGATGCTGAGAAATCGTCGTCTCGATGCGGCGATCGGGGACGAGCCAAATCGCGGCCACAAGGCAGTACACCCCGCACGCCAGCCAAGGATGCACAAACGCCAAAGGAATTGCGACCGCATACAACACGATCGAAAACTTTCCCTTGCAGTCTTTGGCGATCGCTTTCGCAATCGTCGATTCGCGTCCGTGATGTCGAACCAGCAATTGAGCCAAGATGAAGTAAGCGACTCCCGAAAACAGCAACACCACTCGGTACGCCACGACCGGCCACAGCGCAAAGTTGCTGCTTCCCATCCAGCTTGTCCCGAACGGAACGAGCGAAATCCAGAACAGCAAATGCAAATTCGCCAGCAGCACTGCACCGTTCACACTGCGAACCGCCTGAAACAAATGATGGTGGTTGTTCCAGTAAATACCGACATGAACGAAGCTCGGCACGTAGCCAAGAAACGCCGGAACGACCGGCCTCAGTCCGCTGATCTCCGCCGTCGGGGGAGCTTTCAAGTCCAGCATCATGATCGTCAGGATGATGGCAATGACGCCGTCGCTGAACGCTTCCAATCGGCTGCGAGTCATCTTTCAACGGTCCTTGCGGCAATCGCCGTTTTGAGTCACAGAGTTCAAGGTCTTGGTGGCCACGGGAAGAAGGGACTGGTTCGGGATTGATACGCCACGTAGTCGGGGCGGCGAGTGGTGATGGTCTTTTCCAGTAGCGTCACGCCGGAAACCTTGAGCAATAGAATTGACATCAACAATGGACTGAAGACTGTCCAAGCCGCTCCGCCTGCGACAACGACAACGAACAAACCCCACCAGACGCAGAAGTCTCCGAAATAATTGGGATGCCGAGTGTATCGCCACAAACCTCGGTCCATGACTTTGCCGGCGTTGGCGGGATCAGCCTGGAAACTTGCCATTTGGAAATCGCCGAACGACTCGAACAGAAAGCCGATCAGCCAGACGCTCGTGCCGATGACATCGAGCCATCCGAGCGGCAGTCCCGACGATTGAACAAGCACGGTATTGGTTGGGCCGGTGACCATCGCGGCCTGAATCGGCAGTGACACTATCCACAGAATGACTCCTTGCAGCCAGAAGACCGTCAGCAGGCTGACCCACCAGAAGCGCGGGCCGTGGTGATCCCGCATCGCTCGATAGCGGCGATCTTCGCCGTGACCGTTGTTTCGCCAGAATAAATACAGTGAAAGCCGCAAGCCCCAAATCGTCACCAATGCCGCGAGCAACCATGTCCTCGCGACCAATCGTTCCGGTGCAGCGTTCGCGATCGTCAGCCACGTCACGAGGATAAAGCCTATCCCCCAAAACGGATCGACAATGCTGGCGTTCCGCAACGCGAGGCTCAGCAGCCACAACGCCGTCATCGTGGCGAGCACGACCAGCAGCGAAGTCAGCAACATGGTGGTGAGCGGTGTCATTTGTTGTAGCCGGAAGGCGAATCCAAATTGAACCGGACGCGAGCGCGATCCGGCTGATTTATCGACGTACCAACAACGAATGCGACACGAACCATTCGTTGCCGTTCGCGTAGCCAAACAGTTCGGCCACGGCGAGGAAAAACATGCGCCAACGGTGAAACCAGCGACGAGCTTCGGTCGGGCCGTAGGTCGCTTCCAGAATCGGCATCACATCGCGGCGGCGAGCATCCAGATTCGCGAGCCACGCTTCGGATGTCCGTTGATAGTGCGTGCCGTCCCAGCGCCATTGCCGAGTCACCGTCATTTGCTGATCGAAGTGTTTCAGCATGTGTTCGGTCGGCATCAAGCCACCGGTGAAGAAGTAGCGCCCCATCCAATTCGCGTCGCCGTCAGTTTCAAACGGGTACGCGAAGCGGTGATGACAGAAATGATGGACGAACAGCTTTCCGTCCGGCCGTAGCCACTGCGCAATTCGTTCCAGCAGCCGTTCGTAGTTTCGCATGTGCTCGAACATCTCGACCGAGACGACTCGGTCGAAGATAGCCGAGTCCGACGTGAACTGATTGATGTCGGCGGTGATGACTCGCAAGTTCGTCAACCCGCGTGACGTCGCCTCCGCTTCGATGAATCTCCGTTGCGGAGCCGAGTTCGACACGGCCGTGATGTGGCTGTTGCGATACCGCTCGGCCATCCATAACGACAGCGAGCCCCAGCCGCAGCCGAGTTCCAAGATGTTCTGACCGTCCGCCAATTCCGCTCGTTCGCAAGTGATACGCAGCGCCGCCTCTTCCGCTTCGGCCAGTGACTTCGTGTCCGAACCCCAAACGCACGAGCTGTATTTTCGATGTGGGCCAAGCACCGCCGCGAAAAATTCCGGCGGCAGTTCGTAGTGCTGCTCGTTCGCCTTCTCAGGAACCGGCGCGATCGGGCCGCAGCGCATCGACTCGACGAATGCCTGTAACGCTCGCGAGTTGGTGACATCGTTGCCGCGATCGCAGTCTTGCAACCGCTGCTCGCAAAAACGCCGAATTGCCGCTCGCGTAATCGCGTCGGGAACGAGGCCGCGTTCGACGGCTTTCAGGCTGAGGGAGAGAAGGCTCATGGAAACGTAGCTCAGTCATTCCTGGACTGAGATTCCTGTTGGTCACGTTGTTGGATTGGTCGATCGAGAATGTGAGACATGGAACGACTCGCCTAAGCGGCGGCACATCGGTTTGTCGAACTGCACCTGCACGACGCCGGTGTAGCGTTCGTCGAAGGCGGCTTCGCAGTAGCAGAGATAGTAGTCCCACAAGCGGATGAAACGGTCGGGATAGCCGAGGGCCCGGACATCGTCGAGCCGGGCGTGAAATCGCTGTCGCCATTCGCGAAGCGTGCGAGCGTAGTGAGTCCCGAAGTCTTCGGAGTGGACGAAGCGCAGGTCGGTGACGCGAGCGGTCGATTCGAGCATCGCGCTCATCGACGGCAGACAGCCGCCGGGGAAGACGTACTTCAGGATGAAATCGACCGACTTCAAGTACTGAGCGTACCGGCGGTCGGGCATCACGATCCCTTGCAGCGTGAATGAGCCATCGGGCTTGAGCAGTTCGCTGCACTTGCGGAAGTAGGCGTCAAAGTATTGATGCCCGACTGCTTCGATCATCTCTACGGAGACGAGCTTGTCGAACTGGCCGGTCAGGTCACGATAGTCTTGCTGCAACAGCGTAACTTTGTCGGAGAGGCCCGCCTCGGTGATCCGTCGTTGTGCCACGTCGAATTGCTGCTGCGAGATCGTCGTCGTGGTGACTCGGCAGCCGTAGTTCGTCGCCGCGTGAATCGCGAGGCCTCCCCAGCCAGTGCCGATTTCGAGCAGGTGATCGCTCGGCTGAAGCTGCAACTTGCGGCAGAGCCGATCCATTTTCTCGATCGACGCTTCGCGCAGCGTGCTCGTCGGCGAGAGAAAGAAACCGCTCGAATAGGCCATCGTGTCGTCGAGTATCAGCCGGAAGAAATCGTTGCCAAGATCGTAGTGAGCGTGAATGTTCCTCTGGCTTCCCGTTTTGCTGTTCGCGTGCCAGGCGTGATACAGCCGGTTGACCCACTTCGCGATCCGCGATACGCCCCGATCGAGTCGATCAGTCGCGTCGATGTTCCGCACGAAGAGCCGAAAGAACGACGTTAGGTCGTCGCAGTCCCACTCGCCTCGCAGATATGACTCAGCGACCGACAGGCTCCCACCGAGCACGGCGTGCCGAAAGAACGCCGCATCGTGAACCTGCAACGTCGCTCGCAAGTCGCCTCCTCGGCCCAGCGTTGTCGCACCGCTCGAATCGAAAACTTCGATAGTGCCGCCGCGCAAGTCTTGCAACTTGTGAAGCATCAACTGCCGAGCCAATCGAGTCACTCGGCCAACGCCGCTGCCGTGCTGATCACTGGATGATTTCGAAGACGGTTGAATGCAGATCGTGCTCATGAATGCTGACTTCGTTGTTGTGTGTTGACCGATGGCCGAACGCCGTCGGCCGATATCCTTTTCCAACTCGATTGAAGACGAAAACAAAAAACGGCCTTCGGCTCACGGCCCTCGGCTTTCGGCCAGCGTGTGTTGGGGATGCGGGACAAACGGAACTCGCTTGAGCCAGAGCCGCAGTGCCTGCCAGTAGATGCCGAGAAAAATCTGCATCGTCATCAATGGATACCGCAACATCGCGCGAGCCAACTGCCAGCGCGTGATCGGTCGCCGCGACATCGTCAGGGTCGAATCAAACACTTTCGAGTCATCATCGCCTCGCGAAAAGTTCTCGATGTGAACGCTCACCCGCTCTCCCGGTTCTGACATCTGCCAGCGATAGGTCATCTCCATCGGCATGAATGGCGAAACGTGGAACGCCTTCGGATGCTCGAACCCAAGCCGCTCGCCGCTGGCTTCCTGATCCAGCACATAGCAATGCTTCTCGTTCCAGGGTGTGTTGTTCACTTCGGCGACGATGGTTTCCACGCGATCGCCCGATGCGTCGAAGCAGTAATAGAAACAGACAGGATTCATCTCGAAGCCGAAGTACCGAAAGCTCGTCAGCAGCCCGATTGGTCCGATGGGACGATGTCCGGTCTGCTGCTCAATGAGATCACGAACGCAATCCGCCAGCGGCCGAGACGGATCGCCGAGAAAGTCCGCTCGGCGAAACCGGGCGAGCGCCGGCCAGCGCGTGGACCAGAAACCTCGGCCACCGAACAGCGAATCCAATTCCGTCAGATTGACGAAGACGAGAAACAGCCGATACGCAAATGAATGCTCAACCGGCCTGAAACGGCGATGCCGCACCGTCCCTTCGTAGAGGCAACTCCTCATCGCCCGGCCTCCTTCGGTGTGAGTGCTTCGTAGACGCGTAGAGCGCTCACGACACCGTCCTCGTGAAAGCCATTTCCCCAGTACGCGCCGCAGAACGATGTCCGGTTGACGTTGATCAACTCGCGATGCCGAGCTTGCGCGGCGGCTCGGCGGATGGTGAAAATCGGGTGATGGTATTCAATTCGCCGCAGCACCTTCGCCGGATCGATCTGCTCGTCGCTGTTGAGTGTCACGTTGAACGTGTGCCGCGAGCGAAGGTTCTGCAACAAGTTCATGTGATACGTCACGCTCGCCGACTGCGACGCTAAATCGGACTGTCGCCCGGAAAAGTGATAATTCCAGCTCGCCCACGCACGCCGCCGTTTCGGCAATACGCGCGGATCTGTGTGCAACACGGCGACGTTTCGGCCGTATGGAAACTCCGACAACACATCCCGTTCGGTCGGAGTCGCGTCGGCCAGCATTCGCAACGCCTGATCGCTGTGACATCCAAAGATGGCGTGATCGAATTTTTCCGGCGGCCTGTTTCGCGGAGTCACGATCACGTCGTTCGACGTCCGGCGGACTTGTTCAATCGGCGTGCTTAGCCTCAGGACGTTCGACCCGGTTTTCGGTGGGGCGTTTGGCAATAGATCGATTAATGGCGGATTGAACGGGGCGCTAGCGCGTTCCGGCTGATGAGTCTTTGCCGCGCTGATCCCGATCAGCCGCTCGGCCATCTTGGCGACATACGTCCGGGAGCCGCCGTCAATCACACGCCACGTCGGCCGATGTCGCACACTGAGCAACCCGTGATTTTTGTAAAACTCAACGATGAACCGGATCGGGAAGTTGGCGAATGTCCCCAGTGGACACGACCAGATCGCCGCCCCCATCGGCAACAAGTACTGTTCGGCAAACTCCCGCGAGTATCTTCGTCGCTCGAGATACTCGCTAACGGTCGTCTCATCCGTCACAGAGTCGTCAGCAACAGCTTCCCGATTGAACCGCATGATGTCCGCCAACATTCGATAAAAGCTCGGTCGCAGCAGGTTCCGTCGCTGAGCGAACAGCCCATTCAGCGACGAGCCGTTGTACTCGAGATCTGCTGCATCACACCGCACGCTGAAGCTCATCGACGTCGGCCGAGAGGCAACACCCAACTCATCCAGCAGTGCGATGAAATTCGGATACGTCCAATCGTTGAAGACGATGAACCCCGTGTCGATTGAATGCCGCTCGCCGCCCACTTCGACCTCAACCGTATTCGTGTGCCCGCCGAGATAATCGTTGGCCTCAAACAGTGTCACGTCGTGCAAACGACACAGCCGATACGCCGCCGTCAATCCGGAAATCCCAGCCCCGATGATTGCGATCTTCATTTCGCAACGACTCCCGCATCGGTCATGCTTCCCCAACGATGCACTGTCAACCCTTTAAGGTCGCGGATGAAGAGTTCGTTGTCGGTGACGGCCAGGTGTGCCCACGTTGGCGAATCGCTGACGTGGCGTTGGCCGAGCAGCTCAAACTTCTCGGGATTGGCGTTGATCAACAGCAAGTCGCCTCGTTCGTCGAGGGCCAGAATCTTGTGGCCCTGAGTGACGAGGCTCCAGTACTTGCCGAATGGCTTAGTCGTCCAACGTTCTTTGCCGGTTGCGAGTTCGATGCACGCGAAACGCTGATTCTTCAGGTGCGTGTAAACATGGCCGTCGATCACCACCGGCGTGGACATGTAGCCTTGCGATTTGTTCTGCCAACGCTCGGCCACGGACATCTTTTTGTCGGCCGCAGTCACGTCGCCGCTCTTGGTCAGATCGAACAGCCACGATTTGCCGCCGTAGGTGCTTGTGAAAATGGCGTCCCCGAACACCACCGGCGTGAGGATATTCATGCCACGAAAGGCTTCGATCTTCTGCGACCAGAGTTCGTTGCCGGTGGCTTCGTCCACGCCCGCGAGTTTCTCACGAGTCTGGACCAAGAACTGAGGCTGTCCCGCGATCGTCGCTTTCATCGGCGACGAGAACGCGCTGCCGTTCATGCCGCCGCTGTCCTTCAGCGACCGCCACACCGTCTCACCGTTTCGCTTGTTGAGCTTCACGAACGAGGCTCCGGCCTGAACGTAAACTTGGTCGCAATCGACGAGCGGCGACGACGCGCATCCGAACGTCGGCAGCGGCGATTTGAACCGCTCCACGAAATCGACTCGCCAGCGTTCCTTTCCGCTCGCGGCGTCGAGGCACACCAACACGTCACGCATCCCAGCGACGAACAGCGATTCGCCGTCGTAGGCCGGAGTCGCACGAATCCATTCGCCGTTCTCCCATGCGAAGAACGGAACCGATGTCGCCCCCGGCCACTCAGCAGTCCACAAGACTTTGCCATCGACTCGTGACAACGCCTGCACGACCTCGGTTTTCTTGCCGCGAGTTTCCGTGACGAAGACTCGATCCTCAGCGACGATTGGCCCGGAATAACTCGGCCCCAACTCGACTCGCCATTTCCGAGCGAGCGTCGCTTCATCGACGCGATCAGGCCACGCGGGCATCGCAGCGGTTTGCCCATCGCGTGACGGACCACGCCACTGCGGCCACGTCGCGGTTGGATCGGCGGCGAACACAGTCGTCGCCAAGTTCGCCAGAACGTGGGCCACGCACATGAAAACCCAAGTTCTGGCGAACTTGGCTACGGCGGAATCGAATCGGGCGGATGTCATCTGTGCCTCAAGCATTCTTTCTTGGTTTGCGAGTCTTCTTGGGAACAACCTCGGTTTGTCGACGCAATGTTTTGGCGAACTCTTCGAGATGCCGCATCGTGTCGCAGAAGGCGGAGTATCGAAGCCGCGTCCGAATCTCCGTCGTCAACGCTTGCCCGCCGACAACGACAGCGGTGTCGGTCTTGGACGCAACCTCGAACAAGCGATTGAATCCGGTGATGAACGCCGACTCGTCCGGAACGAACGAAACGCTGAGCCAGAACATTTCTGGCTTGTGCTGTTGGATGGCTTTGGTCATCGAATCAAACGGGATCGACGAACCGAGCAACCGAGTCTCCCAACCGACCGCGCGGAGCACAATCTCGCACATCGTCACCGGTAGCGAGTACTGATCTCCTTCAATGGTCGCGCCCAGCGCGACGAGGCCAGAACTCGGCGGCGTCTGCTTCGACCTCAGTTCGTGCAGGACTCGCAGAGCGATCTGACACGAACAACGCTCTTGATAGATTTCGGCTTCGTGGCCTTCCCACTTCTCGCCGATGGTCCGAAACGCCACGGCGATGACTTCGTCGAAAATCTGACTCACCGACTGACCGGACAGAAACAAATCAAACACGATCGCGTGGCAAGCTTGTTCGTTGTTGGTGAGCAGTCCCTCAGCCAACCGCTCGGCACAGTTCTCAATCCGTCGAGCTTTGCGATTGTCGGTTCCCGGCATCGCCAGTATTCGCGGCTCGACAACCGCATGATTCTGCTCGCGCACGAATCGCAACGCTTCTTGAACGGGAATCCGCCGATGCCCGCCCGCCGTCTTCACCGTCGTCAACAGCCCCTGATCACACCACCGCTTGAGCGACGATTCGCTCGCCCCAATCGCTTCGGCAACTTGTTTGGGTGAAAGAAGCTGTTCCATAAACTCAGAGCCTTCGTTGGTTTCACGTTCATCTGGTGTTGTCGTACCGCGCAAAATAGTAGCCGAACCACCTCCGCGACTCAATAATAAAACGTCCAAATCGTTCTGTTCGTTTCGCGGGTCGATTGACTTCCTTTCGCGTCGTTCACTCACATATTTCAAATCGTTTCGCGCCGGTGGGATTTAAGCGATTGGGCAATCGAATGCACAACTCATTCAAAATGGCCTAATGACACAGAATGGCAGGGAAGGGAGGGGCTCCAACTGAGGTTTGACTCAAGTCGCTCAACGCGTCCACACGAGCTGTAACATGCCCGCCACTCCTGGATCGATCGCCAGTTCGTCGCGCCGGCTGCCAGAGAACTTCTCCGCATGGAACATCTGTCGGTCAAAGACGTAGGCGGCTGAAAGGTCGACACTCCATTCGCGGCCAAATTGGCGCTCTAGACCGAGCGTCAGGCGCTGGTCGAACAGATAGGTTCGTTCACGGCCCCTGAGGCGGTCGGCCAGCAGGAACGTTTCGCTCACGGTCCGATAAGCTCCATAGAAGCTCCACGCCTTGCCGAGCGACTGACGAACGAGCACCTGCACATTGTTCAGCGGCTGGTAGCTGGCCGTAATGGTCAAGGACTCTGTTGGCCGGTAGTCGAGAGAGAACGGGATTCCCAGGTTCGCCCGGAACTGAGGAGTCGGCTGCCAGGTGTAGGCCACGCCCGGAATAGGAAAGACGATTTGGCCGGTGGGTGAATAGAACAGGCTGAAATTCCAAGCGTCGTACTCACCGCTGGGGACGGTTAGGAACCCTAGAAGGGTGACGGTCAAGTCGCGCAGATCAGTGAAAGGACGATCGCTCGGAGAACCGACACGGAACATGCCGCCCGACCGCCAGCCGTTCTCGAGCGTGCGGATGTGCATCGCGCCGACATCGATATCCCACAATTCGTCTGGGACGGGAAGCTTCGAATCAGGCAACACGGCCGAAGCGTTGATCTCCAACCGCTGGACACTCCCCAATCCCAGCCAGATTCCATTGGGGGCTATGTGTAACGGAACGGCCAACTCGAATTCCTCGCTATTCATGGCCAAGTAGTCCGGCTGATTCCGAATCTTTTGCTGAGGAATCCACCACAACCGCGAGGTGAATGGCGATCGGCCGCCGTAATCAGCCCCCAATCGACGGTCAGGTGGGGAGTCAACTGATCGGGCCGGTTCACCGAGGATGCTCTCGTCGAGTTGTGGTAACGACTGGAATCGCGGGACCGAGCTGTCTTCAAGCCAGGTCAATTGCCCGGCTGGCTGGATTTCCAGTGACTGAAAGGGAGCAGAAACGTGCAGTTGCTCTTCCGCGAATACACCGCCAGCCAGTGCTGACCAGGAAAGGCATAAGGTCAGCATCGCCGCTGGAGTCAAATTCCGAAGGACAAGGTTTCTCACCAGATCTCCTGCTTAAGCCATGACGCGAGAGAGAATAGTTGAACCAACGCCGCCGCACAACTTCAAAACGTGCATATCGTTCACGTCGAGCTGAGTCGCTGCTGGTTCTTTCTGCTTGAAACAACAGTAATTTTCTGTGAATTTTCAATAATCCGTGAATTGCCCTGTTGCGTTCCGGAATATAAATCGGTCAAATCGTTCACGTGAATCATTCAAACCGGCCGATTCACTCAGGGTTGGCCCAGGAAACTTCAAAGGAGAACGCGATGCCAGTGTTGCTTGAGCGAATGAATGAACTTCCTCGGACCTCTTTTCTCGCCGAGTCGGGTGCGTTGCGAGCTCGTAAGCGTCGCCCCGACGCTTCGGTAGACTTGGCTTCGATTGAGCAAGCCGTTCGCACAATTCTGACAGCCGTCGGAGAAGACCCAGACCGCGAAGGGCTCCTGGAGACGCCACGTCGAGTGGCCAAGATGTATGCCGAAATGTTTTCCGGGATGACGCAAGATCCGGCTCGGCACCTGCGCGTCACGTTCCCGGAGAACTACGACGAGATGGTGTTGGTCCGCGACATCCGCTTCACCAGCATGTGCGAACATCACCTGTTGCCGTTCTCCGGTGTCGCGCATGTCGCCTACATCCCGAACGGCCGAGTCACCGGCTTGAGCAAGTTGGCTCGCGTGGTTGACGAAGTTTCGCGGCGTCCTCAGGTTCAAGAGCGGTTGACCCAACAGGTCGCCGACCTGATCGAGACCGAATTGGAGAGCAAGGGCGTCGCCGTGATCATCAGCGCC
>JANMIF010000079.1:0-15494 GCA_031375695.1 Planctomyces sp.
TTCGCCAGACACTCCCTTCATTCGCCTTTGGATCGAACCGCATGATCCGGTTGTTGACGATGTCGCTGAAAAACACCCTCCCGTCACTCGCGGCGGCGGGCCCCTCCAAGAAGGCCACGACCGTGGCCGGAGTGACCGCCACATGCTGAAACTGCTCGTTGGCCAACGGAGCCTGACGCAAATCCGTGATCGCGCTCCAACGAAAAAACCGCCTTGGCAACACCAAGGCGGTTTCTCTTTTCACACTTTTGACGCAAACTAATTACAGGTTGCCTTCGTTAGCAGCACCGGTGCTGGCGTCGCGCTTGCCGCAGACGTCGGTGATCGTCAGGCCTTGGCAGTCGCAATCATCGGCGTTGTCGTTAAAGCCGAAGCCCGCGATCGCCGCGTGGGCCTTACCACGATTCTTCTCTTTCGAAACGCCGCTGACGTTGTAGGTCTGATTGACCGCGCCAAACGCGTCGCTGAGATCAACCAATTCCTGCGAGATTGAGTCACGCACGGCCGTGAGACCAACCACCATGCCGAGCACAGCAATCGTCAAAACGAGCACCAACTCGGAAGAAACCACGAACCCTGATTCATCGTTGAAAAACTTTTTCATGCTTACCGTTCCCCTAAAATTGTGAGATTGAGAGACCTGAGATCGAGACAACAAAAAGAGACAACCAAAGATGAGACGACTTTGGAAATGCCCTACACCGCCCGACCGAACCATCCAGAGCGAAGCTGATCCTTCAATTCCAAATGTCTCGATCAACACCTAACCGAACCAACATCCTCGCGAGAGCTGCATGACAATCCATCCAAAGCACCGACTAAGGGGTGCAGGAGAACTGTCACGTCCCAGTAAACAGGCAGACAACATGCCAACTGACGGAGATGGCCCTTGTTGTCAAACGACAACAGCGCGGAAAAACCGGCGCAACCTCAGTCATTACAGCGACTAAGGCACCATGTGAAATGTTGCACGAATTGCAACTTCGGTCGCACAGTCAATTCAGCGACTGGCGACTCGCGCATACCAATTGAAACAAATTGCTCAAACCGTTCGTTTCAAGAGCGAATCGGGAGCGGCTCATTTGGTGATGCCATTTTGGAAACAGCGCAACGAACACAACCCCAACTTGACGAGTCGGTTCCAGCTACTGAGCACGTAGATCTTCTCTTCTCGAACAGCAAACCAGCCAACACACAAACCGCGATCAAAAAAAGAAACAAGCGCGGCGACATCGCATCGACAAACTCCGAATGTTCAGATTCCGAAACAGCATTTACACATCACGAGGCTTCGGATGTTCCGTGCTACCGAAACTTTATAGTTTCGGCCACACGGAACGAGCCCGAAAGCCACGCCGTTCATACCCCTGTCTCGCGTGCATCAGTCTTTCGACTTCGGCTTTGTATCGCGTCCTGGGACGACTATTTTCGGTACCACGTCATGCTTCTGGTCGGTTCCGCGGATCGAATGATTGTCCGTCGGCTTGGCTGAGTCGATCTCTGGACAGCAAAGCTTCGGATCAACCACTTGGCCGGGATGGGCCGAACGAGGATCGTGTTTAGGGCGAAATTCTGGACCAGGGCCGGGGCCACGCCCAGGCCCAGGTCCAGGTCCAGGTCCGAACTCATGTCCATGGCGGGAGTCAAACTCATGCCCGTGACGAGGACCAGGACCAAACTCGCGCCCATGAGCGGGACGGCCATCATGGTGGATTGGCGCATCGAAATGTCTCGGACTGTCACCTTCGGGTCCGATCCAAGCATCCGCATTGCCAGGGTGACCGATATGACCAACCACGTCAGTTTGCAAAATGGGATTGCAGTCACAGAAGTCAGCGCGGTCATTGAACCCCGACCCACTGATCCACGCGTGGCGGCGCTTGCTAATCGAGCGGTAGTTGTACGATTGACTCACCGCACCGAACGCATTCGCCACGTCATTCAACTCTTGAGTGATCGCGGAAGAAACCGCCTGCAATCCTACCACCATCGACAGAACACCCACTGTCATAACCATGACCAATTCAGCCGAAATGACGAACCCACGCTCGTCCTGAGCAAAACGAATCCACAGACTTTTCATGGCGAACTCCCATCCTTGGTTTGAAACACCACTTCGTCACGCGGAAGCGGCAGAATCTCCGTATCGCAAAAAACAGAGGCCAGTGACCAAAAGAAACTCGCAGACCGCCAAGAGGAACGGAACCTGGTCGAACCTACGAATTTCTTTCGGGTCACTGCAGTTTCGGTGTGCGAACAAGCGCGAGGATCAGCTCGCGACTCGTTCGCTCCACCGCATTTAGCCATCGCTGGCCACGAAATTCCCGACGGTCTCTCAGGTCGCCGGATGCGGCATCGCATCGCTGCTCGCCACGCACACTCATCGAATCACGATCCGATACAATCGGAACAACCAAAACAATCAGCACAATCAGTACCGTTTAACGCGACGCCAAGAGACAACGAACAACTCGCACGCTACCTGATGAAGCAAAACAAGTTAGCGACACACTGCCAAGCCGGCTCAAATGGCAATCGCGCGCAATTGCGCAAAGAAAAATGAACGACACGACAACGTCAACTTACGAATTGCAAACAGATCGCAACACAGCGAGTCATCGTTTGGGAGTTGTCGAGTTCGATGGCCATACATCGAAGAAGAAAGCCGCACATCAGTGAACGGGATCAGTGGCCGACAACTGGGCACAAATTCGGAGGCCAAATTGCACGAACGATCATTCGTCGGCGACGTTCACATACACCTTCAAAGCTTCTTTGGCTTCGACCAGCAGCCGAATCACTTCGGCATAGCTTTCGAGGCCATTGATCGGCGTCGTGAGGATTTTTTGCGTGACGCCGGGATAGAAGATTTCACCTTGAGCCATGTCGGCGATTCCCGACTCGAAGTGCCGGAAGTTGGCGTTGACCGAGCCGAGCAGCAGCTTGTTTCCCAGAACCCAGTTGATGTTGATGTTGTCCGAAGGAATTTCAATTTTGCGTTGGCCGCCGGTGATGCTGGTCCAGACGATCGCACCATTGTGACCCAGAACGCCCATGGCCTCGAAGGCGATCGCACTGTTTCCGGTCGCTTCGATGATCAAATCGGGCTTGCCCGTTTCCTTGGCCAGTTCAGTCAGCGATTTGTCTTGAGTGCTGATGTACTTCGCGCCAAAACCCTCGGCAATCTCGGCCTTGAGATTCGGCTTGGCCCCGCGCGCGATTGTGTAAACTTCGACACCGCGCAGCCGCAGAATCAACGTCGCGAGCAGACCGATCTGGCCGGCACCGGTCACATAGGCCACCTTCGGCTCCCAAACCAGCAACCGTTTTTGAGCTTCATAGGCTTGCGAAACAGCCTTGGCGGCGCAACTCATCGGCTCGGCCAAGACGTGCAGATGTTTGAGGGCCTTCGGAATTTTGACGACGAACTCCGAATCATCGACGTAGTGCTCGGTCAAGAAACCGTGCAGCAAGTTGATGCCACGCTCGTAGTACGTCTCTTCACTGGTCATGTCGGAACGACCGATGCGGTCGAAGATCGACTGGCCAGGTCGGCGCACGGTGCAGGTCACGTAATCCCCAGGCTTCACATGCCGGACCTGCGGGCCAACTTGCTCGACGACGCCGAACGATTCGTGACCGAGAACCAGAAAATCGAATCCCGGCGGGGGATTGCCGTACAGACCGTCGTTGATCTCGCGATCGGTGGCATCGACGCCGACTTTCAGCACGCGAACCAAAACGCCTCGGCCATTTGGGACGTCGTCAAGTTTGGGCTTGGCCAGTTCGGCCAAATGAACGCTATTGGGAATTCGAGGCTTGACGGCAATCGCTTTCATGGCGGACTCACGCTGCGAGAAAGGTTGGGAACGACAGTGCCGAGAGCGGCATTTTCTAAGGCCGCAGATTCTAAAGGCGTTCGCGAAAAGTTTCGACACTCCTCAAAGCGTGCGTGGCTGGCTCATTTGCAAATCGGTCCAAGAAACCGAAGAGAACGGACGTAAAAGAGAAGAGGACGCGGGAGAAAAAGGCATTCTTCTCCGCTGCCTCTGTTCCGTCCTGTTCAATTCCTCCATCCTGCGAAGGTTTGACGCGATCCTGGTCGTCTCGGGAGAATCATCCTCATGGCAGCGTTCACTCATCACTTGTTTGTTTGTGGCAATCAACGGGCGGAAGGGCATCTGCGGGGATGTTGCGATCCGGCGGGCACCGATCAGTTACGAGCGGCGCTCAAGGCGGAGATCAAATCGCGCGGGCTGAACCCATTGGTTCGAGCCAATGCGTCCGGCTGCTTGGATCAATGCGAGCACGGACCATGCGTGGCAATTTATCCACAGGGGATTTTCTACGGTCAGGTGACGATCGCCGATGTCCCGCGGATCGTCGAAGAAACCGTGATTCATGGCCGCGTGCTCGACGATTTGCGGATCGCGCCGGAATGTCTGAACAATTCAGACTGCCCGCATGTGGTCGCGCGACGCGGCGGGTAAAAGTGGCGTGACGCTCTGAATACATCGCCAGTTTTTCGCCGGTCATGCGTTCGTATTCTTTCCACCAGCGACGGACATTGGTCTGTCCCCGGAGAGTTTCGCATTTGACGGCGATGAGTTCGCCGATGCTCTTCGGACGGTCGTCCGGTTTTTTGGCCAGGCAGTCGAAAATCAACTCGTCCGGATCGTCGGGGACCGGGTCGCGAGCGATACTGGTGGCAGATTATTCACCAATCGGAAATATGTCGCTCAGAATCAGACGACAACGGAAGCGTCAACCACCGATAAGCTCGGGGTGACTGGGGAATGCGCTACTCCCGTCCCAGCGAAACGAAACCCGTTGCGGCGAATGTTTCGCTTTGCCCTGGGCTGATCCGTTGTTCGCGATCAATCGCCTTCCGGCCGCTTCAGCACCGACGACCACGAGTACGGTTCATCTCCCGCCGAACGAGCGGGATCGACGAACTGGCTGATCAGCCGCGCGCCGAAAAACGTCACGCAGCACGGCACGGCAATCGACAAAAAGATCGTCGGCCGCCACGACGTCCGAAAAATCGTCTCCCACCAGCTCCAGATGATCGACGTCGTCAACCCAATCACGACCGCCGGCCAGACCGATCGCCGCGTGCATCGCGACCAAAACATGCCGATGAAAAACATCGCCGCCAGTGGCCCGACAAACATGTTGAAGAACTTCGGCATCATGTCGATGATCGTGAACTTTTGGGTCGCCTGAAGATAGTGAATCACGTAAGCGTTGCAGCCCACCACCAGCGCCAGGCACGCGCTAAACACCCGCACACGAATCAAACTCGACGGCATTTCGACCGCGCCCGACTTTCCCGGAAGCAAATCGCGAGTCACCACCGCCACGATCGAATTCACACCCGATTCCAGCGTTTGAATTGCATCGCACAAAAACGCCGACAAGATCAGTCCCGCGAACCCCGCCGGCAGTTGATGCCCTAAGAAAAATGGAAACAGCTTGTCCGCCATCGTTACCGCCGTGTTGTTGTCGGGAAGCAAGCTCGCGTGCTTCAGATAAAACGTCAGCAGCGCGAACCCTGCCATCGCCAGCAGCGTCGCCATTGTCAAATCCACGATCACATTGATCACATAACTCCGCCGAGCCGCCCTCATTGACGATGTCGAAAAGTATCTCTGCAGCACCACTTGATCCGAGCCGTGAGTGCAGATCGTCCAAAAGAAATTGCTGATCATCGCCGACACTACCGTCACCCGAATTGTCAGGTCGGTGCTGAAAATCGGCGGTGCCGTGTGTTGTTTTAAGTTGGCGTGAACCGTGTTCCACCAGTCGATCGGCCCCGTCTGATCCACGATCGCGACATAGCCGATCACCAGCAACACGCCTCCCAGCAGCAGCAAGCATTGCAGCACATCGACCCAAATCACCGCTTCGATTCCTCCCATCGCCGTGTACACCGACGCCGTCAACGCAATCAGCGCGATGATCCAAAACACATCCCGTCCCGGCAACCAATCCAATTCCGGGCCGATCACTTCATCCACGGCGATACTGGCGACGAACACCACCATGCTCATCCAGCCGATCCGCAACATCACGAACAACGTCGCCCCTAGCTTGCGGAGCGACCGATCAAATCGACGTTCGAGGTATTCGTAAGCACTCGTCAGGCGCAACCGCATGAAGAACGGAATCCAAAAGATCGTCACGACCACGAACGAAAACGGCACCGCCAAGTAACCGAGTGACAATCCGATCCCATTCTTGACCGCTTCGCCCGGGACACCGAGATACGAGATCGTTGAGAACAACGTGGCAAGAATGCTCAGCCCAACTGCCATCCAGGGCATCCGGCGGCCACCGACAAAAAAATCATCGGTCGATGTATGCCGCCGAGCCGCCCACGCTGAGATGCCAAACGTCACGAACAAATACGCTCCGACCGCCACAAAATCCCACAGCCCCAGGCCGGCGTTCGGCAATGTGATCGCGTCTTTCAACATCCGCTCCAAATTCACCGCACCATTCGCCGAAACGCATCCTGCGATAAGTCGCACTCCAATCGCTGCGACAGCGTCCGCGAATCCAGCGCTTCACGCAACCCTGCGAACACTTCCCGCGCCGCAGTCACCGTCTGCTCAACCTCGGTCGGTCCTTGAGCCGCATTCAAATAAAAGCTGGCATAGCCGTGACAGCCCCGCTTCGCCATCTCTTGGATGTAGTACGTTGTGATCTCCTGAGCCAGATTCGCCGGCGCGTCGACCTGCTGCTTCACCAACTCCCCGAACTGCCAACCCGGATGAACCGGCAACCCACCGCAAGTCACCGGCAATCCCGCCTCGCGCGCGACTGCATTCAGCCGAGCCTGCAAATCGACTCCCAACCGATTTAACAAGTTCGGCACATCGCGCCGCCGCAACTCACGAATCGTCGTCAGCGCCGCGATCAAGCCGATCGGGTCCGACCAATACGTGCTCGAAATAAACATCCGCGCCGCAGCCTGCATCACCTCGCGCCGACCGACGACCGCTCCCATCGGATATCCATTCGACATCGCCTTCGCGAACACCGCCAAATCCGGCATCACACCCACAAACTCCTGAATGCCTCCCAGCCGAGTCCGAAAGCCGCACGACACCTCATCGAAAATCAGCAAGACACCGTGTTCATCGCACAGCTTCCGAACTCCGACCAGATATCCGTCCGGCGGCAACTCCGACCGCAGCGGTTCCATGATCACCGCCGCCACCTGCCCTTTGTGATCATCCAACAGTTGCCCCAACGCCGCGAGATCACCAAACGGAAACGGCCACGCCGTCCCTGCCAAAACCTTCGGAACGCCAATCGGTTCAATTCCCGAAAATAAATGCGAATTCAGGCTCTCTTCTGCCACGAGGTTCGCGGCCAGATACCAATCGTGCCAGCCGTGATATCCACAAAACAAAACCTTGTCCCGCCCCGTTGCCCCGCGAGCGATCCGCACCGCAATCGCACAAGCCTCGCCGCCACACTTCGCATATCGCACCATCTCGGCACACGGAATCGTGCGACACAATTCCTCAGCCAACTCCAACTCCAGCTCATTGTTGATCGAAGTTGCCGCCCCGCGCCCGATCTGCTCGCGCACAGCGTCATCCACGACCAGATCGCAGTACCCCAAAATGATCGCCCCGATACCGCTGACCCAGTCAATGAATTCATTCCCATTAACATCCCAAAACCGCGCCCCCTTCGCCCGCGCCGAATAAACCGGCGACACGCCATTCGCGTACCGGCTCGGACGACGACTGAGCAGTTGTGTGCCACCGGGAATCAGTTCGTTGGCTCGCCGATATAACGCGTACGATTTTTCAACATTCATCGTGATCTCGCCTCCGACTGAACACGAAATAACCCGAAGTGTCAGCGAGGGCGAGCGTTCCACAAGACGATGAATTCGTAGTCAAAGAGAGCGCTCGCCCTCGCCGACGCCGACGCTTCGAGTTACTTCGCAATCGAATCCCGCAAACAAAACCCGCCGTCCACAACCAGCGACGTCCCCGTGATGTAGTCCGCATCATCCGAACTCAAGAACACTGCCGCCCGTCCGATATCCTCCGGTCTGCCGATCCGGCCCCATGGCAGCTTCGCTCCTTCGGCCGCGATCATCGCATCGCCAAACGTTTCGTGTTCACCCGGCGTGTCGATCCAGCCTGGCTCGATGACGTTCACGTTGATCCGATGGCCGATCAACTCCGCCGCGATCGTGAACGCCATATGATTCAGCCCGCTCTTCGCCGCGTTGTACGCCACCGCGCGAGCATACGGTCGCCGCGAATGCACGCTGGAAATGAACACGATCTTTCCGCCACCGCCACGCTCGACCATGTGCCGCGCGACAAACTGGCTCATGTGAAAACCCGCCGACAGCGTCCCGCGCAATGTCTTGTCGAACAACTCGGGATCGTAGTCCAGGAAGTCGCCGCGTCGGGAGAACGCCGGATTGCTCACCAAAATATCGATTCGCCCCAATCCGGTGATCGCGCGCTGCACGATGCCTTCGCACGACGCTCGTTCGAACGCATCATCCGCCACAACGATCGCGCGACAACCCAACGATTCAATCTCCGCGACGAGCGACCTCGTCAACTCCGACTCCTGCCGATCGTTGATCGCCACATCCGCTCCCGCGCGAGCCAACTCCAGCGCACACCCGCGCCCGATCCCGCGACCGGCTCCGGTGACCAACGCTTTCTTTCCTTGAAGCTTCATCGTCTCCTCGCTCTTAGGATGGCTGCCTCGGTCGTCTGTTTTGTGAAGCGGATTGATTTGACTCTCGCGACCGCCGAGGGTGTCCACCCTATGCCAAGATTTCTTTGACGACGTGTCCGTGCACATCAGTCAGCCGCATATCTCGACCGCTGAAGCGGAAGGTTTGTTTGGTGTGATCGACACCCAGCAAGTGCAACATCGTCGCGTGTAGGTCATGCATTTCCAGGCGATCTTCGACGCATTTGTAGCCGTATTCGTCGGTCATACCGTAGGTCGTGCCTCCTTTGATTCCGCCGCCTGCCATCCAGATTGAGAACGCAAACGGGTTATGATCTCGCCCGTCATTTCCTTGAGCAAACGGCGTCCGGCCAAACTCTCCCGACCATACCACGAGCGTGCTTTCGAGCAATCCTCGCTGAGCCAGATCGGCCAAGAGCGCCGCAATCGGTTGATCAACCGATTGCGCATTTTTCGTATGGCCGTCTTTCAGATTGCTGTGCTGATCCCACCGATCGCCGTTGCCGCCGGGACACGTCAGTTCGATGAATCGAACGCCTCGCTCAACCAACCGCCGAGCCAACAGGCAAATGCGACCGAACGTTCGAGTGTTCCCGAAGTCTGCTTGTAGGCCGTAAGCCTTTTGCGTTGCCTCTGTCTCATTCGCCAAGTCCATTAATTGGGGAACAGCCATTTGCATTCGCGCGGCAAGTTCGTAATTCACGATCGCCGATTCGAGTGCATCCGCCGGACCTGTTTGATCCAAAAGTTTACGATCCAGTCGCCGCATCAAATCGAGCTTGCGCCGCTGCAGCTCATCGGTCGCTTCCGTTCGTTTAATGTTCGCCACCGGCGGATCGCTCGCTCCGAGAATACTTGCCTGAAAACTCGCTGGCAGAAATCCGCTGTTGAAATTGTCGAGTCCGCCCGGCGGAACTAGACCGCCATTCAGCACGACGAATCCCGGCAGATCCTCACATTCGCTTCCCAGTCCGTATCCAACCCACGCTCCCATACTTGGCCGACCCTGCTGGCCGTGGCCAGTGTGCAAAAAATAGTTCGCATTCGTGTGCTCTGGAAACTGCGAGGTCATCGTCCGCACGACCGCCAGCTTGTCCGCTTGCTCTCCGATGAACGGAAACAGATCGCTGACCGGGATGCCGCTCTCGCCGTATTGCTTGAACTTCCACGGGCTGGCCAACGTATTACCGATGTTGTTGAACTGCGTCTTCTCAATCTTCAACCCAAACGGCTTGCCGTTCTCTTTGTCGAGCCGCGTTTTTGGATCAAACGAATCGACTTGCGAAACCCCTCCATCCATGTAGAGAAAGATCACGCTCTTCGCCTTTGCATCGAAATGCGGCTTCCGAGCCGAGAACGGATTCTTATCCGATGCGTTTGACGGCGCTACCCCAAACGCTGAATCGCCAAGCAACGACGTCAAGGCCACGGCCCCAAACCCATTCGCACATCTCGTCAACATCTCCCGCCGTGTTCTTGGCGGACTCTGAAATTGTTGGCAATGCATTAGCCTCTCCAAAAATCATTTCACGAACACGAATTCTTTGACATTGAATAACACATGGCAGAAGTCGGTCCAGACTTGAACGTGCTTGGGCCAAGCGTTGTCAGGCAGTTTGAGCGTTGCGGCTTGTTCTTGCAGAAACGACAAACCATCGACTCGCTCGGCGTCGGACGGTGAACGATTGAAGGCTTCGAGGCACAGCTTCTCAATGCGTCGTTCTGGAGGCAAATCAGGTGATTCTTTGAACGATCGTTCGGCCCAGAGTTTGGACATGTCGAGAACAAAGGGGTCATTCATCAGGATCAAAGCTTGAGCTGGAACGTTGGAGACGTTGCGGCGGCCAATGGCAGTGAACGGAATTGGTGCATCGAAAGCGAGCATCATCGGGGACAAAAAATTTCGGTTCACCGAGATATAAATACTACGGCGACCGCCTCCGTCTAGCGGGCCACTGTTGCCGGGGCGACCGCGGCCCTGCATGAACGCCGTGAGATGAACCGGCACGCTCGGACCGAGCGATTTGCGATCGAGCCGACCGGCGACCAGCAACATCGAATCGCGAATCGCTTCCCCTTCCAGCCGAAGAATCGGAAAGCGATGCAGCCACAGATTCAGCGGATCAAGTTCGTTTGCTTTTGCAGTTCCATCGTTCGTAATTCCGCCTTTAGGCGGTGCGTTTCCTTCAAAGCTTCCACCTAAAGGCGGCGCTACCAACTCAGACTGCATCTGCCAAACGTTCGACAGCACGATGCGGCGGATCAGCCGTTTGATCGACCAGCCGTCGGCGACGAGGGTCTCGGCCAAGTGATCCAATAATTCCGGATGAGTCGGTTCCTTACCGAGCACTCCAAAATTATCGACCGATTCAACGATGCCGCGACCGAACAGATGATGCCATACGCGGTTCACGGCGACTCGCGGTACCAACGGGTTCACTTTCGGATCGATCATCCGAAGTGCGAGGCTCAAGCGATCACTGCCGAGGCTGTCTGTCGGTTTGCCGCCGAGTGCTTCGAGATCGCGTCTCGGAACGATCGGACCGAGGTTTTTGTGACTCCCACGAATGAAGACATTTTCGTCCACAACATTGCCGTCGCAGATCGCAATTGCCCGAAGTGGCTCAGGAATCTCGTGGGTCAGGTTTTCAACCTGCCCGTTCGAATCACTTGGCAGATTGGAAACCTGCTCCACGAGTTGCGTTGCGAGTTCATCGAGCGACACAACTGACTTGTTCGACAAGACCGCAGCGTGACTGGCATGCGGTGCCGGGGTCGGTTCGGGGCCACCATTCGTGAAGCGGATTTCGTCGCAAGCGATCCAGCCATCGCCGTCGTCAATCAACTCGATGTAGGCTCGGCGTCCGAGGTGGTTTTGCAGATCGCCACCTTCGCGATGCCAGGCCCATTTACCGTCGGTGTTGACCTCAAACGTCGTCCCGCCGAACAGCAAGCCGCTAAAATCCATCATCTGATAACCGTCGATGACTAGACGAATCCGAGCGTTCTTCCCAGCGACTCGATACAGAATCTGCGGCTGCGTGATCGTGAACGTCGGCGACCGCAGCACGCCGCGCAATCGAGAATGCAGTTCGCCACTGTGAGCAATCCCACTTCGATTCGGCCCGTCACCGAACGCCCAACCGGTTGCGAACCAGGAAGAAGATTGAGGGTTGAGGGTTGCAGGCTGACGGCTCGGCCGTTGGCCGACTTCAGTTTCCGTGGAGTTCAAGGAATCGAACTGACGGCTTTTAGCCATCGGCTTTTGGCCATCGGCCGGATGCTGCAGATCGACGAACGTCGTCGATGAAAACTCTTCGAAGAGTTCGCTGTTCGCTGACGCGCCGTCTGCTCGTTTCTGTTCGGCAGCGATGCGTTCCGCGAGTTGTTGTTTCTTCGCGGCGAACTGTTCAGGCTTCGAATCGGCAGGAAGTTGGCTCAGTTCGTGCCAAGTCCACAGCGGGTGAGCGGGTGACTTGACCGCCTCTGATTGCATCAGACTGACCCAATGGTGCAACGTGTTTGTGTCGAGCTTTTGTTCTTGAGCGACCACATCGACCGGCCGCCGCGTCAACAAACCTTTGCCGCTCGCGAAGACGATGTGATCGAGATTGATGTGCCCCCAGCCAGCTTTGTGGTCGTCTATGACTTCTAAGACCGCCTCTTTGCCGAGCCACTGCGACACATCCCACGCAGCTGCTTCGAGCCGTTCGTCATTTTTTCCGGTCGCCGTGTGTACGACCTTACCGCCAACTTTCAGATTGAAGCACGTCTTGCCTGAATGATTTCCTCCGCCAATCAAAAATCGAATCGCGGGGTGTCGGATGACGAACGGTTTTGATGTCAGCTTGCCGGTGTGTCCGTCGTTGCCGAGATAACTGTTGAGCAACCGTTGGCCTTCAAATCCGGCGACCGGCATTTGGTTCTTCGAGGTCCCCGCTTCCGTCCGCTCAAACGAAGGTCCTTCTGCGATCCATTTGGCGGAAAATCGTTCGGCCTCGAAGTCGTCGAAGACTTCGTCTGCGAGTCGTGAGCCGCCCGCCGGCACATCATCCGGTTTCGGCGATCCGTACAAGACTTCGCGACTCGCGAGCAAGTACGCGACGATGTCGTTGACCTTCGGCGACTGTGCGACCGCTCGCTGTTTCTTCAATTCAGCAGCCGCGGCGTCGATCTTGCCGCCCGGATCGAGATACGCCGTCTGTCGCCGCGAACTTTGCAAAAAGCCGCTCAACGCGTAGTAGTCCTGAGTACTGATCGCATCAAACTTATGATCGTGACACCGAGCGCAAGCAACTGTCAGCGCGAGAAACGTCTTCGAGAAGACATCGAGTTGATTGTCAGTCTTCGACGCCTGTTCTCCTTTGACATCGACTGGAGCGTGCTTGTCCTCACCGAGGAACCAGAAACCGGTTGCGATGATGGATTCGTTGTAACCGTCGGCTGGATGAAGGCGAACGAGGGGGAGAATCGGAGAAGTTGAGAGTGGTTGAGACGACACTTGTTTAGAGCCGTCCTTTTCCACCGCTCCCCGTCTCTGCTTCTCCCCCACTCCCAATAAATCCCCTGCGACATGCTCGACAACAAACCGGTCATACGGCACGTCGGCATTCAACGCTCGAATCACGTAGTCACGATACTGAAACGCGTGATGCAGCGGATAATCGAACTCATGGCCAAGCGTTTCGGCGTATCGAACTGAGTCGAGCCAATGCCTTGCCCAGCGTTCTCCGAAGTGCGGTGAATCAAGCAACCGATCGACAACGCGAGCCAACGCCTCACGAGTCGGAGCAGGATCGTTGACGAACTCGTCCGCTTCGGACGGAGTCGGTGGAAGTCCGATCACAGAAAAGAAGACTCGCCGCAACAACGTCCGCCGGTTGGCAGTTCCAGAGTGGGACAACCCATTTTCTTCCAGCTTCGCAAGTACAAAATGATCGACCGCATCCGAACCGTGAAACGCTGCCGCATTGAGCTTCGCGTCAGCTTTGAATGGCTGCCGTACTTTCGGCGGATCAAAATGCCCAATTGGCTTCCAACACCAATGACTCGCCTTCCTTTCCGCGAGTGGAAACGCCACCACTTTCATTACCGCCGGATCGTCCTTGCCGACACTCCAAGGAACTCCTCGCTTGACCCACTCCGTCAGAATTGCGATCTCGCCATCCGGCATTCGTGACTTCGGCGGCATCTCAAATTCGACATAGTTGATCGCCTTGATCAACAAACTTTCGCCCGGCTTCCCCGGCACAACGGCTGCCCCCGAATCCCCTCCTCGCAAGAGTGCCGCGCGCGAAGTCAGACTCAACCCGCCCTTCAGCGTCTTCGCCTCCGGCCCATGACATTCAAAGCACCGAGCCTCTAACAGCGGCTTCACTTTTGTTTGAAAGAACTCCACGGAAGCGGCATTGAACGTCGGCGACTCTTGTGAGTCCGCCTGCTCCGACGGCCATCCAAAGAGGAACATGGCCGAAGCGGCTGTTAACCAGAAAAGGCGACACCGAGTTTGCCAAAAATATTCGGTCATCTCAAATCGCCTTCGGAAACCTTGAAAAGAAACAATGCCCGGCATTTTCAAAATGCCGGGCTTCTGCCGTTGAACGCTACTTCGCCAATTCGGCTTCAATCGCCTTGACGACTTCGTCCGAATCTGGTTGCACGCCAGTGCGGAAGCGAGCGACGACTTTGCCTTCTTTGCTGACGAGGAATTTTTCAAAATTCCACTTCACCGGGCCGGCGTCCTTCTCAAAGTTTTCTTTCGACGTCAGTTGCTTGAACAAGTCGGCGGCCTTGTCGCCGTTGACGTCAATTTTCGAGAACATGTCGAACTTCACGCCGTAGTTTTTCTTGCAGAACTCAGCTACGTCTTCATCGCTCCCCGGTTCTTGCTTGCCGAATTGATTGCACGGAAAGCCAAGCACCGCCAAACCCTTCTCGTGATATTTCTCGTGCAAGGCTTCGAGCGGCTTGTACTGCGGAGTCGCTCCGCAGGCGCTGGCGACATTGGTGATCAGCAGCACTTTGCCGTTGTACTTGCTGAGGTCCACTTTCTTCCCCGTCAGCGATTTCATTTCATGCTTGAGCAGCGGCGGAGTTTTCTCGTCTGGTTTCTTGTCTTCGGCCATTGCGAACACTCCTACGAGCAACGTCAGCGAACTGACACAAAGCGACAATACAAACAGTTTCATGGGAGGTCTCCTTCGGTGAGAAAAACAGGTGGGACACAAACTGATACCTAGCATATCAACGGCCCGGTAGCCGCTGGAAGCGGTCCGGTAGTTGAGCCATTCATGGAGTGCATTCAGTCAAAACAAAACGACCGATTCGCTGATCTACCAGCGGTAACTTCGTGAACCTCGCCATGTCGACTACGGTGAGAGCCTAGCGGAAACGCGGAGCATGATCCGCTTCTCGGTTATGTGGCAGCGGCCAGACGAGCAACGGCTTCGCCAGCTTGCTCCGTTGTTCCGCTGCCGCCCAAATCTGGCGTCCTCGGACCTCCAGAGGCCAACAAGTCTTTCACGGCTTGGTGAATGCTCACGGCGGCTACGTCGAGTCCCAAATGCTCAAACATCATCGCCACCGACAGGATCGCAGCCAGCGGGTTCGCGATCCCCTTGCCGGTGATGTCGGGGGCCGAGCCGTGGACCGGTTCGAACATGCTGGGGTGGCGGCGAGTCGGGTCGATGTTCCCGCTGGCGGCGAGGCCCATGCTGCCGACGATGATGGCCGAGAGGTCGGTCAGGATG
>JANMIF010000110.1:0-3093 GCA_031375695.1 Planctomyces sp.
CTGCGCCTCAGCCGCACCGTCGAGCGTCCGTGGCTTGCTCCCCGAACGCGGACGAGGAGCCAAGGCCGCCGTGAGTCCTTCCAACACGCACCGTTGTCGCAGCCGAGACACGGTCATGGTCGCGACGTCAAATGCCTCCGCGATCTGCGAATCGGGCCAAGCTGGACCATCGGCATCGGTCTTCAACAGCATCCGCGCCCGCAACGACCGATCTTTGGCCACCCGAGGATTCGCCAATAAGGCATCCAACTCGACTCGTTCCGAAACCGACAACCGCACAACGTACTTGGCATCCGTGCCCATCACTGGCTCCTGTTTGAGAATCCAACAGCAAGTCCAATTCATCCCCTAAAAAACAAAACCTAACAAGATCAAGTTGGTGGGCCACTAGTCCTCAAACATGCAATCGCTTCTGCAGTTTTGTAGCGATTGTGAGCGAGCCAGTTCCTAGCGTCCCGACGAACCCGCCCGACATCCCTCCGGGCGATTTTTAAGCACCCAGGTCGCCCCCTTTTACTCGCTCACGCTGGTCCGCTTTCTGATGCTCATCACCACAAGGACGAAAACTTGCCAATTCGCAAGCGGCTGTTCCTGACGGCGACGCCTCGGCACTACGACCTGAAGTGGCGCGATGCCGAGGGCGAACCGGTCGAAGTCTATTCGATGAATCGGCCAGAGATTTATGGCCCCGTCGTTCACACGTTGTCGTTCGCGCAGGCCGCAAAAGACGACTGTTGACGTCGGTTGAAAATGGCGGCGGGCGAATCGTTGGACGCCGCCGTCGCGCGGGCCGAGTTCGACGAAGTCTGGGCCGTGTTGCAGGCCCTGCAAGAACAGGACGAAGTGCCCGATGATCTCATCCACCAGATGCAGGCCGAGCGTCGGCTCACGAAAGGTTTCAACGACACGCGTCTGCGTGAACGAGTCGAGGTTCTCGGCCCCACGCTGACGCTCGATAAGCTGCGTCGAGCCATCGCCACCCGCTGCCTGGACCGCCTCGCCCGCCCGTGGGACGAGATGGTTCAACTGCTCGTGGCCTACCAGAAACAGCACCGCCACCCGCGAGTTCGCAAATCCACTCCCGCACCGCGCCTCACCTCAGTGTTCAGGGAGGAGAGTCATCTGGAGGTGACTGGCCAATGGCTTCGGAAGGTCTCGCGGCGTTCGGTCCTGACGTGGGTCAACCGAGTCAAATCCCAAGAACGATTCCGCAAGCCGCCGTTTAATGAGGTCAACGTACTCTGGATTCAATTCGATTCCGACTGCCGAGCGTTCCAAGACTTGGCACACACGCAGCGTCGTCCCACTTCCAGCAAAGGGATCGACCACCAAGTCACCGGCGTCGGTCGATGCCAGGACCATTCGCTCGATAAGTCCCTCTGGCTTCTGCGTCGGATGATCTTGCCGTTCGGGGTTTGAGTAATGCACATGGGAAAACTGCCAGACGTCACCCGGATTGGCTCCCGCCATGTTGTTCCGCTTGCGGAAGTACTTCTGCGGCACACGAACTTCGTCAAGATAAAACTTGAATTGCTCGGTCTTGTTAAACATCAAGACGTCGTCGTGACGCGGCGAGAATCCCTTCGTGCGGCCCATGCCTTGCGTGTAATGCCAGGTGATCCACGAATTGAAGAACATTCCCAGTTCTTGGTCGAGCATGTCGTAAAGGTACGAGACGAATCGCACGCCCATGAACACATAGATTGTGCCAGTCGGTTTCAGGATTCGATGTGCTTCTCGCAACCATCCGCGCGAGAACTCCAGGTATTCCTCAAAGCCCTTGAGGTCATGGTTGTTGCCGTAATCCTTGCCCAGGTTGTAGGGCGGATCGGCAATCACCAAATCAACGGACTCCGTCGCGAGAGTCCGCAGGACTTCCAGCGAATCGCCAGTGATGATTTTGGGTTGGCTATTCTGCATCCTTGATCCATCCATGCTGCAACGCGAGTTTGTGCCATTGTTCAAACGATCTGCGGCTCGACGCGAGGTACTTGCGGTCCAGAAGTTGGCAGAATTCCCAGGTCGTCCGTGTTTCCGTCGTGACGTAGTGAATGTCGCGAACCTGGAGTTGTCCGGTCCCTAATGACGGGTTGTAGGAAATGTCTGCCGCCGAAAGGTGTTTGAGATCGTAGGCATTGTGGTCCACGACCTCCATCACTCCTTCCATCATCGCCGAGTCCGGATTCTTTTCGCAGTAAACGCGGTGCTTCAGCGACAGGATGACGAACAAATAATCGGGGTCTTTGACGTAGGCCGTTCGGATTCTGGCGTAGGACGTGATATTCGGAGACTTGCCCGCATTCGCAAAGTCTTCCGAGGTCGCCTTCACGTCGACTCCGGCCGTCACCGATGTCTGCCGCTTCCGCTGCCTCTTGAACTGCAAAATGACATCGGACATGTTGAGCCGCTCTTGGGCCTCGACGTTGATCAAGCGGTACTTGTTACCCTGATCCTCGACGGCCTCTTGAAACACTTCGACGGCCCACGCCTCAACAAACGGCCCTGCGACCTTGTTGATATTCTCCATTGGCAGGCCGCGTTTCAGATTCGTGTGAATCAGGATTTTGTTCCGACCACAATTCAGAGCATCGGTCATCAGTCCTTTGACCGCTTCGATCACAAACGCCGAACACTCGTTGTAGTCATCCGACTCGACGGGAACCTTGAGATTTTGAGTTTCGTAGCTCATCAGGAGTGTGCTTCTGAATTTGAATGCCGCCGTCGATCCAAACGGACGCTCTGCGTCTGAGTCAGCGCGATCTTACTGAGCAAACTCGCGGAACAAAAGAACCGAAACCATTCGTGCCGTTCCTCGTCAACGCGAACGATATCCGCGCGATTGACTCCGCGATTCATGACGTGATAGACGCCTCCTGGAATCTCAATGCGGAGACGTCGAGGCATGGAGTGCGTCCTAAACGCGGGGTGGTTCTACCCTGCGGACTAAAGACGGATCGCAAGAATGCGGTCTTCTACGTCCTTCGCACCAAGAGGGGTAATTTGGAGTCGTGGTTTTGGGGCGGCATATTCGACGGGTCTCTACGTGTGGTGCGGCCGGATACCGCCCTTTAGGAAATTTGGCGAGCAGGCCCA
>JANMIF010000167.1:0-19955 GCA_031375695.1 Planctomyces sp.
CGTGGACCAGCGCACTGCAACGTCGGCATCCTGACTCAAAAAAACTCATCGCAGCCTCCTTGCTACGTGGGACTTGTTACATCCACACAGTCGCAGGAGGCTGCGATTTTGTTAAGACGAATTGAACGGTATTGCGCCTAGATCCTCCGAGATCAATCGCGCACCATTTTTGGTGAAACGATACAGGCTTTGCGAGTACTCATCTCCAAGCGGCAGAACCAAGCGACCGCCTTCGTCCAACTGCTTCGCAAAGGGAGGGGGCAAGACTTTGGCAGCGGCGGTGACGACGATGGCGCCAAACGGTTCGTGTTCCGGAAGACCCAGGCTGCCGTCCGCTACATGCACATGCACATTGCGACAACCCAATCGTTGCAACCTCTGTTGGGCGGCTTGAGCCAATTCGGAGATGCGCTCGACTGTATGCACGGTGGCCACCAACTGAGACAAGACAGCCGCCGCATACCCGGAACCAGTTCCGATTTCCAACACCTTGCCACCCTCGCGCAAGCCGAGCGACTCCAGCATGAAGGCCACGGTGAATGGCTGCGAGATCGTTTGGCGAAGTCCGATCGGGAGCGCCCGGTCTGCATAGGCTTCTTTGCGGAGTTCTTCTGGGACGAACTCCTCACGCGGCACCTCTGACATCGCTGTCAACACCCGCGGGTCGGAGATACCGCGACCGCGCAGGTCGGCTTCAATCATGCGATGCCGCAGGGAGGTGAAGTCGATTTGTCCCGAAGTCGTCATTCGAATCCTTGTTCCGACAATTTCAGTTCGACTCAGTCCAATTGGTAATCGTCGCTGATCACTTCACCAAGAGCACCGCGCACTGCGCCAGCACCGCCAACTGATGGCTGAGTGTCCCAACTGGAAATGTCGACGTCTGCGGGTCGTAGCGATGCGACCTCAAGACAATCAGATCCACTTGGTTTTGCATGGCAAACCGCACGACCTCTTCGGCTCGGCGACCGAACACGATATGCGTGCTTGCAGTGATGCCTTGCTCTGCAAGCGTTTGAGCGGCGGCCGACATCTCGTGCTGCGCGCCCTGCTCCAGTCGGTGATAGAAGCTCTTTAGTTCTTCGTCCGGCACATGCTCAATCCGTTCAATGATGTGTATCAACAGGATCGCGGCCTTGTGTTCGCGAGCCATCTCAGCCGCAGCAACCAGTGCCGGCTGATTCTTCTGGGCGATATCCAGCGGAACGAGAATTCGTTGAAACATGGCAGCACTCCTTCGTAGCGGTCAGCTCAACCAGTCCGGCCGAAAGACCATCGTCAGGCCCAGACCGAGCATCACGGATCCGCTGATCAACTTCAGCCAGCGACCTTCACGCTCTTGCATTTTACGGTGCGAGAGTGTCACGACGGCAATGGTCAGCATCACCGAGTCATCAAGCATGTAAGCCAGGTTGTAGAGGCCCAAGTACAAATAGTTCTTCCACGCCGGAAATTTCTGCAACATGAGAATCTGCGTGTAGAGGGCTGGCAGTCCCGCCGTGCAAAGGATCTCCACGACGTTGACGAACACCGCCAGCGTTGCCGCGCCGAACAAGGCCGCAGTGACGTACTTCGCCTGCACGAGGCCTCGCACGCGAGCATAAAGACCAGGCTTGGCGGACTCCGGAATGGACAGCGAAACTCCTTTATGGAAGGCCACGAAGTCTTTGACGTTGATCAGCCCGATCGTGGTGGCCAACAGCCCCAGCGTGACCTGGACCGGCCGCGCGAGGCCGATCAATTGGAACACGTTTAGCCATGCCGCCATGAACGCGAAATAGGCCAAACCGCTGACGACCACAAACGTGCCCGCGATCAAGACGATTCTCTTGCGGTCGCCGATATTGACCAGGATCGACAGCAAGAAGATCAGCACCCACATCGCACACGGGTTGAAACCATCCACCAAACCAATCGCGATGGTAAATGCGGGCATTCCTACCTCGCGCACTCGCAAGTGTCCGAAGAGCGGCAAGTCAATCTCCTCCGGCGGCGGAGTTGAAAACCCTTCGAGCTTGCTCGTCTCCTGGCGAGCCGAATCCGCAGCCTCCGGAATCGGCGAGTCATTTGGAATCGGGGAGTTCTCCGGCGAAGCATCGTCGGGAATTGGCAGCGGTGTTTGATGCGTCACTTCGGGTAAATAGAACACCAGACTGATTTGCGATGCACGACGAGAGAAACTGGCTCCTGATTCACGTTGAGGTTTTGGTTTGAGCTCGCGCGGCGGCTGGGATTCTTCGAGCAGTCGCTCAAGCTGTTGCCCTGTCGTCTGGTCATTGTCGTAACCGACCGAGAATCGCCCGCAAAGCAAGATGCACGGCAGTGCGACCACTGTGGTGCGATGCTTCGCCGCAACTTCGTGCATTTGCTGCAGAGCGGCTTTGTCTTGTACGACATCATGAAGTTGCACTCTGATGGCCGGCCAGCGTTTTTGCAGGCCGCTCAGAAAGGCTTTGGCGTCGCGGCAATGGGGACAGCCTTCACGGACATAAGCGTGCAACGACAATGCCTCATCGACTTTTCGACGTGTCGTCTCCGCGTCGCGAAAGCCCACCTGAAAAGAGTTGCAGACACAGCACGCCGGAACCCCAGCTTTCTCGATGCCGTGATCCTTCGCCATCTTCCAGAACCGCTCGCGAGCAGGCAGGTCGTTGACAACGTCGCGCTCGACAACGGCAATCCCTGTACGCTCTTGTTCCAGCTTCTTCAGCACCTCGACCAAGAGTCGGCAACGTTCGGACTCCGGGCGAGTGAAGACTTCGATCTGCACCTGCTGCTTAGTCGGAGCGTCTTCCAAACGCCGTGTCTCCGGCCGCTGGTCTGCCCCGCTCAGTGTCCGAATTTCCATACCAAGGCCGAGGAATTGAATCAGCACCGCTATCATCAATTTCTCTTGGCCGCCTCCCAACATGGTTCTCGTCCTTCGCTCGTCCAGAGGTCTGGAGATTGTTTCGTGGACTGGATGCAGATGTCGCGCCGGTCCCCCTCCAGTGACAATACAACTCCAGTTCCGTGCCATGAATTGACGCTAAAATCTCCGTTATGACCCATTCGACGCAGTCTCACGACCTAGCACCGCGGCTATGGAAATCGAGATGCAGATTCGTTGAGTTCTGCGATGGCATCTCGAGACCGTATGTGCCGGTTCGCACGCACGAGCTCGAGCGTTTGATCCATTCCGAACATTGAACCATCGCCAGTAGCCTCACCTAACCTGCTTCGCTGGTTCGACTGATCCCGCAGTCAGAAGGCGGCTTTTCTAATAATCAGGCTTCTTCGCAGTTCTCCACTGACCGCATGCAGGTTGAGCAGATCGCCTCACAGAAAAACTCATGATTTGTTTGCCGCCGGAGGCGCGGTCTTCGGAGTGACGGTCTCTGTCGGGATCAAGTACTCGCGCACCTTCACGGAAAACTGCTGGCGTTGTCCGTGCCGCAGTATGACTACCTCGACAACCTTGCCTGGGTCGGTTCTCTCCACATGCCGTTGCAGGCTGCGAGTCGTCAGGACGCGGTGGCCGTCGTAGTCGAGGAGGATGTCGTCTTCATGAATTCCCGCGTCGTCGGCCGGTGAATTGGCGTGAACGGAAGAGATCACCACGCCACTCCACGGAGCCACTCGATGTCGTCGAGCCAGATTGAAGTCGAGTTCATGCGTGTTGACACCGATGTATGATCTGCGGACTTTGCCGTGATCGAGCAAATGCTGAGTAGCCCATTTCGCGGTGTTGGACGGAACCGCGAAATGGATGCCGTCGTAGATTCGGCTGGGATGCTGAAATAGTGTGTTGATGCCCACGACCTCTCCATCAAGGTTCAGCAGCGGTCCGCCGCTGTTGCCGAGATTGATGACCGCCGTCGTTTCAAGAAAGTCGGCGTGTTCCAGCACGGAAGGGCCTTTGCCTTTGGAACTGATGATCCCGGGAGTCAGAATGATTCCCGTATTGTACGGATTGCCGACCGCGACGACCCACTCGGCGAGTTCTAACTTGTCGCTGTTGCCAATCCGCAAGGGCTTGAGGTCGTTGGCCGCTGGGATGCGCAACACAGCGATGTCGCTTTGCGGGTCAGTCAAGATCGCTGTCGCGAGGAACTCATGCCCTTCGTGCGTGCGGACATGAACTTCTTCCGCGTGCTCGACGACATGAAACGCAGTCAGAATCGTCCCATTGTTGTCGATCAGGAAACCGGATCCGACGTGAGTCGTTCGCGAGGCATCCATCTGTGGAACGGAGCGCCGAATCCAATCGGGAGTTCGATCGCGGTTGGGGTTTGAAAGTGGGTCATTGACTGCCGAGCCCCCTTGCCACCATGTCCAGCCAAGTCCCGGCTTCACGCGCACTTCCAGGCTGACAATGCTGGGGGAGGCGACTTCCGCGACGTGCTGGAAAGCTTTGGAAAGGCCCTTCGCGGCAGCCACGGCGGGCGGAGTGGAAATCTCGGCCCCAACGGTCATCGCTCCACAGAGCAGACACCACACAGCACCCGCGACGCACAAATTTGATCGTTGAAACATCATCGAATCCTTCCATGAAAATCGGTTGCGCAACGGCCATCACTCAACTTCGCGCTCATGCCGTGACCACAATAGCCATCCCGAAGCAAACACGCTGATGGCCAACCCAAACAGCAGGCCGCGATCAGGATCTTCCGCGACGAAGTACCCGCAGACCGGGCCGAGGGTGAACAAACCCAGGATGAACAGCCAATGCCGTTTCCACGGTTGCCAGAAGTTGGAATGTGCGCGAGCCATGACAGTGACGCCTTTAGGGACCAGCGGTTGTGATAATGCACGCCGCGTGCCTGAACGCCGCCAAGTGAAACCGGCACGCCCTTAGGTCGTGGCGTAGACAAGTCAAAGTCGCGATCAGATTGACACCTCCAACGAACGGCGTTGATCGAACAGAATAATAACGTTCAACGGTGTTTCCGAACCGAGCGTCCATGATGCTCACAAGTGGCTCCTATTCGATGGTCAGTACAGTCAGAGTGGGCGTTGCCGCACGGCCCATGAGGCTGCTCCGCACAGCAGGCAAGTCGTCGCTCGCATTGAGTAAGCCCCTAAGTGCTGTCGAATGCGGTTTCGATTGTCTACACGCGCAGATTTCGCTCGTCAGCGTTGGCCGATCTGGCACATGCGAACCAATCGACGGTTTCCATGGCACACTTTTCGCGAAGCAATATTCTGTTGATCGAAATCGGTGAGCAAGGGCCGCCGATGGCGGGGCTTCTTGTCGAGGAGGGAACCAACTGTGTGGCGATGGGCTTGTTGCCTAGTTGTTTTGTGCTTGCTGAATACCGGTTGCCGAAGGCGTGAGCCCGGTGCCTGGTCACTTGGCAAAGAAGCCAAAGTTTTGTCCACAGAGCTTCAGGGTAAGCTGAGCAACGTGCTCGTCGAACACTGCGGGACAATGGATTCGCCTAAGATGCTCGGCGATGACAAGTTCGACGCCGTGAAGCTAGCGATGGGCCGTAGCGTGTATTTGAAACGCTGCGTGCAGTGCCATGGAGTCAACGGTGATGGTCAGGGGCCGACGGCGGCGTCAATGTCTCCGAAGCCGCGAGACTATCGTCGGGGAGTCTTCAAATTCACCACGACGCCTTACGGTTACAAGCCTCGGCGTGAGGATTTGGTGCGTACGGTTCGGAAGGGAATTCCCGGAACCTCGATGCCCGCGTTCAATCTGCTTCCCGACAAAGAGCTACAAGCTGCGGTTGATTGGGTGCTTGCACTGACTCATCGTGGCGAACTGGAGACGATGTTGGTCTACGCCGCTAAGGACGAGGACGAAGTCGACCTCGACGCAGTGCCGGACACGATCAGTGGCATCTTGGCAAAGTGGGTACAAGCTGACGAAGAAGCGCAAGTGCTCGCGTTGACGCCGCAGCCGAAGTTTAAAGTCGATCACGTTGTTGCCGGTCGCCAGGCGTTCTTAACTCGCGGTTGTGCAAAGTGCCATGGCGAGGATGGTCGTGGTCAAACACCCGACAATATGCGAGGAGACTTGAAAGATTCGTGGGGGCATCCGACTCGCGCCGCGGACCTGACGTCTGGCATGTTGCGCGGGGGGCAGGAACCGACGGACGTTTACCGCCGGATCCTATCCGGCATCAATGGCACGCCGATGCCAGGGTTCCAACAAGCGTTGGCCTCAGAGCCGGAGACGATTTGGAATCTCGTCGCGTATGTGTTGCATGTCTCCAATGAACGCCGTCGCGGCAAGATTTTGGAATCTGGCAGCATCGCCCCATTCAAGTAGGTCAGAAGGGATTTTCCGTGGACTTCTCTGCTAAACACGACGAATTCGAGCGACTCAAGCGAAAGGTTGAGCTTCTCGAACAAGAGCTCAGCGACATCGCTGCCGAGGAATCGTGGCAGCCGACGTCGTATTACTGGGCATATCACGTCACCTCCGGCTTCCTGCTGGGTGTGATGGGATCCGCCGCTGCGTTGCTGGTCAATGTGGTTCTCGCGCCGATCGCCGGCAAGCACCCGCTCGAACTGATTCGCGTATTTCTCACGTTTCCCTTGGGAGCCGATGCACTCTCACTGGCGGATACAGCCAACAACGTTCCCGCCGTCCGCGACGGCATGATTCTCACCTTCGGTTGCTGTTTGTATTTAGCAACTGGAATGCTGATTGGGATGCCGTTCCACGTTGCGTTAACGCGATTCGTGCCGAATGGAACTGCACGCCATCGCCTGCTGGTTGCGACCGGTCTTTCGCTGGTGATTTGGCTGATCGGCTTCTACGGCATCCTGAGTTGGTTGCAACCGCGACTCTTTGGCGGTGACTGGATCACGAGCGGTAAGTATTTGCCCTGGTGGGTCGCGGCCGCGACACATTTGGTTTTCGGGTGGACGATGGCGTTACTCGCGCCGATGGCCAAGTTCCTGCCCTATCAGTCACCGCCAGAGGCTAGTGTCGCTGTTCGCGAATCGATATCGGACACGCCATCAGAATCGGGCAGATAACGGCGTGTGAAGACTGCGCTCACTACGGACTAAGGACAACGGAGAAAAGGCAAAGGACCAATGACCGACAACTCAATCACCCGCGATGTTCCGCCGAATCGAGAGCTCATCGAAGAACGGCTTGTCGCGTGGTATTTCCTGGCCTCGATCGTCTATTTGTTCATTTCAATGCTGGGTGGCTTTCTGATGGCGTTTCAGCTGATTCGCCACAATCCTTTCAATGGCATCGAACTGCTTTCACCCGGCCGATGGCGCATGATTCACACCAACGCCGTGGCCTATGGTTTCATTGCGAACGCCTTTCTGGGCAACCTGCATTGGATCGTGCCGCGGCTCACGTTGCGCCCGGTGCTGAGCCGCCCGCTGTCGTATTTCATCTTCGCGGCTTGGCAAATCGTCGTGCTATCGACGGCTGGTGGACTGATGCTTGGCGAGGCTCAAGGGCTGGAATGGGGTGAGACACCCGTGTGGATCGACCCCCTTGCACAGTTGGGATTGGGATTGGTCGCCGTCAATTTCATGGCGCCGATTCTCAAGGTGAAGGGGCCGATGTACGTCACGCTGTGGTACTTCCTCGCGGCGTTCATTTGGACCTTTCTAACCTACGCAATGGGTAACTTCGTGCCGCAATACTTCGTGACCGGTACCAGTGCCGGAGCGGTCGGCGGGTTGTTTATTCACGACCTCGTGGGCTTGTTCGTGACGCCGCTGGGTTGGGGCTCGATGTATTTCTTCGTGCCGATCCTGCTGCGAAAGCCGATCTGGAGCCACGGCATGTCGATGGTCGGCTTCTGGGGCTTGGCGTTCTTCTACCCGTTGCAAGGGATTCACCACTTCCTCTACACGCCGATTCCGATGTTCCTGCAATATGGAGCGATCGTCTCGACCATCGCCGTCGAGATGGTGGTGCTGACGGTCATCGTCAACTTCTTTGGCACACTCAAAGGCTCCAGTCGGGCGCTTGTGACGAACCTGCCGATTCGTTGGTTCTTCACCGGGATGGTTTTCTACGCGATTACTTGCGCTCAATGTGCTCTGCAAACGACGCTGACGTTTCAAGCTTTGATCCACTTCACCGACTGGGTCGTGGGCCACGCGCACCTCGTGATGTATGGAGTCTTCGGACAATGGCTACTGGGAATCATGACGTATCTCTTCCCGAGACTGCTCAAGACAGACTGGGCCAGCCCAAAGCTCTGCGAGTGGCATTTCTGGCTATCGGCCGTCGGCCTGTTTGTAATGGCGCTTGATCTGACGCTTGCCGGATTATTCCAGGGTTGGAGTTGGGCCGCGTTGCAGCCGTGGGATGCTTCAATCGAAGTCTCACAGCCGTTCTGGATCGTCCGCGTTTTTGCCGGTATCGCGATTTTCTCCGGTCAGGTTCTGTTCTGCGTGAACCTGTGGAAGACGTGGCAACGCAGCCCGCTGAACAATCCCGTCATGAACACTGCGACCGTGTCAGCATAAACGTAGGATGGGTCGAGCATCGCGAGACCCGCCAACCAAAAGATTTCTTCGAAAATTAAATGGTGGGTCTCGGTGACTCGACCCACCCTACAAGGTGAAAGTCATGCTCGAATCCAAAGCAGGCATCATGTTGATCGCCGGGCTGGCATTTTTTGCTCTCGCGTTCGCATCGAACGCAGTCGTGCCGTGGTTGATGTATCAAGACATGCCAGAGCTGACCGCCGAACAGCTCGTCAACGGCAACTTGCGATATCAATTTGAAGACCTCGCGCGGCGTTACCCCGATTCGTTCGAGAAAGCCTACGGCAAGCCTCCGGAAGAAGTCGCCGAGCGTGAGAAGTGGTTTAATCAAAAGACCGCCGATACTCTGCGAGTCGGACGCAAGCTCTACGTCGGCGAGGCGTGCTGGCACTGTCACAGCCAGTTCGTGCGGCCTGTCAGTAACGAGGAACAACGCTGGGGACCGGTTTCTCGCACTGGGGAATACCAGAACGAACTCCAACGGCCGGTGATGTTCGGCACTCGACGAGTCGGTCCAGACCTCTCTCGCGAAGGAGGCCGCCGCTCGAACGATTGGCAGGCGGTGCATCTCTTCAAGCCGACATCCCTCTCTGAAGGCAGCCCGATGCCGGAGTATCCCTGGTTCTTCGATGGCTCACCGGACAAGCCGAACGCGCGTGGACTCGCGGTTTTGACCTACATCCAATGGTTGGGCTCGTGGCTGGAGAGTTATCCATACTACAAACAGTATTCGCCCTCGCCATCCGAAGCCGAAAAACCCAAGGCCGAGTAATCTCAGGAAATCCCATGCAATCGACCTCACCACGTTCCGATTGGCGGTTTACATTGATTCTGGCCGCTACGGTGCTGCTGCCTTGCCTGTACGGTTTCGGCGGAAAGTTTTTGGAGTTCGTTAACATCTTTCGAGGCAACGCGGACGGGATGTTCGCGGTGACTCCGATCGTGAATTATCTGCTGGCGAGTCTCGGATTCTTCTGTCTGCTGGCATGGGCCACGATGCGAGGCATGTTCCGAGACATTGAGGCCCCGAAGACGACGTTCCTCGAAACTGAAGAGTGGCTTGACCACCGTGAGACGGAGACCGTGAAATGACTCAATCCGATAACCAGTCACCGGAAGTCGAAAGCCGCTTTCATCACTACATCAGCAACAAGATTCCGTGGTACGTGCATCTGATGTGGGTGCTATTCTGGATCTTTGTCGCGAGCTACGTGCTGACGAATTTCCTGCCGGCGTTGAAGACGGAACTCGTAACTCCGCCGTAACATCGAACGTTCGTAGTTCCGCCTTGAGGCGGTCCTGACGATTCCGCCTAACGGCGCGACGACAAACATGCCTCACACCTGTTCGTACTGCGGTCTGCCTGTTGGGCGTTCATGGCGACATGCGCACGCCGACGACACACCGTTGTTTTGTTGCTATGGCTGTCGGTTTGCGGCTGAGGTCACTCGCGAACGTGGCGAATCCGGCGCAGCAGTCTGGACGCTCACCAAGTTGGGCCTCGCGATCTTTTTTACGCTCAACGTCGTCTGCTTCACGATGGCGCTCTGGACCGATGCCGTCTACGGCGAAAGCACCGAGCCGATGTCTGCGACCTATTCCGACTTGTTGCGCTATCTTGGCCTGCTGTTCTCGCTGCCGGTGTTGTTTTTGCTAGGCGGTCCACTGCTGACGAATGCAATCCACGACGTCCGTCACGGTCGGCTCTCGACCGATCTTTTGGTGATGACTGGAGTGCTCGCGGCGTTCGGCTACTCAGCAGTTTCAGTCGTGCGCGGTCGCGGCGACGTTTACTTCGAGGTCGGATGCGTGATCCTCGTGACGGTCACGCTAGGCCGCTGGCTGGAAGCAACGAGCAAGCTCAAGGCCACGCAAGCTCTTGATGAACTCGAACGCCTGCTGCCGGATCGAGTCCGTTTCATCGGTGACGACCGTCGCGATCATTGGATTCCGCTGGCCGAACTCGTGCCGCCGGCGACCGTACGCGTGCTGGCCGGTGAACGCTTCCCCGCGGACGGAGTGTTGCTGTCCGAATCGGTCAGCGTCGATGAGCAAGTCCTGACCGGTGAAAGTTGGTCGGTGTCAAAGCAGCGCGGCGACCGACTCTTGGGCGGTACGCTGAATCTCGACGGCGATGTGCTGCTGGAAGTCACCGCCGCTCCCTCGCAGACGGCGGTCGCGAGATTGATAGCCGCAGTCCGCGAAGCTCGAAAGTCTCAAGGGCCGTATCAACGGCTAAGCGATCGAGTGTCAGCTTGGTTCTTTCCGATGATCTCTGCCGTCGCCTTCTGCGCCTTCGTGTTTCACGGTTGGCACGTTTCGTTCGATCGCGGCGTGATGACCGCATTAGCCGTGGTGCTCATCGCGTGTCCATGCGGACTTGGACTCGCGACGCCGCTGGCTGTATGGACTGCGATCGGAGCGGCCGCGAAACGCCAAGTCTTGTTCCGAAACGGCGAGGCCCTCGAACGCCTTGCAGAAATTCGCGAATTATGTCTCGACAAGACCGGCACACTCACGACCGGAGAGGCATCTGTGACACGGTTGTGGCTCGATGAATCGACATCGCGAGACGAGACGACTGCGATCGCGAAGGAGTTGGTGACGTCGTCCACTCATGCGTTCTCAAACGCGATCCGAAGTTGGACTGATGGCGAAGCACACCAACCCGAAGTGCCAGCGAGGGCGTTCGCGAGATCTCTTGTACCGACGCCCTCGCTGGCGCTTCGGGTTAGTGTGCCGGCAGTCACACGCGAGGTTCGCGTCCTACCGGGTTTGGGCATCGTGGCGAAGTCGTCGGGTTGCATGTCCGCGCTTGGCAACGTGCGGCTGATGGAACAATGCGAGTTCGAAATTTCGCCAGAGTTGCAGCAGCTGATCGACGGGGCCGTAGCGCAGGGTGAGCCATTGACCTTGATCGGCTGGTCGGGCCGAGTGCGAGCGGCGTTCGTGTTCGCCGAAACGTTGCGACCGTCCGCTCGTGATTTGATCGACTGGTGCCGTCATGAGAACTTGCCCGTCAGCGTGTTGACCGGCGATCACGCTGGCCGAGGAAAAAGATTATCCAACGAACTCGCCGTGCCGGTTCATGCCGGACTGCTTCCCGATCAGAAGGCGCGATTTATTCACGACCGCCAGCGACTCGTGCGAGTCGGCATGATCGGCGATGGAGTCAACGACGCGGCGGCACTGACGGCCGCTCATATCGGCATTTCATTGGGAGCCGGCACGGACGTCTCTCGTGATGCGGCGGCGGTGTGTCTGCTGAACAACGATTTGTCGCAACTCGCCTTTGCGATTCCGCTCGCGCGACGCACGGTCAACACGATCCGTCGGAATCTGGCGTGGGCCTTTGGATACAACACGCTGGGCGTTGTGGTGGCGGCAACCGGTTGGCTCAACCCCGCGATCGCCGCGCTCCTGATGGTCGCCAGCAGCCTCGTCGTCGTGCGGTCTTCGTCGCGTTTGTCGGAGTCCGCATGATGCTCGAACAACTGACATGGCCGATGATCTTTGCCGGCGGATTGCTCGGTTCATCACACTGCGTCGGCATGTGTGGCGGTTTCGCGATGACCGTCGGAGCGTCGTCCACGTCGTGGCGAACGAATCTACAGCGGCAACTGACTTATTCTGCCGGACGCCTCTGTACCTATGGAATGCTCGGCGGTTTGGGTGCAGGTCTCGGTAGCCGTTTCACGCGAGCGATGCCGGCGGTCGAGTGGGGCCAAGCGGCGCTCGCAATCTTGGCGGGTGCGCTGCTGCTGTTTGAGGGCTTGAAAGCCACCGGCTACTGGCGAGGAGTACAGCGCCAAGCGGCTCATGCCTGCCCGATCAGAAGTGGGTTCGCTGCGCTGTTGCGGAGCGGCCAATTCTTGCCGATCTTCATTTCCGGCTTCACGACGGGCTGGTTGCCCTGCGGCCTTGTCTACGCATTTCTCGCTATGTCCGCACAGTGCGAGTCGATGTGGAACGGAGCGGCCACGATGCTCGTTTTCGGAGCAGGTACCGTCCCGCTGATGATCGCCGTGGGTCTGGCCCCCGGAATGGTCGGACTCAATGTTCGACGACGGATGATGTCGATCGCAGCCTGGGCCGTCGTCGCGACTGGTCTGCTCACGATCGCCCGCGGAGTCACCTTGGCTCAGTCGATTGATCGAGGCGAACCCGCCTCATGTCCATTCTGCCGATCTCCCAATCAACCAGCTTCAGGGCGTTGATCGTTTCACCGCGAGCGTTGCCGCGATCAGACCAGCCAATAGCGTCACCAAGAGCGTGATAAAGGTGGCCACACCATAGACCGCTTGATTGGCTTCGTCAGGACGCTTTCTGACTCGAAGAACCTTGGTCGCGATGATTCCGCAAATCCAATTCCAGTGCAGAACCAGATGCTCCAGAACCAACAACGCGACCACGCAAAGCGTCGAGAATTGAACGTCGTGCCAACGATCATACGAGAGCCCCCACAGCTCCCCCCCGTCGGCTGTCGTGGGAGCGGGAAACACCATCCGCATCACCACCGACACCCACAGCAAAAACACCGCCGCGACCAACAACACCGCATCCAGCACAAAATTGATGATCGACTTCGAAACCTTCTGCGTCTTGGGCTGAGAGGCTTGGCCCTCGGAAACAACAGGAACGGATTCTTCGAGAGAGTTCTCGACTTCAGGATTCAGCATGGTTTGTGTCATCACCTGTCGATGTTGCGATTTTTGGGAGTGGGACCGTCGAATCATTGAGTCTGCTTGGATCAAGCTTCTGGATGATGACACGGATCAACGCTCGCGGCCATGCTTTGGCCATCATGCCAAACGGCTCAACGAAGCCAGATGGTGCGTCCACGGCACGCGAGCCTAGGGCGAGCGTGAATTGCGTCAGCCCTACACGATTCTTCAGGCCGAGCATGGCCAACAAGCACGACGCGCCAGCGAGTGGTTTACGGATTCACAACGCGTCCGCGAATCGCGAGCCATGAATCATTCACAGGTGACGGCGATTTACCACTCGCTGGCGCGGCGTGCTAGTGGAATCGATCACTTTAGCGTTGGACCGGATCAGGTGATCGAGGTCGATGTCGATCACGACCGTCTTCGGCCCATTGGCATTCGTGTATTGGACCGTGCATTGATACTGGCAATGGTGCAATCGTTGGGGACCAATTTCTCCCGGAGTGCCAAACCATCGCGGTGGGTCAACCGCGTCGACCGTCGGCTCGACAATCACGACCACCTCCACGTCTGGCCCATCGGGAATGTGTGTCAGTCGCAAGATGTCGTCGTCTGTCGGAAAATCCAGGCAAAACAAGGGAGCATTCTCGTCTTCCACGGGGTCCAATCCGAGTGCTGTGAAGGGGGACCAATACATCCACGACCGGCCGAGCGTATCGCGGGCGGTCACGGTCCCTTCCGAGTCGATGGACAAGGAGACGGCGTCTGTCCACAGAGTACGCCACGAATAACCGGCCTCTAACCGCTTCAATTCGTGGTGCTTGGTGAAAGTATAGACATTGCGCAGGCCATTCGAGGTCGCCACGAATGACTGCGCATCGACATCCACCAGACTCCAATGGCCGCTTGCCGTCAGCCACATCAATTCGTGGTGGCGATTGAGAGCGTACAACCCCCCATCCACATCCAGTTGGAAAGACTGGATCGCAGTCCCGATTACCGACCAGCGGGCGTTCACCGACAAAATCAGCCGCGCGGCGCTAGTATGGAAGGACCAGTCAAGTATTTTGAGCGGGTGAATTTTCAGAATGGTGTTTTAGCTTGAGTTCACGGTGTTGTGCGGCGGCCGGCGAGTCGTCGGGGAGGGAGAAACGACTGTTGATCAGACTGATATTCGCGGGTCGGAACCGCATGACCTGATCCGTCGCGCCGTGTGGTTTTCCAAAATCACAGTGCCGGAGTCTAGCATCAGGCGTCACGAGCGAGATGTTCGCGGGTGGCGCGAAAGCGCCCGCTGGGGCATCTTCCTGGAGTTCGTTTCGCCGACGACTCGGGGGCCGCTGCCTTTGTGGATTGAGGTGGTTCTTGGTGAAGCACGCCGGCCTGACGTTCGCGTAGCGCGGCCCCCAACGCCGGACGATGCCGGTAGTGCTGAGCCGTCTCGATCAGGATGCGTCGTACATGGGAGTTCTCCGCGCGAGTCAGCGGGCCGCGTTGAATCGTCTTCCCCGATGAGTGTTCCGACACGACCAAGCCCACGAACGACATGAACTGCCGAGCCGTGGGGAACCGCCGCAAGTCGCCGATCTCCGCCGCGATCACCACCGCGCTGAGCGTGTTGATCCCACGAAAGGACTTGAACGCCTGCACCAACGGAGCCAATGCCGTCTGCTCGACGAAACGTTCGATCTCTTTCGAGAGCCGCGTCACGCGCTCCGTCGCGTCTTCCATTGCTTTGACGTAATCGTCCATCACGCACGGCTTGCAGGGATCGTCAAACTTCTGCTGCTTCAACCACGCGCTGTGCTTCTGCGTCCACGAGCGGCCGTCGTGATACACCCGCTCGTTCCACAACAAGAACTTGTCGAGCTGATGCCGCGCGACTCGCTCCGCATTCTTGGCGTCGTCCCGCGAACGCTCCAGATCACGCAACGCTTCCGTCTGCTCATCGGGAACCCACACCGCCGTCAGATCCCCCGACCGCAGAAAGTGCGCCAACCGCCAAGCATCCCGCCGATCCGTCTTCACCCGCGACCCCTGCTGAGGCACCAGCGACGGCACCAGCGACGACGACGCAATCGATTCCCGCCTTCTCCAACCGCCGACACAACCCAAAGCCGGTCGGCCCCGCCTCGTAGCAAACTCGCAACCGCGACACATCCGGTTCGAGCTTAATCAACCGTTTGATCAGCTTGGCGACATCGTGCGGAAACGTGCCGAGCACCTTCGCCTCGCCCTGACATTCCTCAGCAACGGCCATCACGATCGTGTCCTTTTGGACTTCCAAACCAACGTAACGTAGCTTACTCATCGGACCGGTCCTCTCGTTTGTGGCTCTGGGTGAAGTGGAACATTCAAAACGCTCCGCTCAACATAACCCACGCTGCCGTCAGCGACTGGTCCTTCCATTGTGTCTAGAATTGGGAATTCTGCGGAGCGCTCGGTCACGCTTTAGGTTATTGCGAGAAAGCCCGATTGACGCATTCCGCGGACATCATCTATCAACCGCTGGGCCGTTCTCGATCGCGGGCAGGTTTTGAATTCTCGGCAAGGAGGCCGGTATGTCATCGTTGTATCCAAAAGTCCTTGGACTGTTGGCCGCTTCCGTTGTGGTTGGTTGCACATCGGCTAGTTCCTCAAATACCGCCCGCACAGCAACCGAGCAGATGCTCGTTTCTAATGCTGTCGATCAGGCGCTAAACAAAGTCGATTTCGCTCCGTTCGGCGGCCGCAAAGTCTTTCTTGAAGAAAAGTATCTCGACTGCGTCGACAAGAATTACGTCGTGAGTTCGCTGCGACATCGCGTGCTTATGCAAGGTGGTCACATCGTGGCGAAACCGGAAGATGCGGACGTTGTGCTCGAAGCCCGCAGCGGCGCGGTTGGCACCAACACTGCGAATGCGTTTCTCGGCATCCCGGAGATCACGATCCCTGGCATGTTTGCAACTCCTGAGATCAAGTTCATCAACCGCGTCAATCAGACTGGAACCGCGAAGATCGGATTGTTGGCCTACGATGCCAAAACCCAGGAGGCACTCGGCATCGGCGGCACGTCGCTGGCCAAGTCAGATGACAATAACTGGTACGTTCTTGGCATCGGTCCCTGGCAAGGCGGTTCTGTGAAAACCGAGGTCGAGCGTGGCCAGCCGCGTTACCAAAATCAACCGTGGAATGCGGTGCCTCAACAAGTCGCCTTCAACTCCCCGCAATCGGCTCCCGTCGTTCCCCCCGCTGAGGACAAAAAGGTCCGACTGGCTTCGGGTCAAAAAGGCAAGCCGACAATGGATGACAAAGCCAAACCCGACAAACCGTCGAAATAGCCATTATAAGGCTATTGTTGTTCTGGCTCGGAATTCCGCGCCACGAAGCGAGCCAGCGCGGCGGTGCTCCATCCAGTGGCGGTGATCGAAATGAATTGACTCTTGCCGTGCGGGTCGCCGTTGTCGAAGAAAACTTGCACCGGCTTCGCACGCGTTTCGACGAACCACGAACCGTCGGGTTGCTGAATCTTCATCAAGTATTCGACTGCTTTGACGATCATCAGTGAATCCCTTGCAACGCCGTTGTCGAGCAGTGCGAACAGCGTCAAACCGGTTGAATACGCTTCACTGGGCAAGTTTCTCTCGGCCGACCAGCCGCCGTCTTCCCCCTGCCGCTTTGCGATCCGGTCGATGAATTCTCGTCGCCGTACTGCGTCGTCGCCAAACCAAGTCAGTGACCACATTCGAAACACGAGGTCTTCTTGCAAATCGCACGGTTGCTGGTCGAGCCACTCCAGTGCTCGCCGTTGTGTGGCCAATGCCGTAACCGACCATTCGGCATCCTCGCTGAATAGGGGTTGCAGAGTTCGTAGCGCCAACGAGGTATTGCTGACGTGCGATTGTTCGGCTGGCGGCCGAAACGCCGACGGACGCCAGCGGCCATCGGATTCTTGTCGCCACACGACATACATCGCCATCGCGCGTCGAAGCGATTCGGGAGCCGGAACGTCGGCCAATTCAAACGACCATGCTCCATAAGCCACCGCCAGCGCAAGACCGGGAATGCCATTTCCCGATCGCATTTCATCGGTCCGTTGCTCGAAATGCTCACGCACGAATTTGACTGTGTCGGCAAACAGCGGTTCGTTGATTTGGATCCCGATTCGCCGTGCTTCCCGCAGCGCCAACAACGGCAACGTCTGATGATGGCACGCGAAACAATCGCGATGCTCCGGGTAATTCCGGGCGGCCTTTTCGAGTATTCGCACGCCGCGCTCGGCGGCGGATTGAATTGGCTCACAGGCCGGTGTGTCCGCTCGTGAGACGGATGTGAACGCCAGCATGATCAGCGTGATCGGCACCAACTTCAGGCCGTGCCGATACGTCGAGGGGCGTGGCAGATTGGAGTGGGGCACACACAAGCCGCGTATGCTACGGACCACTCGCTGCACGCTAAGGCCACGAAATCCAGAAATATCGCTGGACGAATTCGACCACGTCGCCGAACAGGACATAGCCCAAGCTCCGTTTGCCGCAGTGAATCTTGGCGGTGACTTCCGCTCCGATGCGGCGGCGACCTTCTAAATCTTCGCGTTTAATTTCGACTCGCGCCCGGACCACCGCGCGATCTTTTCCGACGGCGGGATTCGTTTTGTCTTCGATCAACTCATGGGAGAGTTTTCCGATGTACAAATCTTCGGGGTTCGTCGCCAAGATGTATTCGACTTCCAACGGTTCATTGCTCCCGCGGACAGCCTTCATCAGATGCCCCATACGGCGCTCGTCGATTTCGACTTGCAGCCACCACGGGCCAGATTCGTCTTTAATTTCGAGCAACAACTCGCCGTGCTTGACCGGTCGATTTAACAACTGCCGTTCGACTTCAAAGCTGGCGATCGTCCCCGGCTGTTCCGCGTGAACCGTCAACTCGGCGATGCGTTTAGTCAAAATGGTGATTTGTTTTCTGGCCCCGTTGATCTCCTCCTCCGTTGCGGCGATCCGGCCTTCGATTTGGCTTTCCTCATTTTTTTCGCCTTTGCCTTTGACCGCGTCCAATTGGACTTTCAGGGCTTCCAGGGTCTCTCGCTTTTCATAGAAACTACTTTTGGCCTGTTCCAATTGTTGCCGCAGTTGTTCGTTTTCGACACGCAACAATGGTTGGCCTTTTTCGACTTTCTCGCCACCTTTGACGAAGATCTCAACCACCTTGCCATCTGACGGCGCGAATGTGTCCTTTTGCAGTTGCGGCATCAAGCGGCCGACACCTTCCACTCGGTATTGCCACGGAACGATACACAGCGCCGCGATCACGCCGGCGATTGCGACCGCGGCGGCAGCGGCTTTCAACTTGCCGCGGCCTTCCATGAACGAAAACGTCTTGCCGAAGAATTTCCAGACCGGTAGCAAAAACAATCGGTTGTACAGTTTACTGTTGGACAGCGCTTCGGCCACGTGATCCGACAGCGATTCCACTTTTTCCTGCAAGCCCGGACGCGGCTGACTTTCCGAGATTTGCTCGATGATCAAGCCACCAATCGGCTTCTTGGCTTTGTCGAGCCGTTTGGCTCCCTTTTCGTCCGCCGTGACGAGCGCTTCGCTCTCGAACAGCGGCCAGATGATGACCATGCGCGTGCCGCTTTCTTGAATGTAGTCGGCCAGCGGTGTCGTAATTTGCGGCGGTAGATGATCCAGCTTGCCGGTGAAGGTCAGCGGCTCTTTCATCAAGATGACCTTGTTGGCCAAAGTACACATTCGCTTGACGAGGTTGGCACGCTGATGCACCGAGTCCTGACCGCTGATCGCCTTGATGACTGTTTTCTTCCCGTACTGCACGGCGACGCTCAGTCGATCGCAATTGAGAAGCAAGCGTCCGTCATTAGCGGCCGTCGCGGAGACTTCGTCCACTTCCAAGCTGCGGTGCAGTTGCAGCAAAAACTCCTCGAATTGTTCGGAGACTTTTTGTTTCACTTCGGGAGTCGGCTTCGGCGTCGCTTGCCGTTCGAGATATCGGCAGGCGTAGCCACACATCTGTTCGACAAACTGCAAGAAGCCCGGCCTAGCGGCGGCGGGCGTATCAACTCGCTGAAAAATCTCGACGACGCCGACGCAATTCTTCTGCTGTTGCAGCGCGGCCAGCACGATCAAATCGTTGGTCGGAGTCTGCACGCCACTGCCGTCGTTCGGACTGTGTGTGCAAGCTTGTCCATTCGACAGCACCTCGTCCAGCAATTTCTGGTTGAGCGCGGGCGCATCAGGTTTCTCAAAGTAGCCGGTCGTATTGAGATTCAAGTCGGTGAACAGATCCAGCTTGGCGCTGCCGTTACGCAACCAAACCGCGCCGGCACGAGCGCCGACCGCACCGACAACGCGTTTCAGAAATTCCTTGAAGAACTGATCCGGCGGCATGTTCGACCGCGATTGTTCTTCAATTTCCTTGGCGAGCGAGATGATCCGTTCGCGGACCTTGTTCACACTTTCAGACTCAGTTGTCGTCGCCATGAGGGGTCTCACCGAAGGGCCAGGCCAATTCAATCGACCTCGGCAACGCTCGACATCCTTGCCGAGTTCACCGGGCCAGACACGCTACATCACGCGGGAATCAGACCAAGCCGAGTCCCACCGTTGCGGCTATCCAACCCGCTTTGTAGTCAGACTCTCCGAACAGCGGCAAGAGCAAAGACCTATCTCTATCAACTGCAGGGCAACTAGTGGTCCGCCATTTTTAAGTTGATCGGTTCGATCACAGGATAGAGTCTTTTGAGCTTGATTCGAGCATCGGCGGTGGTGAACTGCCAGTTGATTCGGACTTGCTCTGCGTTGCGTGCGAGTTCCCAGGCGGCCACTT
>JANMIF010000168.1:0-3061 GCA_031375695.1 Planctomyces sp.
GAAGGCGTTGAAGACGCCCAGCCCTGAGACAACCCTCAGGGCTGTCTTCAACCCCTCTTCAAACCTTCTGGCCATGCCTCAAAAATCCAACCTCACAAACGACATCGACTCCACCAAACTCAACCGACTCTCTATCCCCAGGTCAACAACGCTACGTTTCACGGGCAACCAATACACTTCCATTTCTGCTTCTCCTCGTATCACCGGCGTTTTCCGAGGACGAAGATCTGAACACTCAGATGATGCGAGCGACGGTAAAGATCAGCCACGATAAATCGACCGCCACAGGATTCGTGTTATCAAAGGAGAAGGGTTACATCCTCGTCACGGCCGCACACGTCTTCGACAACACTCCAGGGGACGAGACCACGATTGTTTTCCGTAGCCAGCAAGCGGAGGGTGAATACACGAAGGAGCCGACGATGCTTGTGATTCGCAAAGAAGGCAAACCAACTTGGCAAAAGCATCCGACCGAGGATGTCGCCGTCATTGGAATCGTTCCACCGCAGAACGCCGATCTTCCATTACTTTCGACTGACCTATTGGCGACGGACGAGCAACTGCGAACGCACAAGATTCATCCGGGCGAGAAAGTTGCCAGCATTGGATTTCCCCATCGTGTCGAAGGGAGTAAGGCGGGTTTTCCGCTGCTTCGAGACGGCACGATTGCAAGCTTTCCTCTGCTCCCAACACTGAAAACGAAGACGTTTTATTTGAGTGCCAATACCTTCGAGGGTGATAGCGGTGGACCAGTCTACTTGGCCCGACCGAACCGGCTTGAATCCGACAAGGAAGAAACACGATTGATCTTGGGGTTGGTGTCGGCTCAACAGTTCTTAGACGAAGAGGCCAAAATGATCTATGGCACGAGCAAGTTCCGTCACCGTCTCGGTTTTGCTGTCGTCGTTCACGCATCGTTCATCAGAGAGACAATCGACCTGATCAAGTAGTAGTCTTCCAAAGTCGTGCTTTCAATTCAACAACAGACACCATGAAAGTTCTTGAGGAACGACATCAGAAGCTACTGGCTTCATCCTGCCCCGTTTGATTCACTCGATTCATTCGAAAGTGTTTGCTGCCACATCATGGCCTCCGTTCACGAATGTGTTTGGCGAGGAACTTGGCGGTTTCATCACCGATCACATGATAGCCAGCGAGATTCGGATGCCGGTCACCGAACCAGCCGGGCAAGTCGCGGAAGTGAGCGTCGAGCCGATTGTCCATCACGACGACCGAGCCTCCTTGAACGAACGGCTTGACCCACTCGCGATGCGGTTCCGGAATTTTGTCGAGCGCATAGCGGCGGTAGTTGAGCATGTTCGGCCCATGAGCCAGTTCCGCTTGATACCGCGTGTAGACATCGAACAGCGGCAGCTTCTCATCCTCGGCGACTTGCTTGATCAACCCGTTGATCCGCGCATCATTCTCCGGCGTGAGGTACGGGATGATCGTCGTCGGGAAATTTTTGGCCTGCGGAAAATCGTTGTGGAGCCGAGTAATCAGCTCACAAAGATCTTTGGGAAAGTTGGTCGCAAAATTCTCTCGCTTGCTGTTGTCGTTCAAGCCGTAACGAATGAAGACGTAGTCGATCCCCGGCAGCTTGGCGATTTCGCGGTCGTAGCGTCCGCCGGTCAGCAATCCGTGAATGAACTCTCCGTCGCGACCCTGATTGATGACGTTGGTCGGCGGCAAATCTTTCTCCGCCGCCAGCAGCAACCGAATCACGTCCTCCAAGTGCTGCCCGTCGCGATGCGTCACTCGGCAAACACTCCCGATCGTCGTGCTGTCACCGAGCAACAAAATCTGCAGCTTTCCTTCATGCTCGGCCCTGGTGGAAGCCGCCCCAGCCAAAAACAAAATGACCAGTCCCAAAACAATTGTGGTAACGCGAGCGAGAAATATCGGCATGAACTGACTCCTGTGAACGTGGTGAAGAACGTGATGATACTCTTGCGGACCCTGTTCGCGGAAACCTGCAAGTCGGAATTGAGCTTGTTAAAAGTCCTGACCGATAACGTCCGCCACTTTCGTGGTGCCGAACAACTCGGTGTGATGGCGATTGAAGGAGACCACGATGTTTCATTCCCGTGAACCGGGCCGCTGGACGATACGGCGTCTGCTGTCGCTGGCCGTGGTCGCGTTGGTCTGTCGCGGCGTCGCCGCCGAAGAGACGGGTTATCCAAAAGAGATCTCCGTTCGCGAACCAACTCGGTTGGACTGGGTCTTCGCCGTCGCCAATCAAAGCGTGCTCGATCCGCCTGCGGAATGGCTGCAAGGTTACGGTTCGGCCAAGCAGCGTTATGAATTGCTTGTGCCCGCGACGGCAAAGAAAAAACCGAAAACAAAAAACAAAACTGCCGATGCTCTGCCATTGGTGCTGTTCATCTCGGCGGGAGATCAGCCCGCCGGGTGGAGCCAGGTTCAAGTCGTCTGCCAACAGAATGGGGTCGGGTTTGCCAGTCCTTTTGGAACTGGAAACAACACGCCGATGCCGCGGAGCATCCGCAAATTGCTCGACGTGCTGGATGACTTGCGAAGATGACACCGCATCGACGCGGATCGGACTTATCTCGCCGGATTCTCCGGCGGTGGCCGAGTCGCCTGCGGAATCACATTCGCCTTGCCGTAGTTATTCGATGGCGTGATTCCCGTCTGCGCCGGCGGCGACCTGCGTGACGAAACGTGGTTGCGGCATCGGGCGATTGACCGGCTGAGCATCGCGATGATCACCGGCACCGGCGACTTCAATCGCGGCGAGTCGAACGCTTTCGCGGGCCGATGCTGACCGATATCGGCGTGCGCACGAAAATCACGGTCGTTCAGAAACTCGGTCACGGCATTCCCGATGCGAAGATTTTCGCCGACGTGATCGACTGGCTCGATGCCGGCGCGGCGGACGAGGCGAAGCGAGTCTTGCTCGACTAGTGGTCCGCCATTTTTAAGTTGATCGGTTCGATCACAGGATAGAGTCTTTTGAGCTTGATTCGAGCATCGGCGGTGGTGAACTGCCAGTTGATTCGGACTTGCTCTGCGTTGCGTGCGAGTTCCCAGGCGGCCACTT
>JANMIF010000188.1:0-2017 GCA_031375695.1 Planctomyces sp.
AGTTTCTCTGTACCGCTACCGTTTGGGAGCGGCCCGGATTTCTATCGAAGGTCGGACTCTCCCTAAGGTACGCGGTACGGATTTTGAAATTTCCTCTCAACGAGAGTTTTCGATATGTCCACAGAAGCCACCATTCGTGCCGTCGTTCAAGAAGTTCTCACACAACTCCAAAAGCGCAACGGGTTCACCGCGCCGTCGAAGCAACGCAACGGCGACTTTGGCGTGTTCGCCAATGTCGATGATGCGGTCGCGGCGGCGAATGACGGGTATCAGAAGTTGCGGAATGCGACGCTCGAAACGCGGGCCAAGGCGATTGAGTGCGTGCGGCAGGTATGCGTGTCGCAGGCGGTTGAGTTGGGCACGGCCGAGATGAAAGAGACCAAGATCGGGCGGCTCGATCACAAGATCGAAAAACTGCAACTCCTGCGGCGCGTGCCGGGCATGGAGTTCATGAAGTCGGAAGTCTTCTCCGGAGATCACGGGCTGGCGGTGATTGAGGCGGCTCCGTTCGGGGTCATCGGAGCGGTCACGCCGGTGACGCACTCGCTGCCGACGCTGGCGTGCAATGTGGTCAACATGGTCTCGGCGGGGAACACGGTCGTGTTCAATCCGCATCCCAGCGGCAAGTTCATCGCGTGCGAGGGGACTCGGCGGATCAGTCGCGCGATCTACGAAGTGACCGGGCTGGAAAACCTCTTCACGATCGTGTCCGAGCCGACGCTCGAATCGGCCGCCGCGCTGTTCGCTCATCGAGGCATCCGGTTGTTGTGCGTGACGGGCGGGCCGGGTGTCGCGAAGGCCGCTCTGCAAGCGACCAAGCGAGCGATCGTCGCCGGGCCGGGCAATCCGCCGGTCGTCGTTGATGAAACGGCGGACCTCGAAATTGCCGCGAAGTCGATCATCCAAGGGGGAGCCTACGACAACAATTTGCTCTGCATCGGTGAGAAGGAAGTCTTCGCCGTCCACACGATCTTCGACCAACTGATGTCCGAGATGAGCCGCGCCGGAGCACATCGCTTGAACGCCGCCGAAGTGGACCGCATGACGAAGGTCGCGTTCTCGCCGCCGGAGAAGCCGGGCGATCACTGGCACTTGAACCGCGACCTCATCGGCAAAGACGCCAGCGTGTTGGCCGAGCAAATCGGCGTGAAGATCCCCGCCAGCGCGACACTGCTCTTCGGCGAGACCAACACCGACAACCCGTTCGTCCCCGAAGAGCAGATGATGCCCTTCGTCCCATTCGTCCGAGTCCGCGACGTTCACGAAGGCATCCGCTTGGCGAAAGACGCCGAACACGGCTTCCGCCACACCAGCCTGATCCACAGCCGCAACGTCCGCAACATGACGGTCATGGGCAAGGAACTCGATACGACGTTGTTCATCAAGAACGGCCCGTGCGGCGCGGGTCTCGGCCTCGGCGGCGAAGGTTATTTGAGCTTCAGCATCGCTGGTCCGACGGGTGAGGGAGTGACGACTCCGCTGACGTTTACTCGGCAACGGCGATGCACGCTGGTTGATGATTTGAGGATTGTGTGAGCGAGACCGTCAGATTAGTCGGCTTTAGCCGACTCCCCATTTGCCACCAGCTTTAGCTGGTGGTGAGCGGGACAACCAAAACTTTGTGAGCCGGCTTCAGCCGGCTTGGAAAAGGTTTCAACCATCGAATTCAAGTCTGAAGACATGCCACCAAGCCGGCTGAAGCCGGCTCAAAATAATTCAACTCGGACTTTCTCCACCAGATAAATCTGGTGGCAAATTGGGAGTCGGCTGAAGCCGACTGATGAAGACACATGCAACTCGGCAAAGTCATCGGTCACGCAACCTCGACGGTGAAGCATCCGTCGATGAACGGCTGGAAGCTGCTCGTCGTGCAGACGCTGGATGCCAAAGGGGGAGCCGATAGCGAGCCGGTGTTGGTCGTGGACAACTTGGGAGCGGGAGCCGGGCAGCGAGTGATGATCACCAGCGACGGCAAAGCGGTCAGTCAGATGTTGGGAGACGACAAGTCTCCCGTGCG
>JANMIF010000204.1:0-3523 GCA_031375695.1 Planctomyces sp.
TAGAGCATTTCCGTGGTTAGTTTGCAGTGTATCCAGCGTGGCGGAGATAGTTGCGGCATTCGTCGGGGAGGAATTCGGAGACGAGTTGGCCGATGCGGGTCCAGAGGGAGTCGAGGGTGCGTTCAGCATGTTTGCGGAGCAGGGATTTCAGCTTCGAGAAGAGCTGTTCGATGGGGTTCAGGTCGGGGCTGTACGGAGGCAGGTATGCCAGAGTGCAACCGGCGGATTCGATCGCTTCGCGGATGCCGGCGCGGTGATGGCTGCTGAGATTGTCCATCACCACAATGTCGCCGGGCGTCAGCGTTGGGACGAGTTGCTGTTGGACGTACGCCAAAAACAACTCGCCGTTCATCGCGCCGTCGATCACCAGCGGAGCGGTCAGGCCGGTCGTCCGCAACGCGCCCACGAAGGTCGTCGTCTGCCAATGGCCGTGAGGGACCGAGGAGACCACCCGCTCGGACTTCGGCCCCCAGCCGTACAGTCGAGCCATCTTCGTGTTGGCTCCCGTTTCATCGAGGAAAACGTAGCGATCCAGCGGGTGACGCATCATCAGAATGTCCCACCAGCGACGCTTTTCGACGACATCAGGCCGTTGTTGTTCAGCGGCCCTCAGAACTTTTTTTCAGCACGATGCCCCACGTCCGCAACGCCAGCCACAACGTCGCCACGCAGGCGGGCAGTTGCAGCGTCTCACGCAGGTCGTTCAACGTGATTGCCGAATCTTCCCGCACCGCAGCCAGAATTCGTTCGCGATGTTCCGCCAACTTCGGCCTCGGCCCCGTCTTCCCCTTACGCGGCTGCATCGCCCCCGTCTCGCGCCGCAACGCCTTCCAGTGATAGATCGTCCGAGCCGACACGGAGTATTTCGTTCCCGCCTTCTCCGCCGACATTCCCGCATCCACATCCACCATCACCCGAATCCGCAAATCACCCGTCAATGCCGCCGCCATCGTCTTCCTCCTCCTTGAGTCCGAACAACTCAGGAAGAGTACAGCAACCTCGCCGAAGCCCTGAAGACCAATCACGAAAATGCTCTATTCAGCCACCACCGGAACGCTGACGTTTTCGCCCGGACAAACTACCAAGACGATCACTGTTCCGATCACCGGCGATTCGCGGAATGAGGCCGACGAGACATTCTTCGTCAATCTCAGCAATGCCACCAACACCAGCATCGCCGACGGGCAGGGACAGGGGACGATTACGGACAACGACTCGGTTCCGACTTTGTCCATCAACAACGTCACCGTCGTGGAGGGAACCGGCAACACGCAGAATGCAGTCTTCACCGTGACGTTGTCAGCCCCCAGCGGACAGCCAGTGACGGTCGACTTCGCGACCGCTGATGGCTCGGCAATCGTGGGAGCGGATTTCATCGCCAACGCTGGCACGCTCACGTTCGCCGCGGAACAGACGACCCAGACCGTCACGGTCGCCGTCAATGGGGATGCGATTTTCGAGGGTTCCGAAAGTTACTTTGTGAATCTCAACGGAGCCACCAACGCCACGATTAGCAATGGACACGGAGAAGGGACGATCACCGACAATGACCTGCCCTCGACATTGTCAATCGACGACTTGACGGTGACGGAAGGAACCGGCAATACCGTCAACGCGGTTTTCACGGTCCGCCTCTCGACCGCCAGCGTCGTACCGGTCACGGTCATATACACGACAGCCAACTCCACGGCGCTCAACCCGGACGACTACACGGTGGCCAGTGGCTCATTGACGTTCCCGGCCGGCGAGACCAGCCAGACTATCACCGTGCCGGTTGTGGGCGATTCGCTCGATGAGCTCACCGAAACGTTCTTCGTCAACTTGAGTTCCGCGACTAACGCGTCGATCACGGACAACCAGGGCGCGTGTACGATCCTGGACGACGATTTGGCGCCCGCGCTGTCTGTCAGCGACGTGACCGTGACGGAAGGGACAGGCAGTACGGCAGTCGTCGCGGTGTTCATGGTGAGTCTCTCGGAGGCCAGTGGTCTGCCGGTGAAGGTGGCCTACGCGACAGCCAGCGGCACGGCAGGCTCTGGCGATTACCTCTCCAAGAAAGGCACGCTGTTGTTTGCCGCCGGCCAGATCAACAAGACCATCTCTATTTCGGTCGTCGGCGATAAATTCGATGAATTGGACGAAACATTCTTTATGAACTTGAGCGGTCCATTAAACGCGACGATTGCCGACAATCAAGGCGAGTGTACGATCATCGACAACGATGCGGCACCGACCTTGACGATCGACAACAAGACCGTGACGGAAGGAACCGGACGCACGGTCAACGCGGTCTTCAAGGTACGTCTCTCAGCAGTCAGTGGCCTGCCGGTCACGGTCGACTACGCGACAGAAGACAACTCCGCAGGCGCCTCGTCCGATTACACGTCCGTGAGCAATTCGCTGACGTTCGCCCCCGGCCAGACCAGCAAAACCATCACCGTGCCGGTCACCGGCGATGCGCTGGATGAGCTCAACGAAACTTTCGTCCTCAATTTGACCAGTCCCACGAATGCGACAATCGCTGTCGGACAGGGGTTGGGCACGATCACGGACAACGACCCGACGCCCAAGTTGTCGATCGAGAACATCACCGTGCAAGAAGGGAACAGCGGCACGGTCGAAATGATTTTCAAAGTGAAGCTCTCGGCGGCCAGCGGTCTGCCGGTGACAGTGAGCTATGCCACAGCCAACGGCACGGCCACCGACGGCAACGACTACACCAGCACCAGCGGAAGCCTCACGTTCGATCCCGGCGAAACCACCAAGACGATCACCGTTTTGATTATCGGCGATTTAATCCACGAACAACTCACCAAAACGTTCTCGCTCAATCTCAGCAACGCACTCAATGCTTTGTTCGCCAGTTCTAAGGGGATCGGAACGATTCTGGACAACGAATGATAGTTGCTAAGTCTCGTCCCATGAGCTTGTCAGCTTTCGAATCATGGGTGGGCTCATTGTTCCTCCTGCGGGTGGCCCAGCTTGCTTCAAGCTGGGTGCGCAGCACGAGAAACTCAGGACCGATGCTGAACCAGAGAATCGCGACGTGCTCCAATTGAACGTCAACGCACAGTTTCTTATCCCTTCGGCACCCAGCTTCGCCGAAGCTGGGCTACCCGCGAAGGGCAACGACGAATTTCGAACTTGTGCCGCGTTAAGTACACCATCCCGAAGCCTACGACACGGTTTCCAAAGTCTCGCGCACCGGCCAACCGTATCAAACAAAACTTGATCCTCCACCAGTCAATCCGCGCGTCGCTCACCCGCCTCGCCCCCCCCATCGCAATTCGGCGCTGAATGCGTGGCAGTATCCAGCTAATCTCGACTTTTGCCATGTATCGAGCGTTGTTGCTCGATTGAAATGATCAAGTCGAGGAAGCCTCTTTGTGAGTAGACTTCGGTTGTCACAGCCACAGTTCACTCGAGCAAGGAGGCTCCCGTGGAGACTGTACCGGAGTCATTGCAGGTCGTCTTCTCCGCGTGGTCGGCGGGGTTTGGTGAAACCGTGTTTCCCAAGTTCGTC
>JANMIF010000231.1:0-9003 GCA_031375695.1 Planctomyces sp.
CACGAACTCGTCCACCAAACTGCTCACCCAAGGAACCCGCACCAAGCGGACGACGTTCGCGCGAAAATCGGAAGCGGATCAAAAAAATATCAAAACTTTCACAACGAGAAATTCAACAAGCTCTGGCGAACGTGGCTACGGAGCAGGGAGAGGCTAACTGAATTCATAGATTCAAACGCCGGGCTTGGATTGAGTGATGAGTTGATGGTCCGACTCCGCAGTCAGCGCCACGATACGCCGAACGACGACCAAAGTGGGTGATGGTCACTTCCAAGTCCAAGAAGTCAACTCGTATGGATTCGGCCTCCATGCCTGCTCCCACACAATGGCCTCCGCTGTCCGCTGGAGGTTGCCATCATCCATCACGCTGAGTGTCAGTCGATAATTTGTGCCTGCAACAACCTGTTGCTCGGCTCGAAGAATCTTGAGCAGTTGCCGCTTGTTTGGGTGTTGATCGCCTAGCTGCTGGATCGTTTCAGATTGTGCGTTGATTGCGAACTCTGCCGCTTTCATCACCTCGTTGTCAGTGACTGGTACGTTCGCATATCCGCCAACCATCGGCATCGGCTCTTTCGTGCAGACGACAACGAAAGCGCAGAGAGCGAAAGCACAGAGAGTGATCAGCAATACGAATTTGGTTCGGTTCATCTGAGTGCCCCAATGTCGCCCAACGTCCGAGCTAACTTGCCGGGGCCGCTGCAAGGACTCCATGCCGCGCGAAACTAGAATGCGGCCCCGGTCAAGTTGAGCGACTGGTTCGGCCCGGCCTTCAATTGTCGGCCGAGCGAACGGAGTGGTCCGTCGCCCTCCTTATACGCGCGGAGTCTTCGATCGCGCCGGCCAGCGACCCCACCAAGCCCCCGAACAACCCCGCAATCAACGCACAAATCGGCACGTAGACCCATACTGTTCCGGGATTTAGGGCCAAAACTTCCGTGTTCCTGCCGTACGTCACGACCGCCCCAACCAGCATGAGAATCCCGGCACTGATCGCCGCCCATGGGCGGGAGCGGGGACCAAACTGTATGACCAGCCTTCGCGCGGCGGCACCTCCCAAAAGCCCGAGAAAGATCAAACCCAGGGCGAGCGCGTCGTAATAGATCTGCTGGTCGCGGTTCCGTGCTTGGAGCAGCGCCTCAGGAGTTGGCACCGTAAAAGAGAATGTTCCATAGCCGATCAGACATCCAATGCCGCCCAGTGCTGCGCCGAATAGGCAACAAAAGCCTCTCTGGAGATCGCAGCCGCAAAGCAGGGCGATCATTCCTCCGAGACTGGCTCCAACGCATGCGCCAATGATGGACCAGTTGGGCAATGTGAGAACCGTGCCTGTGCCGGCCAAGCCGTTCCCCAGGACACCGAACCAACCGAAGAGGAGAGCCGCCGGTCCGCCAAGCGCACAAGCCAGAATAATGGCCGCCATGCCAGCGCGACTTGGAGGGCTGCTGTCTTTGGCTGGACCCATAGTCTCGTCTCCTGCGAGGCCGAACATAAAGTTCAGCCGCCGCCGCCCTAGCGACTTCACCCCTGGAAGCGATTGATGGGGCGGCGGTCGACTGCAACGCCGGGTTCGGCCGACCTGTGCCCGGCTACCTCAAGCGCACGTACACGCGCATAGCCGGGTTCGGCGGCGGATATTGCTCGACGTCCTCGACCTCCCACCGGCCGGGGTCGGATGCCCCGGGGGCGGGTTCCCACACGTAGACGCTGAGCGGCAGCGCCGCGTTGGCAAACCGCGCCTCCCGGTGGACGATGAGGTGGGGGGCGTTGATGTTCCAGACGGGATGACTGTAACCATCCCCGCTCAGCCCTTGGAAGGCCCCGGCCCCGCCCGGCACATCCGGAGCGGGGGCGGCCCTCAGGTACTCCTCGGCCGCGGCGCAGGCCGCGTCCACCCACCGCCGCTCCCGCGAGGCCCGCTCGACACGCGGCAGGACAACGGCCAGAACGGCACAGGCGAGCACAGCGACGACCCACGGCCAGCGGCGACGCCGCCCGCGCACATGCTTTTGTTCCGCCATAGACTACTCCGCCGAACAGTTAAATGACCCGCGCGCGATCTAACACCGATCGACGGTTCGCGACTCGCTCTAGATTCCTTGAGGGCTGAAAGTTGAACACGGTGTGTCAAGTTTTATGAGCCGGAATGCGCTAGCGTGTTCCGGCTGATGGTCTGAGGCGAAGCCTCGTTAGGATGATATCCGTAAACCGTTGTTTCGTCGCGGCAACAAGCGGTGAGCGAGGGAAGTTCGTCAAGACGCTACCGTGATCGGTCGCGCGCGGCCTATCCAGGTTTCGGCTGCGCGCGGTCTAGTTCGTCTCCTTGCGGAACTGTCATTGACGAACTCGATTCTCATCCGTGTCGCAGACATTAGACGACTCGTTGCTGGCGGAAGGAGCGGTCGTCGTCAGCCGGCTTCGCAAGGACGCAGCACTGTTCGACCTGCCACCGGCGCGCACTCCCGGCCACGCAAGTACGGAGAGAAGCTCAGTCTGGCCAGGCGAGCCGCGCATCCCGACGGCTGGCAGTCGATCATCTGTTACTGTCGCGGCGTCGAGGTGACTCGCGAATACAAGACGTTCCTGGCGATGCAGCATGCTCGCCCGTTTGGTTCATGCGGCTGTAGATAAGGCTGATTTCACGTTGCTTTCGACGATGATTAGCCAAGCTTTGCCGCTGATGGGATCGAGTTGCAATGGAGTAGTCACATCGACTCGGAATTTAACCGATTGGTCCAGTCGTTTGTGAGTCCGCCAACCTCGAAGTCCCATTTCAATTTCGGCCAACATTTGTTGGCGAGCGGGCAGATTGTGATTGAGTTGCGAGTCCAACCGCACTCGAAAGATCAGTTCGTCGTTTGATTGCAGACGCGATCATCGGTATCTACAAGGACTCAGAGATTGAATTGCGGAACACAACCAGGGAATCATCATGAATGCCAAGATCGTCGTGCGACTCTCGCGGGCCTGTTTCTCAGCCTCAGGATTTCTCAGATGACGCTGCCGCAAGCGGCGCAGTCTAAGGACAGCAAAGGAACCAAAAACACGGCAGCGGTAACCGAGTTGGATGGACTTGCGCACGCTGATCTCTGTCGACTCGTTTCAGATTGATTCCAGCAACCAACTCGTCGGCCACGACCTGTTTCCGGACAGCTCCGTCCGAGTGGTGCGCCGTCCCCCGGCACCCTTCCGGTAATCGTGGATGACCCGCTGCGTCGGGCCAGCGTCCGCGCCCCACAAAATCGACACTCGCCGACGACTTGCAACAAGAGGTCACTAACCACACAACTCACCGATACGAGACGCGTCGATCACGAGAGGAAACATTATGAATCGAAAATTCTTTTTCATGGGACTGAGCACTGTCCTGGGCGTTTCGCTCCTTCTCCATGACACTACCTTCGGTCGCGGCGGAGGAGGAGGTGGGGGAGGAGGTGGGGGAGGCGGCTTCAGTGGAGGCGGAGGTGGGGCTCGCGGAGGAGGCGGTGGTGGTTTCAACGGCGGCGGTGGTGGAGCGAGACCGAGTGGTGGATTCTCCGGCGGCGGAGCGCGGCCTTCGGTTGGCAGTTCGCCGTCGTTCAGCCATCCCAGTGGTGGCGGAGGAGGAGCGCGTTCGTCAATGCCGAGCACTCGGCCTAGCACCGGAGTTGGTTCGCGGCCGAATGTTGGCGGCGGCAACATCGGTGCAGGGAATCGACCGTCAGTACAGCCCGGCACGCGACCGAATGTTGGGGCCGGAGTCGGTGTTGGATCGCGTCCCTCGACATTACCTGGCAATCGGCCGGGAATTGGATCGGGACAGGGAATTGGTTCCGGGCAAGGCATCGCGAATCGACCCGGTGGAACAACGATCAACAACAACCGAGTCGGGATCGCGCAACAGCCGGCTCGTTTGCCTGGATTAGGACAAGCGGGTGCCGGCTCGCGATTGCCGAATCAAGGTGCGAATCGCCCGCAGACGCTTCAAGATCGGCAGAGTAGTTTGAATGATCGCATGACTGCGGGTCGCGAGGACCGTCAGGGCAATCGGCAGGACATGCAGAACGATCGCCAGGATCATCGCGACGGCAATCGCGAAGACTGGCAGAACTTCGCGGACCAACATCACGATCATCACGGCGACTGGTATCACGGCTGTTGGAATGGCGGCTGGTATGCTGGTGCCGGTTGGAATCACATGTGGGAGCATCATCCCGTCGCGGCGGCGTTCGGTGTCACCGCCTGGGGCGTCAATCGGCTGGCGTATGGCTTCGGCTATTGGGGCTACTCGAACCCGTATTACGGAGATAGCGGATCGGGCGGCTACAACTATTCGGAGCCGCTGGTGTCTTACTCGGACGGCGGGACCTCGACCGTTCCAACAGACACCGCAACTTTGGCGGCAACACAGGCTGAGCCGACGGACGAAGGCATGACCGCGTTCAATGATGCACGCGTCGCGTTCTACGAGAATGATGCCGCGAAAGCCTTAAAACTGCTCGACACGGCGTTGAAGACGATGCCGCGAGACACGGTCGTCCATGAGTTTCGTGGCCTCGTGCTGTTCGCTCTGAAGAAATATCCCGAATCCGCTGCCGCGATCTACGCGGTCCTCTCTGCCGGACCGGGTTGGGACTGGACGACGATGAGCAGCCTGTATCCCAGCGTTGATATTTACACGCAACAGCTTCGTGCGTTGGAAGATTTCACGAAGGCGAATCCCAAGTCGGCGGATGCGCACTTCCTGCTGGGCTATCAGTACCTGACAACGGGCTATGCCGAGAACGCCGCGAAGCAATTCCAGCTGGCTCAGGCACAATTGCCGGATGACAAACTCATCAAACAGTTGGTCGGCATGACGACTCCGGTAGATGGGTCGAAGAAGCCCGAGACCGCGATGCCTCCCGAACTTCCGGCCGTGCCGTCGGAGAAAGTTCTTTCGGCCGAAAAGCTGGTCGGAACGTGGAAAGCATCGAGCCAAGTCGCTGAATTCCAACTCGATCTCGTGAAGGACGGCAGCTTTGTGTGGACTTACTCACATGGCAAAGACAAGCAGTCGGTAAAAGGGGTCTTCGCCGTGGATCAAAACAATCTCGCACTCGAACCCAATGCCGGCGGCACGATGCTGGCCGAAGTCGATCTCAAAAACTCATCGCAATTTCTTTTCAAAATGATCGGCGGCGACGAGAAGGATCCCGGTTTGCAATTCAAGAAAAGTTAGTTTCCCGAACCTCGTTGAGACCACATCATGAGACCAAATCGCTGGGCGGAATTTGTCGGTGCCACGCTGCCGGCTTTTTTGTTGATCCTCGCTGGCACTGGCTGTGAGCAGGCCAACAGCGCGGCTGACAAGAAGTCGGCAACACCGGTCAAAGTCGAAGTGGCTGCGCCGCTGGAGCAGGAGGTCACCGACTTCCAAGACTTCACCGGGCGGTTGGAAGCGGTCGAGTCGGTGGAGATTCGCTCGCGCGTCAGCGGTTATCTGACGAAGGTCGCGTTTGATCCGAGTATTGAGCTTGGTGCCGAAGTGAAAGCTGGCGATCTCCTGTTCGAGATCGACGAGCGGCCGTATCAAAACGCGCTGGCCAGCGCCGAGGCCCAAATGGCCGCAGCCGAAGCTCGGTTGAAGACGGCGGCGGCGGAGTTGGCTCGGACCGAAGAATTGGTCGCGAAAAAGGCTTCGACTCCGCGTGACTTGGAACGGGATGCCGGCCACAAAGCGGAAGCCGAAGCGGCAATCAAATCGGGCCAGGCAGCCACCGATCAAGCCAAGCTCGATTTGGAATTTGCCAAGATCACGGCTCCGATCAACGGACGCATCAGCCGTCCGCTGCTGACCGCTGGCAATCTGGTGACGCCCGCCACCGGCGCGCTCACGAGCATTGTGTCGGTCGATCCCGTTCACCTTTATTTTGATATGGACGAGCCGACGCTGCTGACGCTGCAAAAACTTGTACGCGAAGGCAAGCTGGCTGGGCCGGAGATGCGCGAGATTCCGCTCCTGCTGGGACTCGCGAATGATGACGGGCACCCGTATCACGGAAAGCTGGACTTCGTGGAGAACAAGGTTGACCCGAACACCGGAACAATCCGCGTGCGAGGTGTCTTCGCGAATCCGAAACCCGAACGCGGCCCGCGACCGCTCGCCCCCGGCTTGTTCACGCGAGTCCGCTTGCCGCTCGGCGAACCACACAAGGCGCTGCTTGTCACCGAACGCGCGATCGGCCGCGATCAAGGCCAGGCGTTTGTGTTCGTCGTCGGCACAGACAACGAAGTGGTGTATCGCCGAGTGAAACTCGGCCCGCAGCACGATGGCCGGCGAGTCATTCTTGACGGCCTGCAAGCCGGTGAGCAGATCGTTGTGAATGGCTTGCAACGTGTGCGGCCGGGAACGAAGGTTGTTGCGGAGGGGTCAGGGGTCGGGGGCCAGGGGTCGGAAAAGTCAAAGGACTGAGCGATGGAGATCAAGAGTTATCGAGATTTGATCGTTTGGCAACGTGCGATGGATTTCGTGACGGAGGTTTATCAAGCCACCGCGACATTTCCGCGCGACGAGATCTACGGCCTGACGTCGCAGTTGAGACGATCGGCGGTCTCGGTGCCATCTAACATCGCCGAAGGACACGGACGACGGACGACGCGCGACTTCATCAACTTTCTTTCCATCGCCTACGGCTCGCTGAACGAGGCGCAAACTCAGATTCTAATTGGCCAACGTCTCGGTTATTTGCCCGGCGACGAATGCCAAAAATTGGAAGCACTCTCGGCCGAGGTCGGCCGGCTCATCAACGGACTTTCACGTTCGCTCAGCGAGAAGCTGGAACAGGGATCAGTTAGGCAAAAAGGACCAGGAAACAGAGGCCGCAGTTCTGACCCCTGACCCCTGACCCCCGACCCCTGATCCCTCTGCTCACTGACCCCCGACCCCTGACCCCTCCCAAAACCATGCTCTCCAAGTTCTTCATCGACCGGCCGGTGTTCGCAGTTGTGATCTCGCTGGTCATCGTCTTCGCGGGCGGAGCGGCGTTGATGACATTGCCGATTGCTCAGTATCCAGAGATCGCGCCGCCGACGGTGTCGGTCTCGGCGGTGTATCCAGGGGCCAATGCACGGGTCGTGCAAGAGACTGTTGCCGCGCCGATTGAGCAGGAGGTGAACGGCGTTGAGAACATGCTTTACATGTCTTCGCAGTCGACGAACGACGGTGGCTACAACCTGACAGTGACGTTCGCGCTCGGCACGAATTTGGATATGGCTCAGGTGCTGGTGCAGAATCGCGTGTCGCTGGCGTTGCCCAAGCTGCCCGATGTCGTGAAGACGACTGGCGTCAGTACGAAAAAGAAATCGCCCAGCATTCTGCTGCTCGTCAATTTGTTCTCGGATACCGACAAGGCCACGGACAAACCGATCTACGATCAGCTTTATCTAAGCAACTACGCGACGATCAACATTCGCGACGAACTCGTGCGGCTGAACGGCGTCGGAGATGTCAGCTTCCTCGGCCAGCAAGACTACAGCATGCGCGTCTGGCTGGACCCAGAGCGACTGGCGGCTCGCGGCATGACGGCCGGCGATATCGTCAACGCACTCAAAGAGCAGAACGTGCAAGTCGCGGCCGGGCGGATCGGGCAGCCGCCGGTGCCCAGCGGCCAGGACTTTCAATACATCCTCTCGACGCTCGGCCGCCTGACGGAACCGGGAGAGTTCGGTCAGATCATCGTCAAGACCGGATCAACGGGGCAGATCACGCGGCTGCGCGATGTTGCTCGGCTGGAACTCGGAGCCAAGAATCAGGACACACTCTGCACGCTCGATGGTCAGCCGTCAGTCGGGTTGGCGGTTTATCAGTTGCCGGGCTCGAACGCGATCAAGGTCGCCGAATCCATTCAACACAAGATGAAGGAGTTGGAAGGGAGCCTGAAAGAGTTCAAAACGGGCGTGCGTTACCAGATTGCCTACGACACGACGCCGTTCATCGATCAGTCGATTCACGAAGTCTTTCACGCTCTGCGCGACGCGATCATCCTGGTGGCGATTGTCGTGCTGCTGTTCCTGCAAGATTGGAAGTCGATGATCCTGCCGATGATCGACGTCCCCGTGTCGCTGATCGGCACGCTGGCGGTGATGGCGGCGCTCGGCTTCACGCTCAATAACTTGACGCTGTTCGGGCTGGTGCTGGCGATCGGCATCGTGGTCGATGATGCGATCGTCGTGCTGGAGAACATCGAGGTCTGGCTGGCAAAAGGCCAGGACGCTCGGACGGCGACGATCAACGCCATGAACGAGATCACTGGCCCGATCATCGCCATCACGCTGGTGCTCAGTTCGGTGTTCCTGCCGAGTGCGTTTCTGGGGGGCATCAGCGGTCAGTTCTATCGACAATTCGCGCTGACGATTTCGGCGTCGATGATCATCTCGGCCATCAACGCGATGACGATGACTCCCGCTCGCGCCGTGCAGATCTTCGCCACTCGCAAGCATGGTGATCCTCTCGAAGCGTTTCCGTGGTGGGGCTATGCGGCGCTGCTTGGTTGGTTGGGCGAACATTTGCTGTGGCCGCTGGTTGGAACGAAGCTCGCTGACTCATCGTCCGCCGTGCAGTGGGGGGTGACGTTGGTGCTCGCTCTGCCGGGAGCGGCCATCGGCTGGAAGTTCGCCAAGCCAGCGAACGCGGGGTTGTCGGTGTTCTTCAAGATGTTCAATCGCGGTTTTGATTGGATCACCAAAATCTACGGCCGGATGATCGCGTGGTCGCTGCGGCTGTGTGTGATCGTGCTGTTGATTTACGGCGGGTTGCTGGGGGGGACGTACTTCGGGCTGACGCACACGCCGATCGGGTTTATTCCGAACCAAGACAAAGGCTACTTGCTGGTCAACGTGCAGTTGCCCGACTCGGCCTCGCTGGAACGAACCACCGAGGTCATGAAGCGGGTCGAGAAGATTGCTCAAGAGACCGACGGCGTCGCGCACACGATTGGCATTGCGGGGCAGTCGTTCGTACTCAACGCGGTGAATTCCAACTTCGGG
>JANMIF010000263.1:0-14171 GCA_031375695.1 Planctomyces sp.
AGGTTGAGAATCAAATACAAATCAAACACGAATCCCCAAAGAATAATGACCTCCGATCACTGACACTTGGCTGACCTTGGATTACTGACAGTCCCGCGTTCGCCACGCCGGGACTGACCTCCGATTACTGACACTTGGCCACTAAACAACATGCCATTCGTGCCAGTAACCGTTTACGGTGGTCGTCACGTCCCGACCGCACGTTTCGCGTTTGTCACGCTCCACAGTAATCGATGATTCGGGCGATTTCCGTTCGCAGACTATTGCGATCGACGATGCGGTCCACGAAACCCATTTTCAGCAGGAACTCGCTGGTCTGAAATTCTTCGGGGAGTTCCTGTTTGACCGTGGCGGCGACGACTCGCGGGCCGGCGAAACCGACCAGCGCTTTTGGTTCGGCCAACGTGATATCTCCCAGCGATGCGAAACTAGCCGCGACCCCGCCCATCGTGGGGTTTGTCAGGACCGAAATGAACAAGCCACCGGCGTCGTGATATCGGCCTAGCGCGGCAGAGACTTTTCCCATCTGCATCAGCGACAGAATCCCTTCGTGCATCCGAGCACCGCCGCCCGAGCCGCTGACGATCACCAGCGGCAGTTTCAATTCCGTGGCTTGCTCAATCGCGCGAGTCAATTTCTCGCCGACCACCGAACCCATGCTCCCCATGATGAACGCCGAATCGGTCAGGCCCAGCACCAGCGGGCGGCCGCGCATGTAACCTTTGCCGACGATGCACGCTTCTTTGAGGCCCGTCTTTTTTTGTTCTTCGACCAAGCGATCTTTATACGGCCGCTTGTCCACAAAGTTGAGCGGGTCGAGCGACGTCAGGTTGCCATACCATTCCTCGAAACTCTCTTCGTCCAGCAACTGTTCGATGCGGACTTTTGCCGGCACGTAAAAGTGATGCTGGCATTCCGGGCAGCAATACAAGTTCTGCTCGACCTGCTTGCGGTACACGGTCGATTTACACCCGTCACATTGAATCCAAAGCCCTTCCGGCACGCCACGTTTTTGGCGTTTCGACGAGGGATCAGCGACATCGGAGATCAGATTCGCGGATTTGGCCATTCGATTGAGTGACTCCAAAAAACACACTAACTCGAAGAGTAAGCGAGTGCGAGCGTTTCACAGGACGATGAATTCTACGTTTCGTGAAGCGCTCGCCCTCGCTTCGGGTTAGTGTTTTATTCCGTCAACGGAATTGGTGTTGGTGAATCCAGCGCCCCGTGAATCGGCGGCGATTCGGCCGTTCGGATGAACCTTCCGTCGCGACCGCTGGATTCGAGGACTTCGATCAGCGGTTCGCGTGGTTCATCCGGAAACGCTGTCGACAGGTCTGGGGGTTCGCCCGTCAGACAGGAGGATACAAGAGTCGCTAGCGGCTCGGAAGCAACGATCGCCAGCCGAGCATACTTCTTTAACGGTCGCTTCAACGCCGCGCGCACTCGTTCGACCGCCTCGTCCCACGGCTCACCTTCTGGGGGACAAACTGTCTCCGGGGCCTCTTCCCACTGTTTGAACACGCGCGAGTTCTTCCGCCGAATTTCCTCGACCGAAAGACCTTGCCACAAGCCTTCGTTGAGATTGATCAATTCCTCAGATTCTTTCAGCTTGACGTTTAAGACGGCGGCCATTTCGGCGGCAGTCGTATGCGCCGGCGGCCGCGTTCCTGAGACAATCGCCTCCAAATCCGGGGCGAGTTCCGTCAACCGCGCGATCAGCGACGCAAGCTGCTCGTTCCCCCGCTGGTTCAGAGGAATTTCGAGCGAGCCGACGATTCGCTGCTGTTCGTCGAAATCGGTCCAACCGGGGCGAACCACGGCAACAGTTGTCATATTTTGCTTTCGTCACTCAGGCGAGCCACACCCACTAACCCGAAACGTCAGCGAGGGCGAGCGTTCAACACCGCATAAAGACCGGGCCTTGAATCCACGTCTTGTGCAACGTTCGCCATTCGCTGACGTTTCAAGTTAGTGGGCCAACCGAGACAGCTCGGTGATGGCCGGGAAGTAATCACTGTGATCGAAAATCGCGCTGCCGACAACAAACAAGTCCGTTTTCGCCGCCGCACAGTCTCCAATTGTTGCCGGACCGATCCCACCATCCACCGACAAAATTCTATCGGGACCGATCAACTTCCGAGCTTCCCGCAGTTTGGCTACCGATTCGGGAATGAATTTCTGCCCGCCGAATCCTGCTTGAACGCTCATCACCAGCAGCAGATCGAACTCGTCAACGAACGGCGCAACGGCTGACAACGGCGTCTGTGGGTTCAGCGCCAAGCCCGCGACGCCTCCCGACTCGCGAATCCGACGCAGCACGGCCGTCGGTTCAGACACCGCCTCGATATGTACCGTAATCGCGTCGCAACCCGCCTTCAGATATTCCGCCAGATATTTCTCGGGATCGGCAATCATTAAATGAGCGTCAAATATCATTCCAGTCAGCCGTCGAACTCGTTCGATCACCATTGCTCCGTAAGACAGGTTCGGGACGAAGTTCCCGTCCATGACATCCCAATGCAGCAGCTTGGCACCGGCCGCCGTTAGCCGCTCGACCTCGTCGGCCAAATTGCCGAAATCACACTTCAGCATTGAGGGCGCGATGACCGGTCGGGCCGCTTGAAAACGTTGCACGACTTCCGCATTCGATCTCATAACTTTCCTGTCTTCAATCACTAATCTGACGCTTCGGGTTAGTGAACGTTCATCGCTGACTTTTCAAAAATCACGATGTGTTGCCACGGCAAAACGTCGATCGTCTTGCTCCATTTCAGACCGAACTCCGGCAACAAGAGCTCTTTCTTGACCTGCTCTTGAGACATTTTGTGAACCAATTTGATCGGCACAGTCGGGTCTTCTTTGCGATACTCCACAAACGCACAACGGCCCCCTGGTTTCAGTGATCGCGAGATATCCAGCATCATCTCATAGGGAAACTCCAGTTCGTGATACACATCCACCATGATTGCCAAATCAACGCTATCTGGTTTTAGGCCAGTCTCCCTCTCAGTTCCTTTGACCGGTTCGACGTTCGTGATTTTCATCTTCTTCGTGTTGTCCCGCAGCCGGTCGAGCATTTCCTGTTGCACGTCCACGGCGAGCACTTTGCCATCCGGCAGGATTTTTTCCGCCATCAAGACGCTGATCACTCCGCTCCCCGCCCCAATGTCGGCCACGATCATCCCCGGTTTTAGGTCGAGCGACTTGATCAACAGCGTGATCTTTTCTTCTTTCTCCCGCACCGCTCGTTCGAGCCATTCGGCCCCCTGTCCTCCCGGCCCGAACCCCATGACGTGCGCGATTTCACGACCCAAATAAAACTTCCCGATCCCATTCGGATCGTGATCCTTCCGAATCTCGTAGCGTGAGTCGTCCGGTGTCTCGGACGCCGACGGTTCAGTCCCGCCGATCAACGGCGAGCACAGCGTTGCGGCAAACAACACGCCAATTCCTAAGAGCCATCGCCTCGCCATCAGTGAACTCCAATTGCTTCGGTCACGTCGATGGCAGCGACTATATGTCCTGTCACGACGCCGCTCCAGTCGCGACGGCTCCGCAGTGAGAATTCCAAGCGAGACATTTTCACCGGTCAGGTGTTTGACTACCCTGACCTCGATGTTCGGCGGCGTCCGTGACCGATCATGCCGAATACCCACCGAATCACTCTCCATTCAGGATTTCTCGCCATGCAGATTTCACGAACTTCGACATTTCGCAAACGAACTGACCGGCAGATTGCTCGCCGGTTGGGGTTTACGCTGCTGGAGGTCTTGTTGGTGCTCGCCATTTTGGGAGTCATCGCAGCGATGGTCGTTCCGAACTTGATCGGCACACAAGAAAAGGCGTATCGCAACACGACCAAGATCAACATCCAGGGCTTTGAAGACGTGGTCAAACAGTACGCCATCGATCACGACGGTCAGTACCCGGAAGGAAATGGCGATACCGTGATTAATCTGTTGATGTCTCCCGAGGCCGACCAATCCACCGGCAAACAACGAGCGCCCTATTTGGAAAAAGTTCCGGTCGATGCTTGGAAAAACCATCTTCGCTACGAGTTTCCGGCATCCGGAAACCGGCAAACGATCAGCGGAAAGCCGGCCATCTGGTCCTGCGGACCTGACAAGCAAGACGATTCCGCCGACGACGTCAACAATTGGTCCGAGCGATAACACAAGATGAAATCGCGATCTCGCGGCTACTTACATTCTGACCGCAGCGGCTTCACATTCGCCGAACTTTTGCTCGTTGTTGCCGTCTTGCTGGTCATCAGCGGTTTGGTTTTTCCGCCGGTCATGCGTCTGATGGCCGATCAGCCGCTCAAGGAATCGGCCGAACGAGCGCGTTCACAACTCACCAATGTTCGAGTCAAAGCGCTCGATTCGAGCGTCGCTTGGCAATTTCGGTTTGAACCGGGCGGCCGACATTACTTGTGGATGCCACTCGAACCGGCATCGCTCAATGCCACGACCGTCAATTCGCTCAACTCTTCGACAACGGCAACAACAAACAACTCGGCGACTCCGCAATTTGGCGAGCTTCCTAAAGGAGTCAACTTCAGCAGCGACCTGGACGGCATTCCGTTTAGCTCCGCGCCGTTGAGTCCCGAATTGCTGGCCGGAGCCGCCAACGCTTACCAATTGCAACAGGTTGTCTGGAGCCAGCCGCTCGCGTTTCAGCCCGATGGCACGACGAGCGATTTCCATTTGGCCGTCGTGGACGCTCGCAATCGACAAATCCGCCTGAGTCTGCGCGGGCTGACTGGCGGCGTCACCGTCACCTCCATCGAAACGCGGAGGCCATGATGAGACGCGGCATGACATTGCTGGAAGTCTTACTGGCCGTCGCGTTATTTCTCGGCGCGGTGACGGTGCTCAGCCAGTTATGGCACGGCGGCGTGCGTGCTTCTGTGCAGGCCCGACTGCAAACTCAAGCAGTCTTACGCTGCGAATCCAAGCTGAACGAAGCGATCGCCGGAGCAGTCCCGCTGCAAACAACCGGCGAAATGCCATTCGATGACGATCCCAGTTGGAGCTGGAAGCTGACCATCGAATCTGCCCCGCAAGCCAACATCTTGAAAGTCACCGTCGACGCTCTGCATCCCGGCCAAGGAGGCTTATCGAACTCCAGCCATCAGCTCGTCCGCTTCGTTCGCGATCCGCAAGTCTGGGTCGATGCTCAGCAAACGACAACGACGGAGACGCAGCAATGAACCGCACACTAATCCGACGCGCCAGCGAGGGTGAACGCTCAACGAAGCGCGGAGTTTGTCGTTTCGTGAAGCGTTCCCCTTCGCTAACGCGTCGGGTTAGCGTGAATCCCACAGATCGCCAGCGATCCGGGTTCACATTGCTTGAAGTTGTCCTGGCTCTCGGCTTATCGGGCATTTTGCTAACTGCGGTTTACGCGGCGATACAGATGCATTGGACCTACTCAATCACCGGCCAAGTCGAAATGGAACGCTCGCAACTGGCCCGCGCGATCTTTCGCCGAATCGAAATTGATCTCCGCTCCGTCGTCTTCCGCAGCACGCCGCTGAGTTCGGGAAATTCGAGTACGTCGAGCAGCAGCACATCGTCAAACAGCACCACCGGCAATAGTTCCGCGAACACCTCGTCAACAACGGGAACCAACACTTCGACAGGTACCGGCACCAACACGGGGACGGCATCAACTTCCGGATCATCGGGAACAACTTCAACCGGCGCCAGTTCAACGAGCAGTCTAACGGGCGGCACGACCAGCAGTGGCGAATCAACGTCCACGCAGAAGTCCGGCCTGTTCGGTGAATCACAAACGCTCGTGTTGCACGTCAGTTTACCCAGTCGCATGGCCAGCGCACCGGCGAGCAACTCAGCGTCAACAAATGTTCCAGCCATCCTGCCACCCGGCGACTTGCAATCGGTCGCGTACTTTTTGCGAGGCTCCAGTTCCGCGCTGGCTCAACAACTTTCGAGCGACCTGTCCACGCCGACCGGCCAGACCACGAGCGGCCTCTGCCGAATGCAAGGCGATCGCGCTGCCATGCAGGTTGCCGATGAAGCGGGTGATCTGTCATCGCTCGGTTCGCGAACCAAACTGCTCGCTCCGGAAGTGGCCAACTTTCAGTTGGAATTCTTCGACGGAGTAACTTGGACGACGAGTTGGGACAGCGGTTCCAGCGGTACGCTTCCGAACGCGGTTCGCATTACGATCATCTTCTCGCCGCCTGACAATTCCAAACGCGGCTGGTTCGCTAGGCCGGTCAGCATGTCGACGGATACCTTTTCGTACACCGTCGCCATGCCGCTCGCCGAGCCGTATGTTTCCGAATGAACAGGTTTTTGTCGTGCCGCGAGTTTTCATTCCGCCGCTGTTGCGAACGTTGACCGATGGTTGCGAGATCGTGGAGGTCGCGGGGCAAAACGTGGCGGAGGCCATCGACTCGCTGGAGCGGCAATTCCCCGGTCTTCGCGAACGGCTGGTTGATGGCGAACGGCTGAAACCGGGGCTAAGCGTGGCGGTCGGAACCAAAATGAGCACTCGTGGATTGCTGACGAAGGTCGCGCCGGACGACGAAGTCCACTTTCTTCCAGCCATTGGCGGGGGCTGACTTCGTCGCCCATGCGACCACCGCACCAATTCGTGCGGTCGGCATCTTCGACCCGGTGACAAAGACAGGGCACCACAGTGGCGCGACGGTGGCACCGAGGAAAACAATGGAATTCGTTTGTAGGGCACATTTGATGCGATGGATAAAGTGGAGCAAGGTTGGGATTGTCGCGTTGATCACCGCGTTGCTGCTGACTCACGAGGCGGTCGCGTTCATCCAAAAGTTGTTCCCGTTGCAGGAGTTCATCGACGACAGCGACTTCCTCTTCACGGCCAAGGTCGAACGAGTCGATCCCGACAAGCCATCGGCCGTGCTGGTACTGGGCGAGCATCTCAAAGGCAAAGCTCCTTTCACACGCATCCCGATCAACTTGACGGGGGACAAGCAGAAGCACACGCCGCAACTGTTGAAGCGGATTGCTCCTGACTTGCCGCTGGTGGTCGGCGTCAAAAAGCAGGACGACGGAAAATTCATGATGTTGGCCTTCACCAACGGAACGTGGTTTCAAGTTCTCGGCCAAACCGACGGCGACCAAACCCGCTGGGCGTTCACTCACTGCGAGATTTATTTGCGACGCACGTTCAAAGGGACGACCGCCGAGTTACAGCAGACACTCGCCGACGTGATCGCGGGGAAAGCCAAAGCTCCGCCGCCGAATCCGAAAGAGCCGCCCGGCTTCGGCCCAACCATCGAGACACCTGCGGATGCCAAGAAGTCGGGTTGAGCGAACACCAGACCACTCAGATCAACCCTCAGCCGCCGAACATCCCGGCCAGTTGCTGATCGTTGCCATCACGCGACCCGCAGACAACGCTTCGCGAGCGGCACGAGCAGTAGCGTCAGTGCGAGATAACCGAGCATCCACGGAGGCAGTCCCAATGATTCCAGCCGCAGATCCAACCCCAGCGGCCGATACCGAGTCAGCCGTACCTCCGACTTCGCCATCCGCTCGCTGGAATGAAATTGTTGCGGAGACAAATAGGTTGGCTGGCCAATAGCGACGCAATGCGTGATGGTCTCGCCGTGATGCCGAATCGTCAGCGTCAGTTCGTCAGCGGCGTTGAGCGGACGGGCCGTCCACTCGGCCCAGCCGCCAGAAGAAACGTCAGCACCCGCTTGGACAACCTGAATCGCGGGGGTTCGCAACTCGACGCCGCTGACTGGGACGAGATGAGTCACCTCATCGACCGACGAAGCCAGGAAAGCCACACGCAACGAAACATCCTCGCCGACGCGAGGTGGCAGGTAATCCAGCCGCTCGACCGCCCACATCGCCAGAACTGCGACCGGCAGCAGCACGACGGCCAAGACTTTCAGATCTTCAACAAGCTGCATCCGTTTGACCAAGGCCAAGGTGTTCTGCAGCCGTTGCCGCTTCGGTTTGTCGCCGGCTTGTTTGGCTTCGCGATTCAACTGTTTCAGTTGCCGCAGGTCTTCGGCACAGCGGCGCAGCAAGTCTTGGTTCGTGACCCAACGTCGGGCGAGCGTCATCAGCAGCGCGGTGAGAACCGCGAAGACCAACAACGTCGCATCGCGCGGCAACAGCAGCAGCCAGCCAAGCAGGCCGTCGAGCGTTCGCAGCATCCAGTCGCTGAATTGAGTCATCGTGTCCATCGGTGTGTCACCTCGCCCCCAACACGATCAGACCGTGATTGGCATCGAGTTCAATCGACGCGCCGTCGGGAATCAGTTGCGTGGCCGCTTCGAGCACAACGGCCGGTATACCGAACTCGCGAGCGACGATCGCTCCGTGAGACAGGACTCCGCCCCGTTCGACGATCAGCCCTTTGGCATGAACGAACAGCGGCGTCCAACCGGGATCGGTGCTCGGACAAACCAAGATTGTATCGCTGCCGAGATCAATCACCTCGCGTGGATCGAACACGATGCGAGCGATCCCAGACGCGGTCCCCGAGGCGATCGGACGACACTCCCATCGAGTGTGATCCGCGTGCGCAGCCACTGGACGAGGTATGCCAAAGTCGTCGAGTTGTCGTGAGTCAATCACATCCGGCGGCGAAAGTTTCTGCGCCGACCGCCAACGCAATTTGTGCTGCGCGATCTGCGTTTCCCAACGGGACGGATCGGCTTCGTACTGCGTCAGCACGAACTCATCGAGAAAGAACACGTCGCGGCCCAAGTCCCAACGGTGGCCGAGTTCGACCAGCACCGCTCGCATCGTTTCGTAGCCGCGCATCAAATGAAACTTGCCGACCTCGCGGTACGGCACCAGTTCTTGGGCTTGTCGCATGTCGTGGACGATTCGCTCGCGGAACGACGAGCCTCCCGCCTGTGCGAGTCGGTTCGACAACGAAGTTTCGGCTCGTTGCCGGGCTTCAATTTGAATTGCGTGACGTTCACGCGGCGACGGTCCCGAAGAGCCACGACAGCGTTCAACCATCCGCGTCACAAAATCGCGGTCCTCACTCCAACGAGGCTGCGACAGCTCCATCTCGTTGGCTGCGCGATGACCGAAGCGATGGAGAAATCCGTCAAACGCCATTCGGCCGGCGGCGACCTCGAACAGCGCGATGTTTTGTTCGACGGTGATGTCGTTGCCCAATCCGGTCGTCAATTGGCCGACGAGTTGTTCCCCTTCATCCTGTCCGAAGAGTTGAACCAGCAGCATCCGTAATCGCTCGTGGGCTAAGCCGCCGAAGAAGCCTGGCAGCAGCGACTCGGCCGCGAATTCGCCCAACACAAAATCGCGCCGACGGCGCAGTTCGGCCAACAGGCCGGGCGTCGAAAGGTTTGACAACTCGACACGGCTCACTATTTTCAAAAACTCTTCGAGCTTGGGGACAGCGTTGTTCTCAAATCGCTCGCGAGCAGTTCGCTCGACGGCCTTCATCCGCCGAGCGCTGCGAATCATTCCGAGCAACATGCCCGGCCAGCGAAAGAAAAACAGCGAGTCGGCTCGGTCGAGATTGAAGCGTGTCGGCGGCCGATCGATGGCCGTGCGGTCGCGCAAGACTTCGTCGAGGTCGTAATCGAATGGCAGCCGACCGAAGTGAAACTCGGCCGCACGACGCGGGTCGACGTACACACGCCCTGCGATCAACTCCAAGAAACCGAATCCCGGTTGACGCTCCTGCGGCCGATGACCGAGCAGCCGATACATCTGCCCGTAGCCGCCCTCTGCGCTCATGAACCAGCGAACTAAATCCCAAGTCAGCGGCGTCGGCGCGGGCAGCGTCTCAGACAAGTTGTGAACAACCCACACGGTCGGATCGTTGCGTGTCATGCCTTGAAGGCGAAACAGCTCATTCAGTCGTCCCGTCTCAATATCTCGAACGATTTCCAGTCCGCGAACTTTTCGTGTCTGCAACAGAGCGATTCGCCCGTCGGCGATGCCCCATTCAATGTCGGATGGCGTTTGAAAGTGCGACTCGATACGCCGACCCAATTCGGCAAGCTCCGCGATTTGTGAGTCAGTCAGAGCCGGTTCCGTTCCTGGCCGCGCTCCGGGGATGACGCGCTTCGTCGCGAGGTTTGTGGTATCCAAGACATAGATGTCCGGTGTCACGGCCCCGGAGACAACGGCTTCTCCCAATCCCCACGACGCTTCGATGATCATTTCGTTTGCGGTGGGATCGTTCGGATTGGCCGTGAAGAGGACACCGGATCGCTCGGAGGGAAACATTGCTTGCACGTTCACTGCCGTGCCGAGGACACCGCGCAGTTCGTGATGCTTCCGATATGCTCGCGCGCGGTCGCTGTGCCACGAGGCGAAGACCGAGTTGATCGCCTGACACAGCGCGTCCCACGGTTCGACGGCCGGATCACTGCCACAGTTGAGGATCGTGTCCATCATTCCCGGCATCGACACCGCCGCGCCGGATCGAACCGCCACAAACAGCGGCTTCGAGCCTAGGCCAAACGAGCGGCCAGTGACTTCTTCCAGCCAATTCATCGCCGAGCGAACCTGACCGTCCAATCCCATTGGCCATTCGCCGCCGTGCTGTTCGGCCCACTCACAGCAGGCGGCGGAGATCGTAAAGCCCGGTGGAACCGGAAATCCCGCGCGACTCATCGCCGCAAGACTAGCTCCCTTGCCCCCCAAGACGTCAGTGCGTGACGGATCGCAGTCGGACTCACCGAGGCCGAATCGGAACACCAGGGGCTTGTGTGATTCGTCACTCAATGCGAGCAGATCTCCACCAATTGACGACCAAAGTAACCCGAAGCGTCAGCGAGGGCGAACGCTTCACAAAACTTCGATTGGAAAATCATCGTTACTTACAGCGTCCGCCCTCGCTGACGCTTCGGGTTACTTTGTGTTAGCCGCTACTCCGAAGGTTTGTGGCTGAGACAGACAACCGCTCCGCCGGACGTTCCGACGTAGACTCGTTGGCGCAACGCGATTTGAGGAGTGACTGGCTGACCAACGCCGTCTGGAATCGGCCATCCGTCCCACTCGCGAGTTGCGGGCCGATCGGAACGGAATCGGCCATCCATCAAACTGTGTAGCGCGTGCCGATCACGATGAGGCAGGATCACCTGCAACGATTCGACGAACGGGCCGGCGGCGGGTTTTGTGCTCAAAGGGACTTTCCACAGCAACGTACCAGTCGGTAAATCGAGCGCTGCAAGATGTGTCTCCGTGGCGGCGAATACGATGTCGCTCTCGATCGTCGGTGCTCCGACAGCGCGTGAGCCTGTGAGGATTGTCTTCCATAACGGCTGGCCGTTCGTCAGATCAAAACTTTGGAGTTGCTCTGAGCTGCTCCATGCGACGATTTGTCTTGCGTTAATGGCCAAACTAACCGACGCCTCCGCACATGGCAGTTTCATTTCCGCAAGGCGCTGCTGCCAAAGAGTACTACCGTCGTCCGCCGACAGACACCAGAGCGTGCCGCCGACGCTGTCGAACCGAGCATGACTTTCGGCCACACAGACGCGTCTCCCGCTACCAACCGGCGCGACGGGAATTGATCCCGGAATGGGATGCGACTCGAAATCTCGCGACCACAGCCGCCGCGTTTCGGGGGAGGCCGCGTTGTCAGCGGACAGCTTGAGGAATCGAGTCTTTCCGTCTTGAAGTCCTAGCGCATAGATCGCTCCTTCGAGCGACATCAGCGGCGCGATGATCTCGAACGGCTCGTCGTTCTCGGCCGGATACTGCCACGCGAGCGACAGCGATTGCGGAACCGGTTCGTCGTCCGCTCGGCCGCCGCGTTCGCCCCGAGACCAGAGGGGAAGTTCCGGTTCTCCCGGTTGGCCGAGACAACGCAGTCCTTGCTGAGCCGTGCCGACATAGACATGCCCATGAGCCACCACCGGCGAACTGACGAAATTCTCGCCGCCACCAAGCGACGCATCCCACACCGGCTTGAGCGTCAGCGCGTCCAAACAAAACAGCCGCCCCGACGATGTCGTGGAGTAAACATGCTTTCGTCCCAAAGCCGGCGAGCAAACCAGCGGCTCACGCAGATCCACTTTCCTAAGCAGTTGACCGCTAAGCGATACACGATACAAGTGCCCGTCGCGTGATCCGAAGTACAACGAGTCATCGCCATGAACGACATCGCCCAATATGGCATCGTGTGCGGCAAACTTCCAATCAATCCGCTGTGTGGCGAGGTCGATACACCACACTTCGCCCGCCGGCTGCAACCTCTGTCGCGCGGCGGACAATTCTTGTTCAGAGGCACCGCCGTCTTTGAGGATTTGCAACTTCATCTCCAGCAGGTCCGCCGCCGACTGCACATAGTTGCCATTGCCAGTCGCAACATACAACTTTCCGCTGGCGATCGTCGGCGTGGCAAAAACCGGATAAGGCGTCTCGATCCGCCAGAGCTGAGTGCCGGTAAGTGCATCTACGGCGCAGATCGCGAAGCCGCCCTCGCCCAAGCCGAAGTAGACGACTCCCTCGCTGACCGCCGGAGACGATTCGCAGTCCGGGAATAGTTCGCCGTCCAAATGCCAAAGCACCTTCGGCTGACCATCGGCCGTTGGTTCAATATCCAGACAATAGAAGCCATCATCTCCGGCTCCGAAGAAAACCTTTCCGTCGGCGATCGCGGCGGTCGATTCGACGTGACTCTTGGTCCGAAACTCCCACCGCTTCTGTCCGAGCAGATCGAGGCACGTCACGCGTGCGTCCTGCACTTGGTGCAGGCCCTCGCCGCACACAACGCAGTCGTTGGCGACGGCCGGCGACGAGAACGTCGCGCGATAATCTGTCGGTGCGTATCGCCAAACTTCGCGGCCGGTATCGGCCTCAACACAGACGATCGCTCCACGCCCTTCCGGCGAGAACGGTCCCATGCCGGTGGCCGTCGCGAAGAGGACTCGCGAACCGAACATTGCGGGAGATGAAAAGACCGTCGCATCGCGGTCATTCTTCCAAACGGTCGCGCTGGTAGTCGGATCGTGATCTCCCGGTCCGCGACCCAATCGCAGCGGGCCGCCTCGCGAGGTGCTCCAATCGGTTCCCCCGGTCGCCGTCGGCGCGTTGGCCGAACGGCGTGGCTCAAACAACTTGGCAAACAGGCCGTAATGCCAACCGACCGTCAGGCTGGCGACACAGCCGATGAACAATTTCTGTCGCCAACAAAAACGAACCAGCTTAACGAAGCCCCTCGGCTTGAACGCCGCGAACAACATACTGCCGAGGCCCACCAAGATCGCCGGCAGCAATGCCAGCAGTGTTTGCAATGGCCCAAGCAAGACCGGGAAGACGGCCAATGTCGACATTGCGGAGAGGTTTGTTGACATCGTTGACACGAAGTTTGACACCACAGACACGCGACAGCACCCAGAGTTGTACAGAGTCTGCCGAGATACTGCCGTCGACTTCGGGCCACCTTAAGCTGGCGAATTGTGGATTTCCAATCAGAGCCTTCCAGAAAGTGCGCCCAGCTCGCATCATTTTTGATCGGTGTCGGCTGCCGCGCTAATTGGCGTCATGGGCGACTTCGGAGGCGAATTGAGGCGAAGATATGGACGAATCTTGGCGACGGTGGCCGGACCGATTCCTTTGATTCGCTGCAAGTCGGTGATGTCTCGGAACGGGCCGTTGGCCGCGCGGTCGTCGATGATTTTTTGAGCGGTGACTTCGCCGATCCCTTCGATTTGAGTCCATTCGATCAGCCCGGCGGAATTGATGTCGATCTTGTAATCGTAGCGATGTATTGCCTGCCGGTCGATTTCCAGCGGCAACTCGCCCCAACCGCTCAGCGTCGCCCAATGATAACTGCCAACCAGCAAGAACACCGCGATGCACACGCCGACGAAAGCTTGATCGTGTTCGCGCAGCCACAGCCAACTCGGCGGGACGGGAGCATACGGCGGCGAAATCTCGCGGGACGTCGGATCTGCTGAAGTCACCTTGGTTGATGCCGGCGCACCGGCTGAAGTCGCCAGAGTGATTATTGGCGGCTGAAGAAGTGTGGTCGCAACGGACTCCGACGGTGCAACGAAACCAACCGCAATCGTCTGCAGCACGTCGTGCGACGACACTAGGTCACTCGAACCGTCGGAATGAGGAAACGTGGCCTGGTTCAAATCGCGAGGTTTTCAGGTAGCAGGCTACGCAGCGGTAGCGTAGTCGTTGGGGGGCGAGAACTGCCAG
>JANMIF010000389.1:0-2135 GCA_031375695.1 Planctomyces sp.
CTGTCGGCCAAGTGTCGCGCGCGTTCGTGTTCCAGGAACAGAACGGTCGTGATGGCGGTCTCGGCCCAGGCTTTCACCGCGTCGAAGCTTTGGAAGCGGTATTGAGCGAAACCCAACGTCGACTTCAGCTCTTTGAAGAACAACTCGATCTGCCAGCGCAGGGAATACAGTTCGATCACCTCGCTGACACTCATGTCCGTGGCGTTGGTCATCAGGAGTTTCACATCATCGGGAGTCACTGTTTTGGGGTTCGGTTTCGTTGTCGAAAAAATCAATTGCACATCGCCGACGCGCTGCACCGCCGATGTTTCCTGATACGCGTGAAAGACGCGCGGCTTCTGTTTCGGTCCCAGACGCCATTTGGAGAGTCGTCGATAAACGGCGTACTTCCCAGTCGACGCCTGAAACCTGATGGTTTTCAGCGACAGACTGCTCCAATCCTTGAGACGAGAACGCAACTTGCGTCGGTTGCCCTTCGATCCTTCGTAAACACGTTCTGGGTTCGCCGGAACGATCCAGAGATAGCCTCGATCCGCACACGCTTGTTGCACGACTTCCGCGTCGTAAGCGGTATCGCCCAGCACGACCACGTCTGCCCCCGCCGGCAGCGGCAGACCGCGAATCAAGTCCGCGGCCGACTCCGCCGTCGTGCGATGCACGAGCTTTTTCTGTTGGCAGTAATCTTTCGTGTAGTGCGGGATTTCATACGGAATGCGAAATCCCGACGGTGTGATCAGCAACCCAAAGGTGAAGCTGTGACACTTCTTGAGAACGATCTTCTTCTGGTTGTAGCGGCGGCCTTTTTTCGACCGGCGTTTGCGACAGCGATTCCCCGTGCTGTCAGTGTTTTGAGTTTTCTCGCCCGCCTGACTCGTCAGCGTCGCGTCGATGATAAAAACGAACCGCCCTTTCCGAGTTTCCATTTGCAGCAACGCCGACCGCAGGGGATCGTTGAAATCGACTTTCTGCCATCTCGTGCGAGCCAGAAACCGAGTCAGTTGCCCGCGATGAACGGCTTCCGAAGCGATGCTCCCCGCCGCCGCCGAGCACGACATGCGACCTTGATGAGAAATGAACGCCACCACCATCCGCAGAATCATCCGCATCGCGAATTCATTCAGACCCGTCTTCCGAACGAATCCCTTGAGCCCCCGAACCGATTCCAAGACGATGACCATCGCGAGTCCTCCCTGTGACTGGTGAGATTCCAATGATCCGGTCATGGGGCAGGACTCGTATTTTCGGCAATACCAGTTTCCGACAACGAAACCAAACTGCGCAACTTCAAAACTAACGCTTTGGGTGTAAGCGCCCATCAGCGCCAGTCTTGACGATGCGAGTAAGTTGGTTGGGTTGTTGATTCACAACCCTTTCGACTTGGAGGCGTCATGGCTCGGAGCGTGGATGTGGGGAAGTTGGCGGAGTGGCGGACGCGATTGGAACGGTTTCGGCAGGCCGAGATTTCAATGACTCGGTTTTGTCGCGGCGAATCGGTTTCGGTGGCGTCGTTCTTATCAGTGGCGGAAACAAAATGGCGGAAGGCTCCGCTCGGCAAAGCGACGGCCCGCGCGCGGTTGAAGCATTCGCTCCCGTGCGGTTGGTCGGGACGGCCAGCGTCGCGGTTTGGTTGCCGGGCGGGACACGGATCGAGATTCCGAACGGCGATTCCCAGGCCCTGCAACTCGCCGCTCTCGGCGTCCCCCGGCTGCAACTGATCGACTTCGACACGGTCGAAGCCACCAACATCACCACCCAGGGTTACTACACCGGCGACTGTCAATGATCGTTCCGTGCCCGCCAGGAAGTCGGCGACGCCCTCTTCTGCTGTGTGGACTCGATCGCCACCCGGGCCGCGATCTGGCGGACGGTGGGCAGACCCGTCCGCTCTGGACCGACGGACGCATGTTAACAGAAGTCCTGCGGGTTCTGACTGCGACGGAGGACACAGGTCGTGATCACTATCAGACGACGCTGTTTCAACCGGAGGAGGCCCCGTCCCGAATGGCACTGTCAGCAACGTAGTGACGGGGTTGTGTGCGGACCTTCGGTTGACGCTGGTCGGAATTGTCTTGTAATTATCCGACAGACGAGGATTGGTCTGGGATTGTTGGGCCGTTCTTGGCTACGGTTTTGAA
>JANMIF010000478.1:0-2488 GCA_031375695.1 Planctomyces sp.
CCCCAAGTGCCTTTCCGCTGAGGAACCCTTTCAGGATCGGGACATGTCCGGTGGACGGTTCTTTGGTGGCTGTCAGCAGCGTGATGAATTCATCTTCAATCGTTTTGAAAAGCTGATCGATTTCGTCTCGGCGGTCCTCAAGTTCAGCCCGGTATCGGACCGTGAATTCGTTGAGGCGGCAGGCGTCTTCGTGAAACCATTTTCGCAGTTCGGTGGACGGAGCGAGAAGCTTGGCCCAGTGGTCGATGCCAGCTTCCGCTTTGGTGATGCCGCGCGGCCATAGGCGATCGACGAGCATGCGGAATCCGTCGGTGTCCGACGGCGAGTCGTAAATGCGCTTGATGTGGAATTCTCTTCGCATTGGTGACCCCCGAAGCAAGTCTGTTACTTCTTCCGTTCGTACTGAAAGTCCAACGTTCCCTCGGCGAGCGTGATGCCTTTGATCGCTTCGAGCAGTCCGGCTCGGTTGGCCTTGTCGGGGGACAGTTTTGGTATCTGTTCGGCGGACAAGGCGAAGACGGTGATGTGGTACGTCTTCACGCCCGGACCTTTGGAACACATCGGGTCATACTCGGCTCGGCGTTTGTCGTTGAGACCCAGCTTGCCGACTCCTTTGCCATTCTTCGCCAGCTTCGTGACGTTGGCCGAGATGTTGTAGACGACCCAGTACGACTTCTCTTGATCGGGAGCTGTGTGCCAAAGGCTGACAGCGAATGACTTCGTTCCTTTCGGAGCGTCTTTCCATTCGACAGCGGGAGATTGGCTCGCTCCGTCGCAGGTGCAGTCGATCGAGAGGAATCCTTTCGCATCGACGGATGAACTTGTTACCGCCAGTTGCGGAAGATTGCTGCGCGGCTTCGAGGATTCTTCGCGAGTGGTACTTGTTGTCGGCCGATCGTCGTTACGCGGCGGTGGGTTCTCACCGCGAGGCGGCGGATTATCACCCTTGCGTGGTGGTGGTGGCGGCGGCCCATTCTTGCCTCCGCCCGGGCCGCGGCGCTTGGCGGAGTAGGTTTCGTTGGTCGTCTTGCCGCCGGTGTCGGTGAAGGAAAAGTTGGCGGAGCCGTCTGCGGCAAGCGTGTAGCTGACCGTCCCCTTCTTCCCTTTCACGTCGTAGGTCAGGACATAGCTGCCGAGCTTCGTCTCTTTGAAGTCGGTGATCTTGGCATCGCGCATCGGTGGCAATGAGGGACGCAGTGGTTCGGCTCGCGGTTGTGGATCGACTTGGCCGTCGCGTTCGATGACCTCGCCAAAGAAGCCGCCGTTGAGATACGGATATTTCTTGGTCGCGTGATAGTGGTAGTTGCCGTTCTTATCTTTGTGCCCGTTGAAGGCATCCAGTCCGACGACCGGAGAACCGTCCGGCTCGTCGTAGCCGTAGATCGGATAGCCGTCGAGCGCGTAGGCAATCGGCAACCCCTTGCCGATGGTCTTCTCCAGATATACCGGAGCGATGTGATAGTGATAGTCGTCGGCTCGGCCACAGTGCCCGCCGAACTCATCGAGTTCGCCGATCGCGTATGAATCCTCGCCGCGATTGTTGAGCGGGTTGAAGATCGGAACTCCGTTCGCCGCCAGCGCGATGGCTCCGCGTAGGAAGTTGCCTTTCGCCGACTGCGGCTTCTTCGCCGGCACCGGATGCAGCGGGATCTGCCACGAGTTCTCACCGAAGTATTTCTGAGGCAACGGCACCTGCTGCTGCCAAGCGGTGATGCCGACCATCATCTGATGTGCGGGGATTCCGTTTGATTCGACGTAGAAGTACCGCTCGTCCCAGCGCGTGCTGATCGCCTTGAGTTTGACGAAGGCTTCGAAGGCTTTCGCCATCTGCGGTGCTTCGGCATCGCGAGCGGCTCCGCGTGGTTGTATCTGCTCGGCCAATGCCAACAGTAACGGGAATTCCATCATTGGTTCGTCATCCACAACCAATTCCTCGCCAGTTGCTTCCTTGATGACAGAAGTGGCCGTCGCCTTGCTCGCTGTCTTGTCTGCCTCCGTCCGAGCATGCCTATGCCACGGATGCGCGACGACCGAACTCGCGCAAGCCAACAACACGGACAACGTCATTAACGCTCGTCTCATCATCGTCTCCTCAAGCCCACAATGGCATTTTCACGAGTTCATGCTGTGTGCCTTAATTGTCGCCCTTCGGTTTCTTCTCGCCTTTCCTCGGATTGAGCTTCCTGTTCCCGCTTTTTCCGGATGGCTCTTTGCTCGAGTCATAGTCGGGGTTCACGGTCGGCATCTGCGCGTCGACAGCGACGAGATATTTCTCCAACCGCTCGCGCAGTTGCCGCGCTTCCGCCGGGCGATGTGCAACAAGATTTCGACTTTCGCTGAGATCATTAGCTCGACTTTTGCCATCACGTTGCCAGCGTGAGCGTGTTGGTGAGTTGGCGTTTCTGGTTGGGGGTGAGTTTTTGCATGACCAGCTTGAATGCAGGGGTCGCAAAAATCCAGCGACGCCATAAATCACGGCGGACCAGAG
>JANMIF010000534.1:0-7484 GCA_031375695.1 Planctomyces sp.
AAAGACCATCGCCCCAACGATGGTGGCCTGTCCTGACGAGTCGGTATACCCCCAGGGTTCAGTTGAGTCCTGAATCCGATTCAGATTGCTATCAAAGTACACCAAGCCACCGGCGACGTAACCGAGGCTGCCGAGGATCGGAATTCGATCATCAACATAACCTCCGCCTCCGCCTCCGCCTCCGAATCCGAGATTCGCGAGGTATGTAATTGCGCTACTTTTACTCCAGTCGAACACACGCCGAAGACTAGACACCAAATCGTTCCATCCTGCACCGGCTTTATCGAGTGCATTCACCAGTTGGGTTGAGTTAATTCCACCGTTAAAGAATCGGTGGACACCGCTATTCCATAAAGCATCAGCCACTTCAGAGAAACTGGCGCTAGTGCGGTCGTAGATTGCAGAAGCTATGTCTGCAAGCTTAAGACTGATGCTCTTACCAAGTGCATAAGCGATATTCTGAAAGCTAGCCCCAGCCTCCTCTAAGGCGTCTGCGATAGTACCGGCACTCTTTTGTGCTTTTTGGTAGAGGGCGTCGACAATGTGGTGCCATTGGGCACTCGTTTCATTCCACATTGCTTTGGCGATCGCCCTTGCGCTGCTGTCTACTTTCTGATAGAGCGCTTCCGCAATCTGGCGAAAACCGGCTCCAGCCTCCTCTAATGCATCGGCAATGGTACCAATGCTCTTGTACGCCTTCTGGTACAGAGCGTCAGCGATGTCCGTCCATTGGGCACTGGTTTCGTCCCACATTGCTTTAGCAATGGCTCTCGCATTACTGCTGACTTTCTGGTAGAGGGCGTTCGCGATAGAGCGGAACCCAGCCCCGGCTTCTTCCAAAGCATCGGCAATAGTACCGATACCCTTTTTCGCCTTTTGATACAGAGCGTCAGCGATATCGGTCCATTGCGCGCTAGTTTCATCCCACATTGCTTTGGCGATGGCCCTTGCGCTGCTATCCACTTTTTGATAAAGTGCCTCGGCAATTTCGCGGAAGCCGGCTCCAGCCTCCTCCAACGCATCGGCAATCGCACCAATGCCGCTGTTTGTCTTCTGACAAAGAGCATCAGCGATGTCGACAAACGTTGCTTTCGCAGCTCTTAATGCTTTTGCCATCGCTACAGCATTTTGATTCGCCTTGGACCAAAGCTCCGTCACGATTTCTCTAAATGTTGCACCGGCGACCTTCAGAGCTTTGGCCATCGTTTCGACATTCTGTCCGGCCTTGACCCACAACTCATCGACGATGTTCTTGAATGTTGCACCGGCGGCCTTCAGGGCTTTCGCCATTGTCTCAATGTTTTGATTCGCCTTAGACCAAAGCTCTGTCACGATCTGTCCGAACGTCGCGCCAAACGACTTTAGGGATTTCGCGACGACTAAAATATCCGGCTTTGCTGCCCACATAACTCCTACGACTTCTCGGATGTCTCCAGAAAGTAGCGCATTAGCGTTTGTGGTGAAACCATTGATTGTAATGTCTCCATCAGATGTCACCTCGCCATGCACGCTGACATTGTCAATAACATCTCGAATACTTAGCGAACCATCAAATGTCACTTCCGTGAGATCAATTTGAAATGTCGCAGTTCCATTGAAAATGGAAGCCAAAGCACCGCTGATGGCAACTTCACGATGGAAAGAAAATGCATCCCAAACTCCAGCATTGAATGCAATTGTCGTTTCAAAACCAGCTTCGGCAACGAGGAGATTGACGTGGGCACCGACGATGACTTGGTAGTTTGCATTCGGCAAGTCGAGATCGGCTTCAACGGTGACTGTGGCGAGAGTGAAACCGGCGATCTGGCCGCTGCCGGTTCCCACGAAGTGGATTTGACCGTTCGCGTTGACCGAGCCTTCGATCGAGGCGGTGAAGATGACGTAGTCCCATTCGGCCGAGAACGAGAACCCGGTGGATGAATCGAGGACAAACGTCGTTTCCGACAACGTCACGCCGGCCAGTGCGAATTCATCGGTCCCTTCCAAGTGGTACTCGCCGTTGGAATGGATGTAGCCGGAGATTTCGACGTTCGGGCCGGAGAGGATTTCCACATTGGCTTCGATTGTTGTGTTCCAATCGGGATCAATCGTGCCGCTCACGTGGGCCTCAACGACGCCGAGGTTCGTGTCGGCCGAGAACGTGAGGCCATCGGTCTTGTTGAGAGTGAATTGTCCGTCCGCCAGCGTGATCGGGCCGAGAGCGATCGTCTGTCCGCCGGTGAATTCGTAGTTGCCACTTTGATCGATGTAGCCGCCGAAGTTGATCGTCGGTCCCGGAGCCACGCCCAGCCAGGCGTCGATCGTCAGGATGAACTCACGGCCGGGATTGAATTCGTGAGTTTCCTGGTTGGTATTGCCGAACGTGACAATCGCCTCGCCCAATTGAAAACTGCCGAGTTCCAGTACGTTGACGTCGATCGACGCTTCAAACCGACCGTCGTAATAAACAGTGGCCAGCAAGTCGGCGTTGACGAACGCTTCCAAGTCGGCGACGGTCGCCTTCGCACCGATTCCGAGGCTGATATCGGTCAGCGTCACGGTGGTCTCGGTCAGCACGATCGGGCCGACCGTGATCGGGCCGGAGTACGTTCCTGCCAGCAGCCAATGATCGGGACTGTAAGTGCCGTGGAAAGAAAACCCCTCGTCGGCCGGGAGCGGCAAGTTGGGAATCGGCATGTCGAAATCGACATCCAAGCCGTTCGCGCCATAGGTCAGGCTGACGCCGTCGATTTCGAATCCGGCGATATTCAACCCGACTTCCCCTGTCAGCGAATAATCGCCGTTCGAGTCGAGCGTGTAGGTAAGCTCCGCACTGCCGATTCCTAGCACGTCGGTTTCGGTCGTGAACGTGATTGCGTCCGGCGTCAGCGACAGCACCGGGTTGTCGAACTCAATCAAACCGTCCAGCAGCGAGAAATCGTCGAGTGTGGCGGCGATCGCGAAGTTGTTGTCGTCGGTGATCGTGCCGCTCAGTTCGATGTCCCCCAGAACGTCGCTGATCAACGGAATCGTGGCGGTCCCAGAATACGCAATCCCGCCGGGGCTAAACGAGACGATGTTGTTCGTCAGCGAGAAGCCGGACAACTCAAGTTCGGGAACGGCCACCGGTGTGCTGAAGCTGTAGTTGTTGAGGTCTTGAATTGAGCCGTTGACAAAAATTGAGGGCAGCAGCGGCAGATCGACATCGCCAGAGACTTGCAGCCCCAGTTGACTCACGGTCACGGTGGCTCCCGTGATCGTGAATGGTCCGACGCTGATTGTTGGAATGGTCGCGCTCAGGCTGTAGCTGTTGGCGTTCTGAATGGAACCGTTCAGCAGAATGTCGCCGACGAATGGCAAGCTGGCTGTCCCGCTCAGGCTGACCCCGCTGGGGCTGACGGTCACGATCGAGTTCGACAGCGAATAGTCGCCGACGCTGACCGTGATCGGCGGCGAACTGAAGCTGTACTGGTTCTGCCCTTGAATCTTCCCCGTCAGTTGGACCGAGTTCAACACCGGAAGATCGAACGAGCCGTTGAATTCGACGCCGTTGTCATCGAGCGTGACATTCGCGTTCGTGACCGAGAAGTTTCCGACCGTGATGCTGCTCAGCGTTGTGCTGATGGAGTACTGGCCGTTCTGGACCGTTCCGGTCAGATGCACGTTTCCGACGATCGGAAGGCTGGCATCGCCCACCACGTTGCTGCCGCTTTGAACCACGTTCGTGACGAGATAGCCGCCGATCGTGACGTCGTTCCCTTGATTCTCGACGTTCACGATTGTTGACGAAACGGTCGAACCACCGTCGCCGTCGAGAACCCGGACATTGACCGTGAATGCCCCGACCTGGCTGAACGAGTGAGTCGCCGTCCCGGAAGCGTTCGTCACTTCGTAAGTGCTGTCGTTGTTGAAATCGAATTGATACTCCAGCGCATCGTTGGCTCCTGCCGGATCGCTGGCGTTGACGGAGACCGCCACCGTTCCGCCCGGTGCGATCGGGCCGTTGTTCGAGACAGAATGAATCGTCGGAGCCACGTTCGTCACCGTGACCGGAACGCCGCTCGACTCCACTCCGTTGATGACGAATCGAACGCCGCTCATGCTGGCGTCGTTGGCATAACCACTGGTCGAACCAAAGAAAAAGCTCGATGTTCCCAGGTCGGTATTGTTCTTCGGGGCCACCGAATTTCCGCTGGCACCAAATAGTCCGCTGCCAACGACGAGCGCGTACCAACCGGGCGTCAGATTCACCGCGAGATTGGCGTTGGCATCCGTCGATCCAGTCAACGACGTGGGGACAATCGCTGTTCCCAGCACATCCGAAGTCGAAAGATTAGTAGAATCCGGGAAATCATTGGGACCAGACAGCCGCACGATCGTCGCGAATGGACCGGTTCCAGAGAACGAACGCAAATGCCCTCCCACGCTGGTTGTCGTGAGCGTCGAGGCGACTTGGAACCGAGCCCCCAGAAACTGCACCGGATTGATGGAAGCTCCGCCAAGTTGTCCAGTCGGACCGAGAGTCGCTGTCGCCCGGCTGACGTTGGTCAGCGTCGCCGCCGAACCTCCCTGTCCGTCACTCACTGTCAAGTTGACGATGAAGGTTCCGTTGTCGCCGAAAACGTGAGTCGTCCGGCCATCGTAAATTCCGTCAGGAGCATTCCCGGCTGATTCGGTGTAGCTGGTGTTGTCGCCGAAGTTCCAAGCGTAGGTCAGATTGTCGCCGTCGCTGTCGGACGACCCGCTGGCATCCAACGGGACCGCCCAGTCTTCGGGATAACTTCCAGTGACGTTAGCCAAGTTCGCGACGGGCACATCGTTGACCGAGTTGATCGTGACCGTCACATGTCCAACATCCGTGACGCTGCCATCGCTCACCGAGTAATCGAATCCGGCGATGCCATGAAAATTCGCGTTCGGCGTGAACGTGATCACTCCGTTATTGAGCGTCACCGTCCCGTGAGTCGCATTGGAAACCGCCGTGACCTGCAAGTTGGCGCTGGCATCCGGGTCGATGTCGTTTCCGGCGAGTTGAGCTTCCGCGATGACCAGCGACGTATCTTCATTGACGGATTGCGCGTCATCGACCGCCACGGGAGCGTCATTCGCGTCCGTCAGATTCAGCGTGTAGTTGAAGAACACATCCGGCGAGCTTCCTGCGGTCGGATCATCGACATTAATCGTCACGAGATAGCTCGATTGAGTTTCGTAATCCAGAACCATTCCGGCTTTGAGGTACAGCGAGCCATTCACGAGCTCGAACGAACTGACATCCGCGCCCGACAGCGACACGTTGTTGGTTCCCATCCCATCGTCGGTGATCGCGACATCACCCAACTTAATCGCCGCCGCAGTGCTGGCATCCTCGGCCAGCGTCGTGACCGAGTTCAGTAATTCGACGGAGGTGGGAGCCGCGTTGACGATCAACTCGACATCGTTGCCATCGCCGCCAATGTAAGTGATCGTCAACGGAGTGCCGTTGACGACGATTTGACTTCCTTCCGGCAAGCCTGCGAACACATTGCCGCCGACTCCGAGAGGATCGCTCGTGTTGTTCTTGATGATCCGAAAACGGGCACCAGGATTCGGCGTGTAACCGAGCGAGACGGACAAAGCCGCACCGCTGAGCACGATCGTTCCCGGACCGGTGACTTCCAATTGGTCGTAATCCGTGCCAGCCGTTGGACCGTTAAGTTCGATTTCCAACGAGGAATCTGGAACGGAATACGTCACGCCCGCAGCCTGAAGACTCCCTGGGCTTTGTCCCGGTGCGATCGTTCCTCCAACCGGAGTGACCAGGAATACGGACCCTGAGCCAGCCAGTGTTCCGAGCGGATGAATCATGACCGGCGAGAAATCGTTGGCCCCATTGACCGTCAGCGTCCCCTCCAGAATCGTTGTCGTCCCCGAAAACGTGTTGTTCTTCGACAAAATCACCGTCCCATCGGTTGATTTGTCCAGTCCCACCGTACCTCCGAGGTTGGCACTCACCGCCCCGGATCGCAGATCGAAATTGGAAGTGCCGGTCAGGACACCTGTCGAACCAATCACGCTCCCACCATTGAGGGTCAGTTTGGCCAGAGTGTCAGAGAAGGCCCCAATGTCGAGAGTCGCATTCGCCGCCACTTCCACCGCAGTGGTATTCTGAACCAAGTTGTTGTTGCTGAACGCGAAGGTTCCTGAATCGAGTGTGACCGAGGCCAAACCGGCCGCGAAACCGAATCCAAAGGCGACCACGGACGTGCTGTCCGCTTCGTGCAAGAACTGGTTGGCTGTCGAACTGGTTGTCAGGCTGGTTGACGCCACTCGTAGCGGAGTCGTTGCCGTACCAATTCCGGCACCGCCACCCGTCAACAACACCAGACCACTACTCACGTCCAAACCTGCGGCGTCGGTGATGATTCCATTGCCGGAAGAGACGTTGATTGAAATGGCCGCTGCGAGCGATCCGCCCGGCAAGAAAGAAATGGTGCCCCCCGTACCAGAATTGACCACGACCAAACGCCCGGTATTGGCAGGGGTGATCGCCGCGCTGATGTTGATCGGCCCCGTCACGTCGCCGGAATTGCTGCCAACATCAATCGCTGACGCTGTGATTCGATCCAGCTCCACGTCGGAGAGTTCCAGTGTATTCACGGTGGAATCTGTGGCTGATCCAAGATGGATCGCGTCGGCCGTATCGCCAATGGATTCCGGCCGAATCGTCACTTGTGAACCGAGGGCGGTGATGGCGGCGTTGATCGCCAGCTTGTCGGCGATCAACGCACTCGACGCCGTTGCGGAGACTGTGGCGTTAATCTCCAAGAGTGCGTCGTCTGCACGAACATTGAGCGAGAATCCACCAGCGGCCGTACTCATGGGTTGATTGACCGTCGTCGGCCCTGCCGCCCAAAACTCGACAACGCCGCTCGCGGTCGAGAACCCCGACACACCGTCCACAGCACCGACAATCAGACCATCCACGTCACGGAAATGAACATTCCCCGTCGTTGTTGCGAGTGCGAGGACATCGACATCGCTGCTCGTTCCGAAATTGAATCCCACCGTACCGCCGGCCGTCACAGCCAATTCGGAAATCGAAATCCCCAAGCCCGATGCGACCGTCACGGCACCGCCCGTCTTGAGGTGCATACGAGATGTGTTGGCGGGACTGATCGCCGAACTCACGTTGATCGCGCCGCTGTTCGATCTCCCGATTCGAAGTGTTCCGGCGGTGATGCGATCCAGTTCGGTATCGGCCAGCGACAGCGTATTCGCTGCGGCGTCGTTTGTCGGCCCCAAGTCGATCAGTTGTCCCGAACGATTTGGTTGCAACGTCACGGTCTGACCGGTCGCTGTGATTGTGCTGCGGAGTGCCATCCTGTCCACGGCAGGCTAATTTGCCTTGTTGGAAGTGTAGCGCAGAATACGCAGAGAATTCGGGTGTTTGGCGTGACACGAACGTTCCGCCGTTGTTGGTCCGGGAGATTGAGAAGGTTTTGCCGTGAATGTTTCGCCCGCCGGGG
>JANMIF010000029.1:0-20863 GCA_031375695.1 Planctomyces sp.
CGCGCACCGGTTGCCCTGGGAACAAGAGATCGCGTAACCCCAATTTTCGACGCTTTAGTTCTTCATTTGCGTCAGTCAGGCATTGATCGGGTGCGGGCGGTGTGGATCGAGCATCCAGACACCAATGAAGGCAAGTCGCTATCCAAAACTGCGCGCGCAATTCAGCCCATGATCGAGGCGCGCATGGCTGCGCTGGGACTGATCGATTCCGCTGCGGCGGAGCGCGCCCATGTTTTGCTCACCATCGAGGGCACCGCATGGGTGGGCAGTGCCAACGTACTCTCGGCCAGCCATTGGCCGCTTGGAATTCCACGTTTGCGTTTCCCTGCGGGGGCGCCGTCGCGTTCAACGCTGAAGCTAGTCGAAGCTTTTCATACCTTCCTGGGCGACGATGAAGAAAGTTTGTTGAAGCCGGAGATGCGTGCCGTCTTTGAACGGATCGCTCCGCTCCACAACACCGACAAGATCAAGTCCGAGCTACTGGTGATCCACGGCCGCAACGACCCACGAGTTCCCTTCTTCGAAGCCGAACAAATCGCCGCCAAAGTCCGGGCCGGCGGACGTTCCGTCTGGACCGTCTTCGCCGACAACGAAGGCCACGGCTTCCAAAAGAAGGAAAACGCCGACTTCCAACGAGCGATTGAAGTCATGTTCCTGAAGAGTCATCTCGCGCTCGATCAATGAAGCAACTATTTTTTCGGTCCTCACCAGAATCTTTAAGTAGAGGAGATAGATCTTCGACCACAGGCACCAATGATTTGCTCAGACTCTCACGCGAAAAATGAATTTCCGAACGAGCTCCGGCTATAACGACCTCCCAGAATCAAAAAACTACCGGCCTCGACCGTCGCTCACAGCCATGACCGCCCTGATCCTGTTTCGCTGACTCTTTGGCGAATGAACTGTTTCCGGTTGCACTCGACAGCGGATTTCGTGAGCATGTTGCCAAGTGACTTCGATTCGGTTTGCGGAGGCAGTAATGCTCCGGTTCCTCGCTTCAGGCTCAAAACTGTGTGACGGCGTTTCGCGACGCGAACTGCTGCGAGTGGGCGGTTTGAGTGCCGCCGGACTGTCGCTGCCACAGTTGCTGACGTCACAAACCAGCGTTGCGAATGAATCGAATAAAATCGGCTCGGCCAAACCAGCGAAATCTTGCATCGTGTTGTTTTTGCTCGGTGGGCCGCCACAGCAATCGACATGGGATCCGAAGCCGGACGCTCCCGACAACGTGCGAGGACTGATCGCGCCGATTGCGACCAAATTGCCAGGAGTCCACTTCGGCGAACTGATGCCCCGCCTGTCTCAACAGGCCGACAAGCTGGCGGTGCTGCGAGCGGTCTCGACCGGCGACAACGCTCACTCGTCGAGCGGCTATTACATGTTGACCGGCCGGCCGCATATTCCGATGAATAACGAAGGAGCGAATCCTGGCGCGCCGAACGATTGGCCGAATTTCGGTTCGGTCGTGCAACGATTGAGCGGTCCGCGTGGCGATTTGCCGGCGGCGGTGCGGCTACCGTGTCACATCTTCAACACCGATAACTCCGTCTGGCCGGGACAAGATGGCGGTCTGCTCGGACGCAGTCTGGACCCATGGCTGTTTCGTTGTCAGCCGCACGCTCCCGATTACCGAATTACGGAGTTTCAGCTTCCTGACAACATGCCGCTCGACCGCTTGGCCGCGCGACGTGATTTGGTTCGGTCGATAGATCGGCAGCAAGATGAATTGGCTCAAACGTCACGCACTCAGAGTTTCGGCGACCAGCAGCAGCGGGCTTACGGTTTGCTGTCATCGGCCGTGTCGCGCGGGGCATTCGATCTCGCTGCCGAAAACGAAGCGATGCGCGATTTGTATGGCCGATCGCCGTTTGGGCAGAGCTGTTTGTTGGCGCGGCGATTGATCGAAGCGGATGTGCGATTGGTGCAAGTGAATTGGTATCGTGGGCCTGACGAGCCGGCATCGAACCCGTGTTGGGATTCTCACAGCGACGAAACCAATCGGCTTCGCAATGTGCTCGTGCCGCCGATGGATCAAGGCTTCGCGGCGTTGCTGACCGATCTGTCACAACGCGGAATGCTTGACGAAACTTTGATCGTCTGCATGGCCGAATTTGGTCGCACGCCGAAGATCAATGGTGCCGGCGGCCGCGATCACTGGGGGCCGGTCTTCTCTGTTGCGATGGCCGGAGGCGGCATTCGCGGCGGCGTGATTCACGGAGCGTCCGATGCGCTCGGAGGCTATCCGCGTCACGGACTCGTGCGCCCGGAAGACCTTACCGCCACGATGTTTCATTGTCTTGGCTATTCGCCCGAGGCGGAATTCATGGACAACCAGAATCGCCCGTATGCGATCAGCCGCGGCCAAGTGATCCGGCCGATCGTTTCGTAGCACAGGCGGCTCGCCTATGCGGAGTTTTGTTGTCACATCACAGGCACGCCGCCAGTGCTACGACACCAGCGGCAATTCATGCGTTACCGCCGTCAAGTCGATCACCGCGCCGAGCATGCGAGTCGGCGTCCCATCAGTCGAGCGGACGATGCTGGCTTTGATCAGAAACAGCGGAGACGTGCCGTTGCGGTGCATCACGCGATGAACTGTTTGAAACTTGCGAGCGCCGTTGCAGATCGCGCGGTCGAGGCTCGAAGTGACTCGGTCGTGGTCGTCGGGATGAATGTGGTTCAGCCATGCTTCCAGCGAATCGGGCAGTTCGTGATCGCGATAGCCTAGCATCCGTTTGAAAATCGGCGACAGATACAACTCATGCGAATGCAGCGGCCAGTCGAAGATTCCGATCTCCGCTTCGGCCAACACCATCGTGTTCCAATCGTCGACCGCTTCGAGGTCAGCGATGGTTTGTTCCAACTGAGCCTGCGGATGATAAATGCTAGGAGCAATCATGAGCACACCTTTCGATTCCACGACACGGCCGACAAGTCGAGAAAGGAATTAGAGCATTCTTGAAGAGTAACGCAGCGCCACCACCTCGCAGTTTGACCGATTTTTCTCAAGCCCTAGTCAGGACGCGGGATTGTTGCGGATGTGCCAATGCGGCGGATTGTTCCGGTTTTTGTGGGGATCGAGCCACTTAATCAGACTAACTTCCGCTCGCCAGACGTCTCGGCTGAACTAGGGTTGGGTCGGAATTGCTCGGATTGAACTGCCGAGCCACAAATCGACCTATTTCACAGTTGTTCGGGAACCAACATGAAAGAATTCTTGGCAAGGCAGGCGATAAAAATCATGTGCTCGGTAATCCTGATTCCGGTCACGCGATTTGTCCTGATGCCTGCGCTCTTGGGGCAATTGCCACAATTGCCGGAAGGGGTTTCGCCTGGAAACATTCCTTTACGCGACAGCGGTGGAGCCCAGATCAGCGAAAACAAAAGCTTCACCGGAGGTTTGCAAATGTCAGGCGACGTCCAGAAGCAGATGCAGGAGGCCGTGCGACGCACGAGCATTGATCTGGCCAACAACTCTGGCCGAACAAAAACCACGTCCGGAGTGTCGACGAGCGAGAACAAAACGGACAGCCCGACGCCATCAAAAACCGACAAGGCGAACCAGCAAACGCGAATTGCCGAAGTTCAGGGACACAAAATCCTGATCAATCCCGCCAAGACATCAGTGAATTCCGTGGTCATTCAACCTGGCTCAAACAGCCAGCCAGCCAAATGCCAACCGGGAAAAAGTTGACGGCGTCGCAAGTGACCGCCGGTCGGCGGTGCCCACAACTCAATCGTCAAAACGCCGACGGCAACAACAGCGCGTGATGCTCGAACAAGACGCGGCGACCATGTTCGGCGATCACCGGCGTGAAGAACAGCAAAAAGACGTAAACCGCCACCAGTCCGATCAGCACCGGTTTGCACAGGCTTCGCCAAACCCACCAAGCTCGGTCGGGGCGACGTTGCGATCGTTGATAAGCCCAGCCGATCGCCACTTGGGCTGGGTAGATCGACACCCCGAAGATGATCGTGATGAACCACATCGCGTCTTGCGGCGGCGAAAACGCCTTTACCACGTACAACGGCAAGGCCAACAGATACGTCAGCACGATCGCAAACGTCCAAGCGAACGGCGCTCGGCGAAACAATTCGCGAACCGTTTTCAACTCCTTGAACGCGCTCAGCCGATTCTGCGCGGCGAAGTGAGCTTGCAGCAGCGGAACCCACAGCAATGTCAACAGCAACATGACCCCGCCCAGAATCGTGATAATCACTTGCCCCGGCTTGTCGGGGTTCTGCAACGTGGCATACATCGCGGTCGGAATGAACAGCCAGGCGAACGATCCGACGAAGCCTCGCCAGCCGATCGAAAAATACTTTCTCACATTCAGCCCGGCGACAAACTGGTCGATTGCGGTCGAGGCTCGTTCCCAATAATCGCGATCGCGCCAACGAGCCCAAAGCCAACGTCCGTTCTTGATCGGCCGCACGAAGCACGACAAGCTCCCGCCGCGAGCCAATGCCAAAACCAAATGTACGATCATCGCCCACGACGCGATCATCAGAGCGAAGTGCCAGCGCCGCGCGACCGGTCCGCCGGGATCAATGAGTGCCGCGTCCGCCGCCGCGCCCGCAAGCAGTCGCAATGGCAACACGCACAGCCACGTTCCCAGCACGATCGCCCCAAACAGAGGAGCCAATCCAAGCAATGGAAATGCCGCACGCAAATGACGCTGACGGCCAATTCTCCCCGTGACATCCAGCAAGTAACCGAGCGTCCAGAAGTTGATGATCGGCACTGCCGCTGAAATGGCGAGCAACAACGTCAAGCTCGCCAAACCAAACAAGGTTCGTGCGAGCCAGGCGAGACACCGAATCGGATTCCGCCACGGCAGCGGGAATGGCGGCAAGCGATCCGCGACCAGCTCTTCTTCCAACGTCGGCAACGGCTCGTCGATTTCGAGCGTTGGCAGGTTGTCGTCTGGTTCAAGCATCGGCAGGTCGTTCGCCAACAACTTGGCCGATCTCTCGGCGCGAGTGGCCAATTGTGATTCGGCATAAAGTTCCGTGCGAAACGACATGGGAGTTTGTTCTTCAAAAGCTCCGGCTGCGGTGGCAAGGATCGCGAAGACGCTCATTCGTCGCAACCAACGAATCGGGAAGCCATGACGAGTCGCTATTTCAACTTGTCAAATTCTCATCCGTATGGTCTTTCTACCTGTATGCCCCAACGTTCGTTTCGAGTAATTTGAGTTCGTTCACGCGAGGAGGCACGATGTTGGGGAAGATTCTGCTGCTCCTGACGATGTTGGCGGCCAAACCAACGATTTCCGATGCCACGATCGAAAATGGCATCCGAATTCATCATGTCACGTCTGAGTTTCAAGCCGGCGAGACTCAGATTCGCGTGTTTTTGCCCGATAATTGCGAGCCGGGTGAATTGCTGCCGACGCTGTACTTGCTCCCGGTGCAGGCAAATACGGAATCGCGATACGGCGACGGAATGGTTGAGGCTCAGCGACTGGGTCTGGCGAACAAATATCGGCTAATTTGCGTCGCTCCCACGTTTTCGCATCTGCCGTGGTACGCCGATCACCCACACGACGCGACGATTCGACAAGAGTCGTACTTCTTGAAGGTCGTGATTCCGGCCGTCGAAAAGCGATACCCCGCGTGCCCGGAACCTTGTGGCCGGTTGCTCGTCGGTTTCAGCAAATCGGGTTACGGCGCTTGGAGTCTGTTATTGCGACATCCCGATTGCTTTGCGAAAGCCGCTGCTTGGGATGCTCCATTGATGAAATCACTCCCCGATCAATTCGGCATGCAGTCGATTTACGGCTCGGCCGAAAACTTTCAACACTACCGCCTGGACAGTTTGCTGCGTGACCGCGCTGACCGGCTGCGTCCGCAGTTCGGCAATCCCGCTGAGTCGCGGCTCATTCATCTTGGCTACGACAACTTTCGCGAACATCATCAGCGTGCGGAACTGCTGCTGACGGAACTCGGCATTCCGAGACAATTTGCGGACGGTCCAAAACGTGAACACACTTGGCACAGCGGCTGGTTGGCCGATGCGGTCAAACGCCTGTGTGAGTAACCTGCGTCGCCGCATTCGTGAGATTTCCTTTGTTGCCTGCCACCGAAATTTCACGATTTCGGTTACGACCGTAAAGCTCTTGACTCAAAGCGGCGAAGTACTGACTTTGATGCCAGATGGGGAATTGCCAATTCCATTTGGTGAATCACGAATCGAAGAGGTTTGAGAATGTCATTGAGATCACATGTGACTCGCCGCGAACTTCTGGCCCGCACCACACTTGGCATCGGGTCCGTTGCGCTCGCGTGGTTGTTAAATCAAGAAAAACTGTTGGCTGTGCCGCCGACAGTGAAGCTCAAGCCGCCGTCGTTTGATTTGCTTCCGAAGAAACCGCCGGGCGAGGCGAAGGCGCGGGCAATGATCTCGCTCTTTATGCACGGTGGTCCGGCTCATATGGACCTGCTCGATCCAAAGCCGGAACTGACTAAATTCAGCGGGACCGATTACTCCGGCGAAGTTGTTTTCAGCTTCGTCAATCGAGCCAGCAAGAAGCTGCTCGGTTCGCCGTGGCAGTTCGCGAAGCATGGCGACTGCGGGACCGAGGTTTCAGAACTATTGCCTCACACGGCCGGCATCGTCGATGACCTGTGCGTGATTCGGTCAATGCACTCCGGGCACAACGGGCATGAGGTGTCGATCCGCTACTGGCAGCAGGGCATCCCGGCGGTTGTCGGGCGACCGACGCTCGGCGCTTGGCTGACTTATGCACTCGGCAGCGAAAGTCAGAGTCTGCCGGCCTTCATGGTGCTGAGTGATCCGGGTGGGCATCCGGTGGACGGAGTGCTGAATTGGTCGAACGGATTCATGCCGCCGCTGTTTCAGGGGACCGTGCTGCGCGCTCAAGAGCCGCGAATTCTTAACCTCGATCCGCCGCCGCATCTGAAGGGGACGCTGCAAGCTCAGAACCTCGACTTGCTGCGAACACTGAATCGCCGGCATCTCGAACTGCATCCTGGTGAAGCGGACCTTGAAGCTCGCATTCAGTCGTATGAGCTGGCGGCGCGGATGCAAACCGCAGCGAAAGAGGCTCTCGACATCACGCAAGAAACCGCCGAAACGCACAAGCTCTACGGCCTCGATCAAGATGCGACTCGCGAATACGGAACGCGCTGTTTGATCGCTCGGCGATTGGTTGAGCGTGGTGTCCGTTTCGTGCAACTTTTTCTCGGCGGTCAGCCGTGGGACACTCACACCAACATCCGCACAGCTTTGCCTGCGATCTGCAAGGTGACCGATCAACCAGCTGCCGCGCTGGTCACGGACCTCAAGCGCCGAGGACTGCTCGACAGCACGATCGTGCATTGGGGCGGCGAGATCGGACGCCTTCCCGTGACCGAGGGCGATCCCGCGACTTGCGGCCGAGACCACAACGGCCAAGGTTTTTCGACATGGCTCGCCGGCGGCGGCATCAAGCCCGGCATGGCGTTCGGCGAAACCGACGAGTTCGGCCATAAAGCGGTCAAAGACATCGTCACCGCTAATGACTTTCAGGCGACGTTGCTGCATCAGTTCGGCCTGGATCACGCTAAGCTCAGCTACCTGCACAACGGCCAAGAGCAAACATTGACGGCGAAACGCGAGTGCCGTGTCGTTCGCGAGATTCTGGCCTGAATGTATTTGGCGAGCCGGTGGGCGTTAACCACCGGACGAAAACGAATATCGAAGTGTCCGGCGGCTTACGCCTACCGGCTCGCCAAATTGGTTGCAGTGTCCCCATGCCGATCGCAGAAACTTACTCAGCAACATGGATACTCTGCTCGCAAGATTTTCGTGACGACATCCTGGAGGCGACCAAGTGACATCTGAGTTTGAAGGTTCTCCGAAGACCTGGCCGCCACTGGGACTGCCGACCGGCAGTGTGCGGGCGCTGCTGACGTTGATTGTCGTGGCGGTCGTGATCACTCAACTGAGTCTCGACCGCGAGGTGAATCCGCTGTGGACGGAGACGCTGTTGATCGCGTTGGCTCACTATTTCACGTCGAGGCGATTTGTGACGCTGCCGCCAGATGTGCTTAAACGGCTCGAACAAGAAGGTGTGATCGAGAACGAGCGGCAGCCGTTGTACCTGCCGAAGAATTCGATCCGCACGATCATCGTCGGCGCGTTTGTGGGCGTGGCAATTTACTTGTTCCGCTTGGGGCGGCTGTTTAATCCACAAGCGATCGCGCTGCTGAGCATGGTGTTCGCGTACTTGCTGGGCACGATCATTCGCAGTGTCACGCAATGGCTGTCGCGACGGCGATCACAGCCAGCGACTGGCTCGTGGGGCGATTTGCGAGCGCTGATTGTTCTGGGAGCGTTGCTGACCGCGGCGGTCCCGGAATTGTTTCTTCCCGAACTGGCTATACCTCCGGCGGTGCATCGCGTCGCACTTGGACTGACGCTGTTTTATTTCGGGTCGCGCTGAAAATGCGCGGTCGTCACACTATTCGTCGTACAGTGCGGCCAGTGCGTTTTCGTATTTGTTCAGGATGTGGCGGCGGCGGACTTTCATCGTGGCGGTCAGCTCGTCGTCGGCCAGTTGAAATGGACGATCCAGCAGCAGGCATTTTTTCACACGCTCGGGCTGGCTGACGATCTGCATCAGATCGTTGATCCGCGACTGAATGAAATCGACAATCGGTTTGGTTTTCAGGAAGCCATCGGCCACGTCCCAGCCGCAGTTGGCTTGAGCCGCGAACTCGCGCAGCAGCGATTCGTTGGGGACGATCAACGCACTGATGAAATGCCGACCGTCACCGTACACAACCGCTTGGTCGATGTACGGGTCGCTGGTCAACAACCGCTCCAGTTCGCTGGGGGCGATGTTCTTGCCGGTGGAAGTTACGAACAAATCTTTCTTGCGGTCGGTGATCTTCAGAAATCCGTCGCTGTCGATCAGTCCAACATCGCCAGTGCGCAGCCAGCCGTCTCGAATTGCCTCGGCGGTGGCGCCGGGATTTTTCCAATAGCCCTGCATGACGTGCGGCCCGCGAGTCAGGATTTCGCCGTCGTCCGCGATTCGCACTTCCACATGCTCAATCGGTTTTCCAACTGTCCCGATTCGGTAATCGTGCTGATTGTTGAATGCAATGACTGGTGAGCTTTCCGTCAGCCCGTAGCCTTCCAGTAGCGGCAGCCCGACTTGGAAAAACGCCGTGCAGACATGCTGCGGGAGCGGGGCACCGCCGGAAGTCAGTTGCTTGATCCGTGGGCCGAAAGTCTGATGCAACTTTGCCGCTTGCTCGGCCGGAGGTTTGTTGACGACGCTGTTCCAGACTTTTTCGTAGAACCGCGGCACGGCGGTCAGCCAGGTCGGCTGCACTTCGGCCAGATTCGTGATCAGCGTGTCCAGCGACTCCGCCAGTGCGACCGTGATGCCTGACCAGGTCGTCAAATAATGATCGACGGTTCGCGCATAAATGTGACTGTATGGCAGCCAGCTCAACAGGACGTCATCGGGTTCGAGAAACGAAATCCGCGCGGTCCCTATGGCATTCGTCAGTAGGTTGCCGTGCGACAACATGACTCCTTTAGGATGCCCGGTCGTGCCGCTGGTGTAAATGATCGTGGCCAAGTCGCAATCCGTGAGATGCGTTTCTCGCCGGGCGATTTCCTGCTGTCCCGCCGCTCCGAATTGACGACCCAGTCCTTGCAATTCATTCCAGGTCAGACAACGCACGGGACAACGCGGTGGTGGCACGATCGGATCGAACGAGACGATGAACTCCAACTTCGGCAACGAGGACAAGACCGCGAAAACTTTGTCGGCCTGTTGTTGTCCGCTGACCAGAATGGCGCGGGATTCACTATGCCCGACTTGATACCCCACTTGCGCGCCAGCCAGCGGTGCATGCAGCGGAACGTCAGCGGCGGCGGTGCTCAAAATGGCATGATCGGCGATCAACCACTCGTACCGGTTTTCGCTCAGAATCGCGACGCGGTCGCCCGGCTGAATCCCCAACCCGATCAAACCAGCGGCAGCGCGATCCGCTTGGTGGCGGTAATCGGTCCACGACAAATCGTGGTACACCCCGTTTCGGCGATAGCGCAAAGCCGCTCGTGAACCAAGCCGTTCCGCCGTGTGGCGATGCAAGTCGCAGAGATGCAGATCGCCCATCGAAACACTTCCCCAAGGTGCGATCGAAACTCCGACACCAGCGCTGGATGTCCATAAGGCGGCGACAGATTAGCCACAGACCAGCGACCGTCGCCACTCCATTGGATCGAACGAATCTGCAGCTTCTTTGGTATCCCGCCTTAATTTGGGCTGGAGTCATTGGGCAGAACTCTGGTGAAATGGCCTGTGTCGATCAACGCGGCTGGAACATGATCGTTACAATCGACACACTTTCACAGGCCGACATGGAAGGAAGCGTGCTTGTGGTGCGGACGACACAACCGTTGAAGCTGATACGGCAGGCAAGTCGATACAGCCTGCGAATCCCCATGTTTCGGCAGCGGCGGCGGAGCGAACTCTGTCCGCGCCCGATGCGCTTGCCCCGGTTATTGGCCCGCCATTCAATGCTGACAATTCCCGCCTTTGCTCCGGTAGTCCGTCCTCGATCCCCGGAATTTCGAACGACTCGAGAGCGGCATCACGCTCACCTTGTTGGAATTTGCGGATCGGGAATGAAAGCATTGGCCGAAATGCTGGACGGATTGGGCTGGACCGTGACTGGTTCCGACTTGCAACCGCCTCCCGCTGCGTTTGAGTTGCTGCGTCGCAAAGGCTTTCGGATTCATCGTGGTCATGCGGATGACTTCGTGCCTCGGAATACCGATGTACTGGTCTACAGCCCCGCCATTTCTGCCGCGAATCCCGAGCGCCGATGTGCGGAACAATTGCATATCCCGCAGATGCCATTCAATCAAATGTTGGGCGAGCTGATGCAGACTCGGATCGGCGTGTCGATCGCAGGGACTCATGGCAAGAGCACGACAACGGCGATGATTGCGAGTATCTTGCGAGACGGCGGGTTCTCCCCCAGCGTGGTAATCGGGGCCGAGTTGGTCAGTGCGAACGCCAGCGGCTGGGCAGGCGAGAGCGAATTGTTTGTTGTCGAGAGTTGCGAGTATCAGCGGAACTTCTTGTCGCTCTGCCCGACTCACGCCCTGCTGACCGGTATCGAAGCGGATCACTTCGATTGCTTCCGCGATCTGCGTGAAACGCGCGATGCGTTCGCCGAATTCGTCTGCCGGCTGCCGGCACACGGGCGGTTGATCATTCGGGGAGATTGTGAAGCGTCAAGAGTTGCGGCAGCTTCGTCACTGGCGGAGATCGAGACCTATTCGTTGCGAGATTGCTCCGACTGGTGGGCCGCCGATTTGCGACCGACTGAACACGGCACGCGATTCCGCATCTTTCATCACGGGCAGTTTTTCACCGAAGTGAGTCTACGAGTTCCCGGTCGTCACAACGTCGTGAACGCCGTGGCAGCGGCAGCGATGTGTCATCATCTGGGAGCATCGGCGCTAGCGGTTCGCGAGGGATTGCAGGACTTTCGCGGCATTCGACGGCGATTCGAAGTGCTCAGTCCGTGGCGTGGAGTCACGCTGATTGACGATTACGCGCATCATCCGACCGCAGTGAAAGCGACATTGCAGACGGCTCGCGAACAGTTTCCGGGGCGACGTCTGCTGGTCGCGTTTCAGCCACATCAGGAATCTCGCACGCGGGCACTGCTGGACGATTTTTCCGAGAGCTTCGATGCGGCCGATGCGATTTTCCTTGCGCCGATTTTCACGGCTCGCGAGCGATGCGGCGAAGCGGCCGAGCGGACGAATGCCGAGTTGGCTGACAAGTTGGCGGCTCGTGGGCGAAATGTGAAGTTGCTGCCGTCGCTTGACCGGCTGGTGAGCACTTTGGACGATGCCGCTCGCCCCGGAGACGTGCTGGTTTTGATGGGGGCAGGAGACATCAATCAGATTCAGCATGAACTTACACGACGCATTCCGCGAAATCACACAACCTGATCGCCCGTTGGCCCCGCTCACTTGGATGAATGTCGGCGGCCCGGCTCAATTCTTTGTCTCGCCGCGCGACGCCGATGAACTACGTCGTGTTGTCGTCTTCTGCCACGAGCAGGACGTCCCGATTTATGTTCTGGGCGGCGGCTCGAACCTGCTGGTCAGCGATGCCGGAGTTCGCGGTGCGGTGATTCAACTGTCGAATCCGAAGTTCGCCGAAGTGGTCGTGGACGGCACGACTCTTCGAGCCGGATCCGGCACGTTGTTGACGCAAGCGATTTCCGTCAGCGTTCGCGCGGGACTGGCTGGAATGGAAGTCTTGGCCGGAATTCCGGGAACGGTTGGCGGAGCACTCAAAGGAAACGCTGGCGGACGCGGCGGTGACATCGGTCAGACGGCGAAGTCGGTTTCCACGATGACGCTCAAGGGCGATCGGCTGGTTCGAACGGGCGACGACCTGTCGTTCGAGTATCGGTCGAGCAACATCGTCGAGCCGTTCATTCTCGAAGGAACATTTGCACTGACGTCCGACGATCCCGAAGCGATCACTCAGCGGATGCGAAAACTGTGGATCATGAAAAAGGCCTCGCAGCCGCTGTCCGATCAGTCGGCTGGCTGCATCTTCAAGAATCCGCGCGGCCTGAGCGCCGGAGCGTTGATCGATCAAGCTGGACTCAAAGGAACACGCATCGGTGGAGCGGAAGTGAGCGATCGGCACGCCAACTTCATCATCACCCACGACGACTGCAAAGCGGCCGATGTGTTGAGTCTGATCGACACGATCCGCGCGAAAGTCTCCGGTGAGTTCGGAGTCGATTTGGAGCCGGAGATTCAGGTCTGGTGACCTGTCGTAGCACAGGCGGCTCGCCTGTGGTTTCTTTTTAGAAACGGAACAGGCGAGCCGCCTGTTCTACGTAAGGGCGAACATGCAATTGACGACAATCATATCCGCCGCGCGCGACGTCAAAGCGGATTGGCTGGTTATCGGAGTTCCGGAGACTGGGGATTGGGGCAACGATTTGGTCGCGCTGGACAACGCCTTGCAGGGACAGCTCAGCCGGCTGCGAGAGGCGGGTGATCTGACGGGCAAATTGGCGGAGTTGGTGACCTTGCCGGACACGCCGAGCTTGAGCGCACAGCGAGTGTTGCTGGTCGGCTTGGGTCCGCTGGCTGAGTTGTCGGTGCCGCGCTGGGACAAAGCGACGATGACCGCCGCGCGGCAAATCTCGTTGAAGAAAACGGCTGACATTGCATTCTGCTTGCCAGAGCAATTGGGGCCGTTGTCTCGCGAATCGGCCATCGAAGTGCTGGCGACCTCGTTGATCGTCGGCTCACAGGGTCAAGATTTGTACAAAGCGGAGCCGTCACGGTTTCCGTTCGAGGCGGCTCAGATCGTGTTGTCGCCCGATCAAGATTCGGGATCGTTGGGACCGGCGTCGGAACGAGGTCGCATTCTCGGTGACGCAATTAACTTAACTCGCGAATTGGTCAACCGACCGGCTCAGGACATTTATCCCGAAAGCTTCGCAGTTCGCGCACGGGAAGAAGCGACGAAGTGCGGACTGAACTTTCGCGTGCTCGATGAAAACGAACTTGAGGCCGAGCGATTCGGATCGTTGCTGGCGGTCGCGAAAGGAAGTGATCGGCCGGCGCGAGTCGTGATTTTAGAACATCGCGGTGGCAGCGACAAATCGCCGACATTGGCAATTGTCGGCAAAGGAGTCACGTTCGACAGCGGCGGGTTGTCGATCAAGCCGACCGACGGGATGTTGACCATGAAGTGCGACATGGCCGGAGCGGCGACGATGCTCGGCGCGATGACGGCGATCGCGAGGCTCAAGCTACCAGTGAATGTCGTGGGCTATGCGGGCTTGGTCGAAAACATGCTCGGTGCTAAGGCCTACAAATTGGGCGATGTGCTGACGGCTCGTAATGGTGTGACGATCGAAGTTCACAACACCGACGCTGAGGGTCGGCTGGTGATCAACGATGTCCTGAGCTATGCCGTCGATCATGGCGCGGATCGGTTGATCGACTTGGCAACACTGACCGGCGCATGCGTCGTGGCCTTGGGTGAGGATGTGGTCGGAGCCTTCACGAACAATCAAGATTGGTGCAACACGTTACTCGCCGCAGCCAAGCAAGCGGGTGAGGATGTGTGGCAATTGCCGATGTTTGATTCGTACAACGAGTTGCTCAAGAGCGACGTGGCCGATTGCAAAAACATCGGCGGACGCTGGGGCGGTGCAATCACCGCCGCAAAGTTTCTGGAAAAGTTCGTCGGCGGCAAACCGTGGGTCCATCTGGATATCGCCGGGCCAGCCTTCGCATCGGCCAGCAAGGGCCACCGTGAAGGTGGCGCGACCGGTTGCTTCGTGCGCACGCTAGTGCAAGTCGCGGCGAACGGCTGAGCCAATAACCTGAAGCTCAAGCGAGGGCGAGCGTTCCACAAAGCCACCGATTCCAAGTCTTGTGAAGCACTCGCCCTCGCTTGCGCTTCGGGTTAGTGTGTTCACCGAACAAATTCCTGCAACCCCAGCACCTGCTTGATGTTCTCAAACGACATCGCTTCGTCTCCTAGCGAATCCAGCCGGCCATTCTGCCGAAAGGTGTTCGCCATCTTGCGCACCGCGGCTCCGGTGACGAGCAGCGTGGCAACCGGATCAACAACAATTTTGAATCCGAGTTGCTGCAACTCATCCGTCCCCAAGATTGGAGTGACTCCGCCGAGCAGCATGTTCGCCAATTGCGGATACGGAACTTCGCGTGCGATCTGAGCCAATTCATCGCGACTGCGCGGGGCTTCGACGAAGCAGACATCCGCGCCGAGTTCGCCATATCGGCAAGCCCGCTCAATCGCCGCATCCAAGCCCTCAACGGCCCGCGCATCGGTGCGAGCGAACAGAACGAAGTCGGGATCGGAACGTGCATCGAGCGCCGCTTTCAACTTGTCGAGCATCTTCTCGGCCGGGATCACTTGTTTGCCGGAAAAGTGCCCGCAGCGTTTCGGACTGACTTGATCTTCGAGCAACATTCCGGCGGCTCCGGCTCGTTCGAACTCACGAACGGTCCGAGCTACGTTGTTCAAATCGCCGTGGCCCGTGTCGCCGTCGGCCACCAGCGGAATGTTGAGGCAGCCCGTCATGCGTCGCACAGCTTCAGCCACTTCCGATAGCGTAACGAGTCCGACATCGGGCCAACCAAACTGACTGGCCGACACGCCAAAGCCACCCAAAAACAACAGTTCAAACCCGGCTTGCTCCAACAGTTTGGCCGTAAAGACATCATGCGGAGCCAACGCTTGGATGATCCCCGGTTTGGCAAGCAACTCCCGAAGTTGGCGAGACGTAGACGTTGACCGTTGTGCAGTTTTTCCAAACGTATTCATTATGAGTCTCCTCGCTCCCGCAACCAAGACCGGAGCATTCGCAACTTTGCGACAGAACACACGATAGAATGAAGACTCTTCACGACACTCGCCCCTCCGCGTTCGCGTTATTGACTGACGCACAGTAATTGGCTCATGGTGCGTAGGAACAAACGGCCTCCCGACACGGCGGGTGTCGCACGACTGGGTTCGTCGAGTGGATTGCACGCAAGTTCTTCCAGCGAGTCGTCGGCTTTGAGCACGACCACGTCACCGTTGTCGCTGACGGCGTACAGCTTGCCGTCGATGCAGACCGGTGACGCGGAAAAGTTTCCGCCGATGCGCTGAGTCTTGACCAACTCACCACTGTCAAGCTTCACGCTGCTGACAATCCCTTTTTCCGTCCACAAGAACAAACGCCCGTTGTACGCCAACGGAGTCGGCAAGTGCGGCGCGGTCTTCTCGATGCGAAACAGCTCCTTCGCGGCCGACTGACCGCCAGAGTCGCTTGGACGCACGGCAACACAATGCTTGTCAGATGTCGCAAAGCCGCACGTTCCAAAGATCACGTCGCCAGCAACAATCGGCGACGCAATCGCCCGCTCGGTCTGCTTGCCGAAGCAATCGATCTCCCATCGCACCTGTCCGGTCTGCGGATCAAGCCCCGTAATGCCGTGCTCCCAAGCGGTGAAGATCAGCTCATCGGGCCGACCAGGAACTTGGTACACACACGGCGTCGAATAGCCCGCTCGCTTGCTGCGTCGCGGTGTTTTCCAGCGTTGCTCGCCCGTGTGACGATCCACCGCTAACAAGTAGCTCGGCCCCTGTTGATCGCACGCCAGTACGACCAGGTCTTGCCACACGATCGGTGACACACCGCCGCCGTGTCCTTCAGAAAACGGATCGAGATCAAACTTCCAAGCCGATGCTCCGTTGTGACTGAACGCCAACAATGCCGACGCCTCGGTCGATTGCCAAACTTGGTAGACCCGTTCGGCATCAACCGCCGGAGTCCCTGTCGCAAACGAGTTGACCTTATGCTTCTTGTAAGTTCGGAACGATTCCGATTGTCGCCATCGTTCCTTGCCATCCGCCGCGCTAAGGCAGATCAGATGTCGCTTGCCAAGGTCCGGTTCCGCCGACGTCACGAACACTCGCTCGCCCCACACAACCGGTGAAGAAATCCCTTCGCCTGGGAGCTTCGTCTTCCAGCGGATGTCGCTGTCGGTCCATTTCACGGGGATCGATTTTACATCGCTCACGCCGCTGCCATTCGGACCACGAAACCGCGACCACTCTTCAGCCAGCGACAAGTCGACCAGAAAACCCACGACAATCGCCAACGACCAGAAACCAACTCCACGAACAGACATCACGGTTCGCTCCCAAGCAAACTTGCATCACTAAGAATTCAAACGATTCAGGCGAATATTTCATGAGCCACGTTGCCAGCCACGTCAGTCAATCGAAAATCTCGACTCCGACAACTTGCCCTGCACTTTGAACGTTTGAATGACTCCTTCAAGCCGTTCCCGCGATCCAGTAGTTTACGCGAGGTCGCGGCGTGAATCGAAAACCATGAAGGTCATCCTGGCTGCCGGGAAGTGAATTCGAGTGCGATATTCCACAAAGATAACCAGCCAATGACAAGCCTTCATCCGCGAGCCTCGCCGTTTTGAAAGGGCTTTTATGTTGCGAAATATCCTCAGCATGGCGTTGATCTGTGCGCTGAGTAGCGTCGCTGAAGCACGTCCGAACGTGGTCATTTTTCTGGCGGACGATGCCGGCTGGGGAGACTACAGCCACAACGGAAATACGCAGGTTCGCACGCCGCATATTGATTCGATTGCTCGCGATGGTGTGACACTCGATCGCTTCTTCGTTTGTCCAGTCTGCGCGCCGACGCGGGCTGAGTTGTTGACCGGGCGCTATCATCCACGCGGCGGTGTGCGTGGAGTTTCCACCGGGCAAGAGCGGCTCGATCTCGATGAGCGGACGATTGCCGAGGCGTTTCAAACCGCAGGCTATGCGACCGGTGCGTTCGGGAAATGGCACAATGGCAGTCAGTGGCCCTATCACCCGATGGCTCGCGGCTTCGACGAGTACTTCGGTCATTCGTCGGGGCACTGGGGCGAGTACTTCGACGCACCACTGGAACACAACGGCCGGATGATCCGCACGCAAGGCTACATCGTTGATGCCTGCACGGATCGCGCTCTCGACTTCATCGACCGAAACAAAGCGAAGCCGTTTCTGTGCTACGTGCCGTTTACAACGCCACACTCGCCCTGGGCTGCGCCGGATCAGGACTGGCAGCGGTTCAAAGAGAAACCGATCACGCAGCGGGCAGCGCTCCCCGATCAAGAAGACCTCGCCGAAACTCGCTGTGCTCTGGCGATGATTGAAAATCAGGACGGAAACGTCGGCCGCGTGCTCGCTAAGTTGAACGAATTGAAACTCGCCGACAACACGATTGTGCTCTACTTCTCCGACAACGGGCCGAACAGTTGGCGTTGGAACGGCGGCATGAAAGGCCGCAAGGGACAAACCGACGAAGGAGGAGTCCGCTCGACATGTTTCGTTAGTTGGCCAGCAAAGTTGCCCGCCGGTCACACCGTCACGCAGATTGCCGGTGCGATCGACTTGCTTCCGACGCTGACGGCACTGGCCGGCGTGCCGCGAGTCGGCAACAAACCGATCGACGGCCGTGATCTCAGTCCGTTGTTACTCAAACAAGATACCGCTTGGCCAAATCGAATGATCTTTTCAACATGGGCCGGTCGGATCAGCGTGCGGACACAGCGACATCGGCTCGACGATCAAGGACAGCTCTTCGACATGCTCGACGATCCCGGCCAAACCACGGCGATCACACACCGAGAACCGGAAGTCGCCGAGCGATTGTCCGCCGCAGTGAAAGCCTGGCGACAGGAAATGTTCGGCAGTACGGACAAGCCAAAAGGTCAGCCCAAAGCGGCGGGCGGCAACGCCGTGGACCCGCGTCCGATTCCAGTTGGCTATCGCGAGTTTCCCATCACGATGCTGCCGGCACGTGATGGCGAACCGCGCGGCACAGTGAAACGGAGCAGCCAGGCACCGAACTGTTCTTACTTCGTCAATTGGACCTCGAAAGAAGACCGCATGGTCTGGTTGCTCAATGTTCACACCACGGGACGCTACGAGGTGGTCATCGACTACACCTGTCCAGAGCCGGATGCTGGTTCGTTGATCGAACTGAGTTTTCGCGACAGCCGCTTGTCCGGCCGAGTCACTCCCGGCTGGAACCCGCCGGTTTACACCAATCAGGATACGCTTCCACGTACGCACGGCGAATCGTCAATGAAAGAATTCCGCCCGCTGAAACTCGGCGTAATTGATTTGGAAAAAGGCCAAGCTCCGCTCGCGTTGCGCGCGTTGGAAATCCCCGGTCTGTCCGTCATGGACGTGCGACGCGTCACGCTGACGCTGTTGCCGCACTAACCCGAAACGCCTGCGAGGGCAGCGCTCCACCACGACGAAAGCAGCGAGAGCGTTCATCCTTGCTCACGCGTCGGGTTCGTATCCGTTCGATTGTTGTTTCGCCAGTTGGCCACTTCTCGACAAGCCTCTTCCGGGCTGTAAGCGTGTTTAACAAGGAACGTCTGTGCGGAGAACATCGGGATGACGTCCGCAGGCAGGCTGGCGACTAAGAGGTCAGCACGGCAAGTATCCTCGTCTCCGACGAAACGAACGAACAAACAACCGCCGGCAGCGGACCACGATCCTGACGGGCAACGAACGCGTCAGTTTGAGACGGACGTGGTGGCATTCCCCATCCGACGGCAGCGAGGTTCCCGTCGATCGCGTGCTGTCCTGTGATGGAGCGACGGTCACGCCCGGCGTGCGCGAGTTGTCGTGTCGCTTGAACAACGACGCCGCCTGTTTCGACACGGTGGCGGAAAAGTTGCAACGCGCGGCGCAGCTTCAAATGAGCGGCCAGTAGTCGCGCTCGTGGTGTTGGAGGAAGGCCAGCACGAGTTGGATTCCCCCACAATTGGACGACGCCGGTTTACGTCTGCACGGCTGTGGGTTGGACTTCCACCGTTTGTCAGAGAACGTGCATGCCACTCGCCGCCGCGTGTTCGGCGACGAAGAGGCCAGGGAACAAACCTGGGCGGCCACGCTGTTGCATAAGCTCAAGCACGATGGCCACGAACAACTGCTGGCGTGGCTCTCGCCGCTGCGTGGCCGAAAACGAAAAGCCGCCAAGCACTTTCTGGACTAAGTTGTGGCCCGTCGCGAGATGATCAACTCCTCTGAATTCCTGAAGAGCGGCTGGCAAATCGGCAGTGGCCCTACCGAGGCCCGTTGCAAGACCAACACCACCCGCTTGAAACGCTCCAGTGCCGGGGGATCTGCACAACGCCGAATCTGTCGCCGCCCTGACCAATCGACGTGACAGCGATCAATGGCAACTCTATTGGGCAATCCCCGACACCACAAAAACTTAACCCCGCCAAAATCTGTGGGCACTCCCTCGCGCGGTGGATCGGTTCACCGCCTCGCCTCGGCGATCTCACCGGGATTTTCTGACCCTACCGGGAGAAACGGAGTCGAGTTCTGCTGAGTAGCAACTCGACGTGGGATAACCCGGTCTCAGAGTTGCGTCAAAGCGCCGTCCCCGTGAACACCTCTGCAATGCTTCAGAAAATCTCCCTCCCAAAACACTGACACTTCCAACCGGCCACTCAATAACCAGAAGAACAAACGCGTCATCACGCCGGACGCCCTTGACTCTCGACGTTACATCTGGCGCTTCGAGCTTGTACGGAGCTCCCGTGCGGCTTCGTTACGTGGCGATCAAAAACTGTTCGAACTGCCAGTCTTCGTGATCGTCGTCGCTGTCGTCACGCAACTTCTTCGGACGACCGTTTGGCTTGAGCGAACCGTTCCCACCGACGGCAACGGGCAGATGACCGTTTCGGCTTGGTGACCAATCAACCGGCTCAGAATACAACGGTCCTAAGTACGGCATCGCGACAGCGAGTACTTCTTCGTGAGGCAGGTCGTCCGGCAGGTTCACGCCCAAATTCGGATTGCGGATCATCCAGTACAGCGCCCCCAAGACGGACGAAGCGACTTGCAGCGTGGTCGGGTTCTGACCCGGCACCAGCCGTCGCGTTTCATTGATGTCGAGCAGGCTGCCGATCCACCACGATTTGAAATCGTGACCCATCAACAGGCAACCGAGTTCATCGCGGCCGGAGACAATCTCATTGCGCAGGATCCGCTCGCGGCGATGTTTTTTGTATTTTTGGTTTCGCAATTCATCCAACGAGCCGATCGCATCCTCACAGGGCGAATAGGCGTAATGCACGGTTGGGCGATAAATGAGTTCGCCTTGATCATCAAAGCAGGTCAGGCGTTCGGAAATGCTGAAGGCTTCGCCGTGCCGAATCACCATGCCACGAATTTCACCCGATGGACACCATGAGCGAACCCAAGTGTTAATCCCTTTGCGCTCC
>JANMIF010000043.1:0-5870 GCA_031375695.1 Planctomyces sp.
TCGCTGCTGATCGTGCGGACGCCGACTACAAGGTCGCTCAACTTCTGTCGCTGGCCCTCGTGGCGTAAGGCGGTGTCGCATGGACCCGCAAGCCGCTTGGGATCAATTGCAGGAGGCGTTTTGTATCCGCGACTGGGAAGCTGTTCGCGAACTCGCACAGTCGTTGCTCGACTGGCTGGATCGCGGTGGCTTTCCACCGGTGACATCAGAAGGGAATCGGAATGATGCCACTCGGCAACGAGCCATCGTCATCCGGTTCTGCAACTCCGTGCTGCAAGAGATGGTCGATTCACAGCCGCCGTTGTGCGAGTGCTTTCGGCCACATCCGTAACCGGCCCTCGACGTTCGAGGACCGTCGTTTCTCAATCTGTTTCTTCCATCAAAGGAGACCTTGTTCATGTCAACCGCCACGAAACCGAAACCCAAGGAAGCGAAGAACCGTCCGGTTCACGAGGTTCGCCTCGGTCGCATCCGTGCTGCCATTTGGCAGAACGAAACGGAGAACGGTCCACGCCACAACGTGACCATTACTCGGCTCTACAAGGACGGCAACGAATGGAAGGATTCGACGAGCTTTGGTCGCGACGATTTGCCGTTGGTGGCCAAAGTCTGCGACCAAGCCCACACATGGATCTTCGAGCAAGCTGCGGAACGCTCGAATGGGAACGGCCACAGTGAGAATGGCGATCAAGGCGGTGAAGATCGTTACTAGCCGTCGAGATTCCGGCAGTTCGACACTCATCAACAAGAAAGGATTTGGAGAGCGGCACCACTGGCCTCTCTCCCCTTGCGCTGAATGGAGTTTCCGGTCCGCGAATCCGCGCCACATGAGTTTGCATCAAACTCCCAATGAAACTTGTGTCCCTGAAATCACTGCGACTTCATCCCGAAGCGAACCGCGTTCCCCGGATGCCACCAGAACAGGATGCGGAGTTTCGAGCGGACATTGTCGAACGCGGTATTCGGGTTCCCATCGAGATCATCGCCGGAGGCGTCATCGTCGATGGCAGGAGCCGCTATCTTGCGGCTAAGCAATTGGGCATCAAACGAGTCCCCGTGATCCGCGCGCCGCTGAATGGCGACGATCCCGTCCTCTACATGTTGCGAGCGGCCACCAAACGCCGTCACCTGACCGATGACCAACGAGCGTGCCTCGCACGAGAAGAGATGGAGATACTGAGCCAGATCGCCACACGGGAACGTGCTCGGCTGGGCGGACTGACCGGCGGTCGCGGTCGGGCGAAGCCGAGCCATAGCTTGCCGATCACATTGGCCGGGAAGCAGTCGCCGACGAAGACTTCTCGCGGCACCGTGGCCGTGGCTTATCGCGTCTCGGAACGCCGAATCCGCGCCGCTCAGCAATTGAAACAGGTCGCGCCGCAACTCTACGAACAAGTCAAAGCCGGTGAGCAACGGCTGACCGTCGCCAAACGAGAAGCCGATCGCGAATCGAAACGCCAAGAGCAACGCCGCTTGGCGAAAACCACGCGTCCGCGTGGCGACGAAACAAATTGGGAAATCCGCTGTGGCGATTGCATCGACGAATTGGCAAAACTGAAACCGGGAACGGCTAAAATCGTTTTCGCCGATCCGCCGTACAACCAAGGCATCGACTACGGTCCAGGCCGCAAGGCGGATTCGCTTTCGGACGAAGCGTATCTCGCATGGTGCCGCCGCTGGATCAAAGCGTGCGTCCGCTTGCTGACCGACGACGGCAGTCTGTGGGTGATGATCTCCGACGAATACGCCGACCACTTTGGTTTGCTACTTCGCGAAGCTGGCTTGCATCGTCGCTCGTGGATCAAGTGGTACGAGACGTTCGGCGTGAACTGCACGAACAATTTCAATCGCTGCTCGCGGCACATCTTCTACTGCGTCAAGAACCCACGTCGCTTTGTCTTCAACACGGACGCCGTCTCACGCCCGTCCGACCGCCAATCGAAATACGCCGATTCACGAGCCAATCCCCACGGCAAACTTTGGGACAACGTCTGGTGCATCCCCCGTCTCGTCGAAAACAGCCGCGAACGTCTTCCCGACTTCCCCACTCAACTCCCACTGGCCCTCGTCCGCCCGATCGTGCTCTGCGCCAGCCAGCCCGGCGATCTCGTCATCGACCCGTTCAGCGGTTCCGGCACTACCGGTGTCGCTGCAATTGAAAGTGGTCGGCGATTCGTCGGGATTGAAGCGAACCAGAAGTTTGCAAGGTTCGCTGGAGAGCGAATCTCTATGACTCCTTGAATACGCTGGTTGCTAGGCCGGAGCTGTCGTCGTGCTTTTGATTCCCGTCGAAACGAGTTTTGTATCGCCTGAATCGCAATCACCACAAAACTGAAACCCAAGGAAGCGAAGAACCGCGCGGTTCACGAGATTCGCTTCGGCCGCATCCGCTGACTCGCTCTTTGAAGCGTCCGCGACTCGCAGCGGTTCGGCCACCGCTTTCAGCCGCGCGGTCCAAAGTAAATCACGGCCGCACCGACAAGACAGATTCCGCTTCCAAGCAAGTCCCAGCGGTCGGGGGTTTTGTGTTCCACAATCAGGAGCCAGAGCACAGAGACTGCGATGTAAACGCCGCCATACGCCGCATAAACACGCCCCGCTGCCGATTCGGGGTGCCGCGTCAATAGCCACGCGAACAACGCCAATGACACAGTTCCCGGCCCCAGCCACCAGGCACTTCGCTCAAGTCGCAAACACAAGAACACCGCGTAGCAGCCAAAGATTTCCGCGACGGCGGTCAAGGTGAAGAGCAAAGCCGTGTTGATAAAAGTCATGATTCCTCAATGTGTGCTGTGTCTGAATGTCCGCTGGCAGTTCTGATCAACGTTCCGGAGCAACGTGGCAGATGTCTGGGAACTAATGGCGCAACTTGATCGCGAAACTTTCGGTGTGGTGCTCGCTCATTCTGACGCTCCAGCGCCAATCAACACAGCCCTTCTTCGATCAACCAATGCTTAATCTGTTCGTCGATCTGGTCTCGGACTTCACGAAACTTCGCCTGTTGCTCGGATTCGTCCCCTTCAAAGGCGGCCGGGTTTTCAAAAGGCCAGAAGAGCCGTTGCTTGGTGAAGGGCCAGATTTTCGGACACGCCTTCTCCGCTTGTTCACAAACGACGATGGCGTAGCGAACGGAAAGTTTTCCGAGGTAGTCGCCGACTGGCTTCGAGCGATGGCCGTCCAAACTGATCCCCACTTCGTTCATGACTTGGATCGTCAGCGGATGAATGCCACACGGCTCCAGTCCGGCACTGTGGACCTCAAGACTGTCTCCGGCGTACTTCTTCAAGAACGCTTCGGCCATTTGGCTGCGGGCGGAGTTGCCCGTGCAAAGGAACAAGACAACGGGACGGTCCATAATCATGGCTCCATCAAAGAGAACTTTCTCACCAAGGCATCACGGTCAGAGACATCCGATTGCGTCGCGGTTTGTCATTGGGGCTGTGCTCGGATCGGAGAATCAAAATGTCGGACGGGAGCGATTTTCGGAATTCGACCACGCCATCCTCATCGGTGGTCTTGTGAAACTCCGTTCCGAGTTTTGTGGCCAGCCAATCTGTGTACGCCTTCCGTTCGCGCTGCGTCTCGATTTCCCACGTCGCCATCGATTTCCATGTCTCACGTGTCACGACAATTGTTTGAACGATGGCTCCATCGTCTGGAAGTGAAAGTTTCACGAAGTCAGTGGCCATTGTCTCAAACTTCGTCAGTTTCTGCCGAGGTGCCCCAGCCATCCACGCGATTGCGCAGAGAACCGCGAGACCGATCGTCGTGACCAGAAGTTTCTGCCCGCCGAATTGCATCCGTCACATCCTCATTGGTCATCGCCGGAACCCTGTCGCCGCTTGCCACGGAACAGCACAAGACTCGTGAGCGTGAATCCACACGCTAAAGCGGTGGCACCGACTGCCACGGGATGAGTTCCAAGATTCATCAACAGAACGAACGCCATTGATGACGTGAAAATCTGGAGCAATCCCAAGATCAAGCGAACGACTGCCCACAACTTCTCAGACTGTTTTGAGCGACACATCGGCTCATTCCGGTGACTTCGCAGATGAGTGGCTTGAGGAAACGAGTTCGCCCAACCGCGTCTCGACAAAGTTCCGAATTTTGTCGCGGACTCGGCGGTAATGGCCGAGTGCCTCTTCTTCGGTGGCGGCGGACTTCGCGAGTTTGGGTGGATCGTCGAACGCGACATGCACGACCTTCGTGCGCTGCGTGAAGGCCGGACAATGTTCGTCGGCATGACCACAGACGGTGACGACGAGATCGAAGGGCACATCGGACAAGCTGGTCACCAGCTTCGACGATTGCGACGTGATGTCGATGCCTGCCTCACGCATGACTCGGACGGCGTTCGGATTCATTCCGTGTGTTTCAATGCCCGCCGAGTACGGCTCGATCCGTTCGCTGAGCAGCGCTCGCGCCCAACCTTCGGCCATTTGACTGCGACAAGAATTCCCGGTGCAGAGAAACAAGACTTTCGGCTTCATGGCTGCGTAGTGCTCCGAGGTTGAATTACGTCATGGAGGTCAGGCGAGTGTCCGGCTTCATTAACTCTTGCAGGTGCGTGACGCCGACCGGTGGTTCGGTTTGCCAGGGGACCAGAACCGTGCGCGAGGAATGCTCGGTCGCGACTTCGCGGATGAAGGTCTGTTCGTGACGTTGTCGAGCCTTCAAGAGCGGGTCGCTCACAGCCAGCGGAACCAGACTTTGGTTGATGACCCAGGCATAAGGCTCGATTCCCGCACGTCGCAGATCACGTTGAAGCTGCGCGGCTTCATGCACGGGAGTTGCTTCGGGCAGCGTGATGAGCAGCACTCGCGTCAGGGCGGGATCGCGAAGGCGCGGAAGCAGTTGTTGAACTGATTCCGGCATTTCGCTCGACTGCCGCATCACCTCACGGTGATAGGCCAGAGCGGCATCGAGCAACAGAATTGTGTGTCCGGTCGGAGCGGTGTCGAGAACCACGAAACGATCTGCCCCATCGGCGACGGCGGCGGCGAACGCACGAAAGACGGCAATCTCTTCCGTGCAGGGCGACCGCAAATCTTCGGCGAGCAGCGATCGACCTTGCTCGTCGAGTCCCGCTCCGGCCGTCCGCATGACCTCGGCGGTGTATTGCTCAGTCTCCGAATGCGGATCAATTCGGCTGACTTGCAGAGTTGGCAGTGTTTCTCCCGCAACGGCGGCGGCGACATGCGCTGCCGGATCGGTCGTTGTCAGATGCACGCGATGACCTCGCTGGGCCAACGCAACCGCAACGGCGGCGGCAACCGTCGTCTTGCCAACGCCCCCTTTGCCCATCGTCAGAATCACTCCGTGTCCCGGAGCGGCCAAATCGTCCAGCAGACTTCCGAGGGATGGTGGCCACTCGGCCGACTCGGCAAGCGTCTCTGTGTCGGGTGCTGACACCGCATCCGCGCGAATCATGCCTCGCAAGGCTTCCATCCCCAGCACTCCGTTCGCAGACAACGGCACGGACGTCCGAGGCAAGCTCACCAAACTCGTCGGCAGCGCCGACAAAGCCTCTTGACCGCGCCGCTCCATCGCCACCGCGATCAGATCATTCGAGCCGCTCGCGTGAAACACGCCATTGACGATCAAGTGCTGATGGCGAACGCCCAAATGGGAAAGCTCTTGGCTGGTCCGAGCCGCTTCGCGACACGCCGTGACATCCGGGCGAGTGACGAGAACTAAAGTCGTCGTTGCCGGATCGCACAGCGCGCGAACAGTGTCCTGATACAGCTTCTGCTGAGCCTCTAAACCGGCCAGTGGTCCCAAACAGGATGTGCCGGTTGTGTTCTTCGCCATGAACCCCGACCAAGCGGACGGCAGCGACAACAGCCGCAGCGTGTGGCCGGTCGGCG
>JANMIF010000549.1:0-5054 GCA_031375695.1 Planctomyces sp.
CGAGATCAAGACCCGCAAAGTCGGGGCCAAGGACTGGCCGATGCTGGGCGGCTGGACCCACCGCAACAACACTCCCGATGCGACTGGCATTCCGGAAAAGTGGAACGTCAAGAAGGGGGAGAACATCCTCTGGTCGACCCCGCTCGGCTCACAGACCTACGGCAACACGGTCGTGGCCAACGGCAAGATCTACGTCGGCACCAACAACTACCACGGCTACCTGAAGCGGTATCCCAAGAACGTCGACCTGGGCGTGCTGCTGTGCCTCGATGAGAAGACTGGCAAGTTTCTGTGGCAGCACTCCAGCCAGAAGCTCCCGACGGGACTGGTGCATGACTGGCCGGACCAGGGAATCTGTTGCTCGCCGTATTGCGAAGGCGACCGCCTGTGGTACGTGACCAGCCGCGGCGAAGTCGTCTGCCTCGACTCCGAAGGATTCCTCGACAACGAAAATGACAGCCCGTTCACCTCTGAAGAGAACGAGAACAAGGACGAGGCCGATGTCGTCTGGAAGTTCGACATGATGGGGAAGCTCGGCGTGTCGCAACACAACATGTGCGCATGCTCGGTGACATATGTCGGCTCGACGCTGTTCGTTCACACCGCCAATGGCGTGGATGAAGGCCACATTAGCCTGCCTCAGCCGACCGCTCCTAGCTTCATCGCGCTGGACATGCTTTCTGGTGAGGTCCTGTGGACCGACAGCAGTCCCGGCGAAAACGTGCTGCACGGCCAGTGGAGTTCACCCGGTTACGGTCTCTTCAACGGCCAAGAACAGGTGTTGTTTGCTGGCGGCGACGGCTGGCTGTATGCGTTCGATCCGAAGGGAGAGGACGGTAAATCCAAGTTGTTGTGGAAGTTCGATTGTAATCCGAAGGAATCGATTTATGTGCTTGGTGGCCGAGCGACTCGAAATCACTTGATCGGCACGCCGGTCGTGTATGACGGCCTCGTGTACATTGCAGTCGGCGAAGACCCCGAACATGGTGAAGGAATCGGCCACCTGTGGTGTATCGACCCGAACAAACGCGGGGACGTCAGCCCGACACAGGTGTTCAATCCCGATCACGACGGTGGCAATTCTCCGATCCCGCATAAGCGGTTGAAGGCTCTGGAAGCGGACAAAGGGGACGTTGAGAAGCCAAATCCGAATGCCGCCGCCGTGTGGCATTACATTGGCAATGATCCGAAGCAGAAGAAGTTTGAAGAAACGATGCATCGGACCTGCGGCACGGTGGCAATCAAGAATGACCTGCTGTTCGTCGCCGACTTCAGCGGATTGGTGCATTGCGTTGATGCCAAAACCGGAAAAGCTCATTGGACGTTCGACATGCTGGCGGCCAGTTGGTCGTCGCCATTGATCGTGGAAGACCGCGTCTACATCAGCGACGAAGACGGCGATATCTCGATCTTCGCTCTGTCTGCCGACCCAGCCGTGGCTATGAAAGAAATGAAGAACATCGAAGGCAAAGTCTTTATGAAAGATGGCAAACCGGAGCGATTTCCGCTGAATGGGTTTCTGCCACCCGGCGCGGATGAAAACGATCGTCCGGTTGTGACGAACATGGGGAGTGCCGTCTTCACGTCGCCCGTTGTCGCGAACGATCGCTTGTTCATCGCCAACCGCAGCCAAATCTTCTGCATTCAGCCAGGCACAAAAAGCAAAGTCGAAAAGCCGATGCCGGTCTCGGCCGGAAGCGATTGAGTTCAATGTCTCCACCTGTACGATGTGGCAACTCCGCAATGCCGCGAGGACGCCGTCATCTCGACCATTCCAACCAGCGACATTCGGCGTGAGATTAATCCAGTACGCGACGGCGCCGAGGAGCCTGTCGTGCATCCGATGGAGTTGCCAGCGTTTCCCTGTGGCTGGATTGAACGGCAATTTCCGATCGGTGACCGCACGATGCGGGTGATGTTGCCGTTTCGTCCGGATTCATTGCTCGACGACTTAGCCGTCTTGGCGGAAAACGAGCGCGACGACTTCATGCCGTATTGGGCCTACTTGTGGCCCGCAGCGTTGCACATGGTTCGAGCCGTCATGGTGGCCGACTGGCCGGCGGGCGCTCGCGTATTGGAACTTGGCTGCGGAGTAGGATTGGTTGGGCTGGCCGCACTGGCGCGGGGCTGCCACGTGGACCTAACCGACTACGAACAAAAATCGGTCAGGTTGACCGAGTACAACGCGCGGCTTAACGGATTTCAATGCTTCAGCGCCTTTACTCTCGATTGGCGTCAACCGACACAGACAACATACCCCATCATCGTCGGCTGCGATCTGCTATACGAACAGCGAAATCTCGTCTCAATCCTCGATCTTCTCGAAGTGATGCTCGAACCTGGCGGCCTTTGTTGGCTGGCCGACGGAGGCCGCAGCGTCTCACATCAATTTTGGTATCTCGCTCAAGAACGTGGCTACAACGTGACAATTCGCGGAATCGACGGGCAAGAGCTTTCGGCCCCCGGCCTGCATTATCAGTTGTTTGAGCTGTCCCGGATTGTTCCAGGAAACTGAACTCCGCACTCGGCCTGGCGGCCTTCGGCCCGCCGAAGAAGGACGAAGGCCGTTATCCAATTCCTGTGGTATCACGCTCCGAACTTATCTAGTCGGCCGGCGTGAGCCAACGCGAAGCCCATCAAATACTTGGCAGGGAATTGTCCCAAGCCGCCGTGCAAGCAATCGCGTTCTCCGAAAAATTCGCAGCGATCCGGCCGACAGCGTTCGTGAGCCGAAAGTAGCACCGGCACCGGATGCCAACTGTGGGACTTCATTTTGCTCGGAGTGCTATGATCACCTGTCACGATCAGCACGTCCGGCTTCAGCGCAATGATCGCGGGAATCGCGGCATCCAGTTCTTCGATGCGACGGACTTTCTCAGCAAAGTTACCATCCTCGCCGGTTGAGTCGGTGTATTTGAAATGCAAGAAGAAGAAATCGAAGTCATTCCAACTTTGCTTCAGCCGAGCGGTTTGATCGGCCAGTGTTTGACCTGCGTCGAGCACGTTCATGCTGACCAACCGAGCGAGGCCACGATACATCGGATAGACCGCGATCGCGGCAGCTCGCAGCCCGTAAACTTCTTCAAACGTCGGAATTGGCGGCTTCTTGTCGATGCCCCGCATTGTCAGCAGATTAGCTGGCGCATCGTTCTTCAAAATCTCGGCCGCTTGCCGAACGAACTCTTTCAACAGTTCGGCGGTGCGCTGCGAATTCGGATTCCTCGCGACTGGATCAAGCGGTCGAACCCCGGTCTTCTGCGGATCGGTATCTTCGACTTCGCCGCCAAGTCCTTCGGCTCGCAGCACGATCACCAGCCGATATTCCTTCACATGTCGCACGAATACTTGCACACCGGGAATCTTGATGTCGGCGTCCAACTTCTCGCACAGTTTTACCGCGATCGGCGTTGCGATGCGGCCCGCTCGTCGATCCGTGATCACTCCGGCGGCATCGACCGTGCAAAAGTTGCCACGAATCGCGACGTCGTTCGGGCCCAGTTCAAAGTCGATCCCCAACGCTTCAAGCACGCCGCGGCCGATCTGATATTCCAGCGGATCGTAACCAAAGAGGCCGAGATGCCCCGGTCCACTTCCCGGCGTGATCCCCGGCAGCACGGGAGTACTCAAGCCGAGCGTGCCGAGTTTCGCGAGCGCATCGAGATTCGGCGTCTTGGCCGTTTCCAGTTCGGTCAATCCGTCAGGAGTCAGCGGCAATCCGCCCAGGCCGTCGGCCACGAGCAGCACGATTTTCGAGGCGTTGTTGGTGTTCAGCTTTCGGGCCAAGTCTTGCAGGTCAGGCATGATCGCGATCAATTCCCAAGGTCAAATTTGAAAGTCGTTTCAATCGGTTGCGAACGGTAAGTCACGGACATCGTCGCGACAAGTTAGCGTGACTCGCGGCGGCGTTGGGCTTCGGCTTGGATGTGAGCTGCGAAGGCGGGGTGATGCGACAGGATGCGTTCGAATGTGGCTTTGTCGAGTGCATACAGATTGCAGTATTCGAGTGCGCGGACACTAGCCGATCGCGGCTGATGAAAGAGCAGGGCGATCTCACCGAAGAAATCACCGTCATGCATGGTCGAGAGGACCGTCTGGCCGTCCGACGCGATAATTTCGACGGAGCCACGGCTGATGAAGTAAATGTGCCGAGCCATTTCGCCGGCATGAAACACGAAATCACCGGGCATGTAGATCGCTGGATGCAGTTCCAGCGACATGTCGCGAATCAAATGCCGACTGGCTCCGCGCAGGAACGGCACCTTTTCGATGAAGTCTTTTTTCAGCGCCAGCGAGACTTCCGATTGTAGCGGCACCGGCAGCTCGGCCAGGATTGCGAACTCGTCATACACCAGCCGGTTTTCCCAAAGGTAGGCGTAGTAGTCGAAGATGCGTCGCTGCAAGTCGGCGGGAACGCGACGATAACGCAGGAACGTGGCCAGCCGGTCCAGATTGTTTTGGTACTGCGTGTGAGCCTGATCGATGTTCGCTAGCCAATGTGCCACGTTGCCGATCACGTACCCAAACAGCCCGACGCCGACGATCATTACGAACATCGAATAGATCATCTGGGCGGGTGTTTCCGGCGTGATGTCACCGTAGCCGACGGTTGCTAGCGTCGTGATGCACCAGTACAGCGCGTGAATGTAGTGCGTGAATTCATCGTGGCCGGGGCGTGGGAGACGCATCATTGCCCAGCCGCACGCCAGCCAATGAGCGATCAGCACCAGCCAAAAAACAAACACGATCAGCCGAACTTGCGACCCATGTCGTGTCGCTCGCTTCCGCCACTGCCGAGTCAATCGTGCCAGCCGAGGCAACTTCGCCAGCGGCAGCGACAACATCCAACCGTGACCGGCGAGAAGCGGTCCGGGAATCGCCGCAATCCAATCAAACGCCAGCCACGCGCGCAGCCGCCAATTCAGCTTGTGCGAGCCGAGCTGTCCTGGCCGCAACACTCCCGCACGACGCCACTGCACGATCAGATCGGCCGCGAACAGAAGTGCGGTCATCCAATCCACAACGCGCCACGCCGGGTGAGACGTTGGGCCGAAGAC
>JANMIF010000550.1:0-29165 GCA_031375695.1 Planctomyces sp.
CGCTCTCGTCCAAGAAGCTCTTGCTCAACTGCGGCTTGACATCAAATACCTGATGTTCGATTTGGAAGTGACTCGCAAAGAACGCGACGAACTCAAGGCTCGGATGGAACAAGATTGATGAGTTGATTCTGTAGTCCGACCCCACAAAGGATCAGACTAAAGTTTGAGTGGGGCCGATGGCGGAGCAATTGGTTGATGATTTGACGCGCTGGGCGAACTCTGGCGAGTTGTTGCGAGTCGCGGTCGAAGTCGATCCGGTTCATGAAATCGCTGCGATCACCGACCGAGTTTGCCGCCAGCCGGACGGTGGACCGGCGCTGCTTTTCGAACGCGTGCGCGGCCAGACGATGCCCGTCGTCACTAATTTATTAGGCAACCCGCGACGCATCGCCTCCGTATTCGGAGTCAACTCGCTGGACGATCTGTCTCGACGGTTTGATGACTGGCTGTCGCTGTCCCTGCCGCGCGGGAAGCTTGATACGTGGAGGCTGTTCCCCAAGTTGAGCGAGTTGGCGAACTGGCCGCCAACCGTCGTGAAGTCGGGACTGTGCCAGCAGGTCGTAAAACTTGGCCGCGACGTCAACTTAGCTGAACTGCCAGTACTCACGAATTGGCCGGGTGACGCCGGCCCGACGATCACTGCTGGGCAACTAATCGCGCAATCCGTTCGCGACGCTGCCTCGATTAGGCAATGTGTTTCCGTGATGCCATTACAAGTCGTCGGCCGTGACCAATTGTTGATTCACGGTCACGAGTCATCTGAGTTGTGGTCATTGATTCACGAAAGTGCCGCGCAAGGTCAGCAACTGCCCGTGGCCGTCGTCTTGGGTGGCGATCCGCTCGCTCAGATCGTTGCGTGGGCACCACGTCCAGTTGGGACCGATCCGTTCATCCTGGTCGGCTTTCTGCGAAACAATCCGCTCGAATTGGTTGCCGCCCGCACGGTACCGATTGAAGTGCCGGCTGCGGCGGAGATTGTCATCGAAGGCTTTATTGATCCGCAGGTTCCTTGGGAAATCGGCGGACCGATCGGCCGCGAAACCGGTTTTATTGGGCCGGCTGAATCGTGTCCGGTGTTGCGAGTCACGGCGATCACGCATCGCGCGAATCCCGTGTTCCCGGCGATCATCCCCGGTTCCGCGCCATCCGAATGTCACTGGCTTGACCGCGCGTGCGAACGATTATTTCTGCCACTCGCGCGATTGTGGATTCCGGAGCTTGTCGATTGGCGTTTGCCGTTCGCCGGATCAACACGACACATCGCGTTCGCCAGCATTCGCAAAACACACGCGCAACAAGCTCGCCAGGTCATGCACGCCTTGTGGAGCTTGCCTCGACTCTCGACTGCGAAGATGCTGGTCATCGTCGATGATACGATTGACGTGCGGAACGAGGAGGCAGTGTGGTCGTGTGTCGCGGCACAGGCTGACCCGGCTCGAGATTTGGTGTTGTGGGACGGCCCTGCCGATCCGCTCGATCATGCGACTTACGTGCGCGGAGTCGGTCGGAAGGTGGGCATCGACGCGACGATCAAACGATCCGACGAATCGCCAACCGCCTGGCCGACTCAGTCGCTCAAGTGGCCGGTGGAATTGGAACAACGACTTCGGACTCGGTGGCCAGAGTTTGGGCTGTGAAGACACGGGGACAAATGCGGTTTGCTTCTGGGGAATGACGAAATTCCCAATGACGAGAGTTTCATCTGGGATAATTTCGTATTGGACGCAGGCACACTTCGTCCTTCGTTATCCGGGCTTCTTGCGTCATCGGGTGTTTCGTCATTCGGGTACGGCTTCGTCGCTTGATATGCAGGATTCACAACAATGACCGTGGACAAATCCGAGAGTCGTGTTCGCCAGATGTTTGGCGAGATTTCGGCTCGGTATGACCTGCTGAATCATCTGCTGTCGGGGGGCACCGATTTTTATTGGCGGTGGCGGACGGTGCGATTGGTTCGACCAACCGCAGCGGCCCCGATCTTGGATGTCTGCACGGGGACCGGCGATTTGGCCCTGGCCTACTTTCGAGCGGGCGGCGGTAGCGTGCCGGTGATTGGGTCGGACTTCACACACGAGATGCTAACGATCGCTCGGCAGAAGTGGGCGAAGGCCGCGCGCGGGGCCGATCCACAGTTGATGCAATTCGTCGAAGCGGACACGCAGCACCTGCCGTTTGGCGACAATGAATTTCAAATCGTGTCGGTCGCATTCGGCCTGCGCAACGTCACGCGAACCGACGTCGGGCTGAGCGAGATGACTCGCGTGTGCCGGCCGGGAGGCAAAGTCGTGGTGCTGGAATTTTCGACGCCGACCAATCGGCTGTTTCGAGCTTTTTATCTGTGGTACTTCCGCAACATCTTGCCGTTGATCGGTCAGGCTTTGATGCGCAATCAGCAAGCCGCTTACAACTACCTGCCGCAATCGGTCAGTGAGTTTCCGCAAGGCGAAGCGCTCGCCAACTTAATGCGGCAAGCGGGGTTGGCCAACGTCATCTGGAAGCCACTGACATTCGGCATTGCCACGATCTATGTCGGAACCAAGACGCAGCATCACTAACCCGAAGCGCCCTCGATGGCGCTTCGGGTTAGTGTGCGGCGGTACAAACGTCAGGTAACAAGGCTCCTAAAACATGCTGAGCGAATCGAAACCACTAGACCTTGTCGTGGCCGTGACCGGCGCAAGCGGAGCCATTTATGCCGCGCGACTATTGCAGGTTCTGGCCTCAATCGAACGGCGAGTCCATGTCACGATCAGCCAGTCTGCGGCGCAGGTCATCGAACACGAGTTGGGACTGCGTGTAGACCTAAATCGCTTTGATCCGCAGCAATTGCTGACGATCAACTTCGGCGGCGAATCATCACGGCCCACATCGGCCATTGCGGGCGAGCTGATTTATCACCACTACCAAGATTTTCGAGCCGGTATCGCCAGCGGTTCGTTTCTGACTGGTGGGATGGTGATCTGCCCTTGCTCGATGGGGACGTTGGCCGGGATCGCGAATGGCATGTCCACGAATTTGATTCAACGTGCCGCCGACGTGCATCTGAAAGAGCGTCGCAAACTGATCTTGGTCCCACGCGAAACGCCGTTGGGGAGCATTCAATTGGAGAATATGAAACGCCTCGCCGACGCCGGTGCGATTCTGCTGCCCGCAATGCCTGGCTTTTATCACGCCCCGACAACGATCCTGGATCTCGTCGATTTCGTCGTCGGCCGAGTCTGCGATCAACTCGGCGTCCCGCATCAGTTGTTTTCACGTTGGGGTCAGCCGACCGACACGCGGACGCCGTGATTGCGGGGGGCAGTGACGTAAACGTGCGTGTCGTGAGGCACCCGGGAACTGACCTGTTGGCAGCGGTCGGCCGCTTCGTCTGGATCGCGACACAATGCAAACAGCGTTGGGCCCCACGAACTTTGACCGACTCCACGACAATCGTGATTCGCCAACCAAGCGGCTAAGTCCGCCATGCGCGGATCGGCAAACAGGCCCCCTTGTACCGGAGCAAAGTAGTCACCATTGAGCCGACCAAACTCAGACAACGCGGTGGCAGTCATATCAAAATCCCGCGCGGTCACGGCGGGAAAAAGTTCTTGTTCCGCGATTTGCTGCAATCGCTTAGTTTTCTCGACAGGCATCGGGCCGAGCCGTGCGAATGCGTGCCGCTCCGGGTCGCCCGACAAACCACATCGGTCTTGCGGCGTGACGAGCAACAGCCGCCAGTCAGCGGGAAAATCCAGTCGCGATTGCAATGGACTGATTTCGTCAGGTTGTCTCTTGCCCGCTTCGGCCAGCAAGCCACCTTGCTCAAACCCGTGCAAACCGATCGCCGATCGCCGACCTCGTTCAACGCGTTGAGCCAACTCGGAAATGGGCACATCCGGCTCATTTGTCAGTCGAGCCAATGCCGTCGCCAGCGCCAGCGCGGTTTGCGTTCCGGCTCCCAAACCGGCATGCAACGGAATCTCATCCCGAACCGTGACGTGGCAGAAAGGTGGTCGCCATTTAACCGGACAAAGCATGCGATACGACGCCAACCATTCAGCCAGTCGCTCCGCGAAGGCATCGGAGGCCGCAAAATGATCATGGTCAGCCGCAGTAACAGTGAGGTGGCAACCGGGCGGATTGATCATCAGCCCAACTCCGCCAAAGTTACGGCCCGACTCGGTCAATGTCGCGAATAACCCGAAGTGCAGGCGCGCGCCGGTTTCCACCGTGATCAACTTGGGAGAGTGTCGATTCATCGCGAAGTGGCTCATTGAGTTTCGGCGCGAACCACGTCGCGTAGAGTGCCACTGTGGCGAGCACGGAAGTCAGCGGCCGGGTCCAACGACACGGTCAGCCCCACCTCGGTGCAGTGCGAATGGATTTGTTCGCGCACGTAACGAATGTCGAGCGCGGCCGGAACCGACAGTTCCAATTCCATCGAAAACGTTCGATCACGCTCGCAGCGCTCGGCATACAGGTTTTGAATGTCGATTCCTGATTCTGACAGTTTGCTCGACAGCATTCGCAACACGCCCGGCTGATCGGAACCAGAGACGGTCAGGATGAACGGAGCCACCAACGGTGCTGGTTGGATGGCGTCGTCACTGCTGATCTCAGAGACACGAACCTCGACCGCGAACGGACGGCACAGGTCGCGGAGGTGGTCAGAGACGATCTCCGTGCTGCGCGATTCGGGAAACTCAGCCGACAACAAAATCGAGCAGAATGGCGGCATGACCGCGATGTCGGCTTGAAATAAGTTGCCGCGCAGCTCATCCAGCGCCGTGGTGACGGCGGCCAGAATCCCCACGCGGTTTGCTCCCGTCAGCGAGATGATGTAGCGTTTGACCATGTTGCTTTTTCCGAAAGGACGCTCATGACGTCAATGCCTCGGCTGGTTTCCCTGGCCATCTTAACGACCCTGATCATCTTTTTGGGAATCACCTTCTACCAGATTGTGGCTCCGTTCCTGTTGCCGCTGTTTCTGGCGGGGGTAACGGCGGTTTGGTGTCAACCGCTGTTTGGCTATTTCCTGAAGAAGTTTCGCGGCCGACAGGGCTTGGCCGCCGTCGCGACGATTACAACCGTCTGCCTGAGCTTGTTTGTCCCGATGGCGATTGGAGTCGTTTCCGCCGCCAAGCAATTGATCGTTTTCGTCGACGAACACCGGGGAGAAGTGGTCGAGTCCGCGAAATCAGTCGTCCAACGAGTTCGGCAGAGCACCTCGCTGGAGCTTGCGGGGACAAAAGATCAGAAGCGGGAATGGGCCACGACGCTGCTCGACTATGTGAAACCCTTGCCGGATTTAACCGCCCCGAACGAAGCACGAGCAGCGGCCGTGGCGGAACGGGAACAAGTCTTGAAGTCCTTTGAGGAGGAAGTGCAAGACGCTTCGGAAAACGCGGGGGTCTGGTTGAAGGAGTTCGCGAAACGGACGCTGTCTTGGGCAGCCTCCGGCGGTGGCGGGCTGTCGAATGCGACGGTTCATGCTCTGTCGACTTTGATCGGCGCGGTCGTCGGTTTCGGGATGTTTCTGATTGCGCTCTTTTACTTTCTGTGCGATGGCTCCAAGTTGATGGCGGCCGGCGAAAAGTTGATCCCGGTGCAGGTCGATTATCAGCGGACGCTCATTCACGAATTCAACGCGGTGCTGCAGGCTGTTGTTTCGGCGACGATGCTCTCGGCGATCGCTCAAGGAGCGGCGACCGCGCTGGCATTGTACGTCGTGGGCATTCACCAGTTTTTTCTGATCTTCGTGATCGCCACCTTTGCATCACTGATCCCGGTTGCCGGAACGTGGATGGTCTGGGGGCCGTTCGCGATTTGGTTTTGTTTCGATCACCCAGCGTCGCCGCATTCTTATGGATCGGCGATTTTCCTGCTAATCGTGGGCGTGGCCGTAATCGGCACGATGGACAATGTCATCAAAGCCTTCGTTCTAGAAAGCGGGACCAGCCTGCATCCGTTATTGGCGTTCGTCAGCGTCTTCGGCGGGTTGCAGGTGATGGGCCTGTGGGGCATCTTCATCGGCCCAGTCGTCGCCTGCTGTCTGCACGCCCTGATTAAGATCTTCAACACAGAGCTGAGTGAGTTTTCCAAAGAGCGTTTCGTCAAAGTCCACGCCGCCGACGTGCCAGTGCCTCTGCCTCCCAATTCTCCCAATATCGAACCACCCGCCGTCCCCGCGCCGACTCCGTGACCATTGATTTGCGTTGTCTGGAAGCTAACGCTCTCTGGCTCGCCAATTTGGTCATTGAGATTTGGAGGCGAAACAAAAATAACGCGGATTGCCTCGCCATATTCCGCGAAAAACCAGAGTTAATTTAGCAGCGCTTGGAGATTCCTTGGACATTGGTAATTGGGATTTCTCATCAGTCCGACCATGCGGCGCGGATCTGCTGCAATCGCCGTTCGGCGGTTCGTAGCGGCAGGCTCAGATGCTCGGCGATTTCGTCCGCCGTGAAGCCTTCCAGCCGCAGCAAGGCGACCTGTCGAGATTCCTCATCGGGCAAGCGGCTCAGCCATTGATCCATAAGCTCGTTTACCGACGCGATCGAACTGGGAGTCGGTTCGCGGCCGATGAACTGGTCAAATCCGTTTGGCCCGTGGCCGGAATTCGCATCGTCCTCATCGCCGACGATCGAATCCCCGCGCACATGGCCACCACCCCGCTTGGCCCGCAGTTCTCGATTGATACTGTCCAGCGCCGCGTTGCGAGTGATCGTCAGCAACAGCCGCCATAAGCTTTGACGATCAGTCAACTCCGGCAACTTGCCAGCAACGCTCGCGAAGTACAGCTTCTGAAAAACTTCCGAGGCCACGTCCTCTTCATCTTCCACTCGTTTGCGAGCCGAGCCTAACCGCTGCCGAGCCAGCTTCACGATCGTCGCGAAGCACCGCGCCCACAATTGTTCAAACGAGTTGGCATTGCCGTGTTTCATTTCGTCGATCAGCAACGTCATGGTGCCACGAAACTCGTCGGTTTTCGGTGCCGCCTGAGTCTCAAAACGGAGCTTTGGTCCATGCCGACCCAGCTCCAAAAAGGTCTCGTGTTCCAACTCCACATGCGCCACCGGCTGACCACCACAGTACGTTTCGTTCGCTCCGAAGCTAGCACAATGCCACCGCTCGCCGTCGTGGAACAACGTCAGATGAAACCGCGAGACCCAATCGCTCTTGAGAACCACGTCGTTATCTGAATGCCGTCCGATCTGAACTGTCTGTCCCGCCTCAAACGACCAGCCGCCCGCCGGATTGAAGTCATCCGACTTGCCACACAGACTAACGCGAAGTGTTTCTTCACTCATGACGATTCCGCCACCTCCCGCCACACACTAACCCGAAGCGCCAGCGACGGCGAGCGCTCCACGAGTCGCGGAAGATTCTCATGCGGGAATTACGAAGGCAATTCCGGCAACGAAACGGTGCAGTCCACCTTGGCGAACACCTCGCTCAATCGAACATTGATCGCCAACACGGGAATGGCCAGCAAGCTCTCGATTCCCGCCTCTTACGAAAGTGTCCAGATCGTGATACACGCTCACTCGCTTACGCTTCGAGCTTGTACTCCAGTTGCAACGCGTCATCCTGCCAAACGATCGGCCGTCGCGTGCTGATTCAACCGCAAGTGCGGGCAGCCAGAGTTCGTGAACAGCGAACTCAAGTGCGGGTGACAGGTAAAGAACAGCACCTGATGCCCGCGCCGCGCGAAGTCGATCAATTCGTGAGCGGCCACAGCGGCTCGCGACGGGTCGAGGCTCAGCAAGACTTCGTCCAGCAGCAGCGGCAATTCAACACCACGCTGACTGAGTTCTTCAACAAGCGCCAATCGCACAGACAGTAGCAACAACTCACGCGTGCTGTCTCCAAGTTGATCCAGGCGCAACGTGTTTCCGGCGGCATCGTCCACGCGCAGCGAGCGGTGTCGCAACGGGGTCCACAGCGATCGGAATCGGCCTTCCGTCAGCCGCGACACGTATCGCGAGGCCGCTGATAAAATCCCTGGCTGACAAACTCGTTCGTACCGAGCCCGGATGCCGTCAATCGTTTGCGAGCACCATTCGTTCGACAGCCACTCTTCAACCGCCGTCTGAATCTGCGAACAGAGGATCTCGCGTTCCGTCCGCAGGTCGCGCGGTTCGTCGTCGGTTTCGAGACGTTCGATCTCGCGTTCCACCTTGTTCAACTCATCGTTGAGCAGTTTGATCTCGCGTTCAACTTGATCGGATTCGCCGCGCAAGCGGCCAAGCGTCGCGGAGTGCAACGTCGAGTCGAACCGCAGCAAATCGTCTTCGACGATCGCCAGCTCCGGGGCGGCTAGGCTGGCGGCATTCAGCTCTTCGCGAGTTGCGTCGAGTTGCTGCAGTAATTCCAGGTGCCGTTCGTAAATCGTAGCTCGCCGTTCGTAATCCTCGCGATCGGTCGCGCAGCCTTGTCGCAGTAACGCCGAACGCTGCTGCCGAAGTTCATCAATTTGTTCACGATAGCCAGTCGCTTCCGCACGGCGACGTCGTTCTTCGCGACGCAGCTTCAGTCGCTGCTGCAATGCCGCAGTCAACCCGGCCAAGTCCTTGTCCCAAGTTGAAAATATGTCTGATGTCGGTTTCGCTTCGAGGTCGCGGCGATTTAGCCGACTTAAGACCTCCACGACCCTGCTACGAAATGTCTGCACGTTTTCAATTTGTCGCTTGGATTCCAGATCAGCGGCGAGCCATGTCTTTTTCTGTTCGTTGACCGCAGCCACGCGTTGCCATAAGTCAAACGTCTCCGTCACCTTCACGCTTTCCGGAAGACCCAACTGTTGCAGCGCTTCACACCAACTCTGTCGAGCCTCCGCCAGATCGCGTACCGCCACGCGGAAACGCTCATTCAACGGTGCACGCTGCCGATGAAATGTCGCGACCAGTCGCTGAGACTCGATTAGTTCTTCCAATTCTTCGATTGAGTACGGATCGTCGGTGAGTGAAAGTAACTCGATGCTTCGCGCTGAGAGTTCTGTCTCAATAGTCCCCGGCAGCCGGTCCTTGAATCGTACTGGCGAGCTTCTCATTTCCAGCTCCGCCAACGCCGCCGCTTGCACCGCCTCTTCGGCTGTCACGGGACTTGGATCGCTAGATTCAGACGCTACCGACCCTGGTTCATCGGCAAACAAGATGGTTTCGGAATTCGCCGACTCGACCGCATAGCCCCATTCGATGCCCGTCAGTCGCCGCCAAGCTTCGCGAGCTTCCTGCAAGCGGACTTCATTGTCCCGCAGTTCTTCGTTCAATTGTCCGATGCTCTCACGCACCTGTTGCTCGAAGTGCATCTTCAGCGACAAGGCCAAGCAGCCGCAGACCGTGCCAAGCACCGCATAAGCCGCGCCGCCGAGCAGACTTGTCCTCAGTCCCGTCCAGAAGCCGATCATCGCCAGGATCACACCGCCAACCGCAAAAAAGCCGAGCACGATCAGCACCCAAATCGGCAAGATCAACTTCGGCTCCAGCCGTTCGATCTGCCGCGAAATGCCGATACGCCGCTCTTCCAAACTTTCGATTCGTAGTCGAGTCTGTTCAGTATCCGAGTCAAGAATCTGCTTCGGCCGAACAGCGTGAGCGATCGGGATCGATATCGGTGCCGCCGCCGGAATGGCGTGCTGCCGCATCAGTCGTTGCTGTCTCGCGATCCGCAGCGTCTCGTCGAAGCAAACGGTTCCCAGCTTTTGTTCCGCGACATCAATCGCTGCTTGATGCTCCTGGCACTTTTGCGACAAACGAATCAGCCGCAACTTGCCCTTATGCCGGCGGGCGACCGCTTGTCGGAACAGCCGAGCTTTCTCGACCAACCGATAATGCGCCGCCATCGACGTGTCCAAAGTTTCCAGTCGAGCCAGCGACCAGTCCGGACCCAGGCCCGTGATCAGCGAATCCAACTTGTCTTTTTGAAGCTTCGCCGCTCCGTGAGCCTGCCGCGCCCGTTCTTCCATGCGGCCGATGTGCTCACGTTGTTCGAGCATCCCACGCATGGCCGCCGAGCACTGACGCAAGTTGCGATTGACCCCGATCTCTCTCGCGTCTCGTCGAAACTGTTTCGCTTCGGAAAACAACGTCTCACGGCAACGTAGCGACGTCTGCAACTCCTCTTCGATCTGATCAAACCGCGAAATTCCCCCTTCGGGAAAATCGTCGATTCGTGGCAAACGCAATTGCTCGGCTTGCAACTGTCGCAGCCGCTGCCAGGGCAGCCACACTCGCTCGATGTGCTCATAGCCCGCCAATTGATCGTGCAAATTGCCGCGCCGAGTTTGCAATTCCGTCAGCCGCCGTTCGCGATCGCGCCGACTTCGCAACAGTTCGCAGTACCGATCCACGCGATTCGACTGCGATTGAATCTGTGTATTGAGCTGCGAGTGCTGATCAAGCAACGCCGCGAGCGACCCCGCTCGCGAGGCATCCCACTGTTGCGCGATCTCCGCTTCCAATTGATCCTTCGACGACAACAACAATTGCCCGTGTGGCCCCAACGTTTCGCCGAGCAACACGTCTTCGACTTCTCGCTCCGACAGCGTGTTGAATTCATGCAGCTCGCGCAAGCCCAGCGAAAAGACGTGATCGAACAGCGCCTCTGGCAGCCCGTCCAAGCAGTCGGCAGCCGATTCATTCACCGGCAGAGGCAGCGACTCGTGGACTTCGCTCCGCATCAACCTCTGAGCGGGTATGCCGATCTCCGGTTCAATCTCCGACTCATAATCGTTCTCCCAGTCGCAGTGCTCGATCAGATTGTTGTGCCCGTGAATTGGCACTTCGTCCCGACCATCTCTATCCGAAGCCGAACCCAACTCGGGCGCCTCATGAATTCCGCCCAACCAACGAGTCGTGACAACCCCAGTACCGCCATCGTGAGCCGCACGCCTAATCTCCCACATCCGCCCGTGATGCCGCACACGCAGCGATCCCGACGACGACAGCCGCCGACTGCGTGAATCCAGGTCAGGTTCCGCGCGATAGCCAAACAGCACGCCGCGCACGAACCCCCGCAACGCCGACTTGCCCGAATCGTTCGATCCGGAGATCACAGTCAGTCCGTCCGGCGCGAGCGGCAACGACAGTTGGCTCCACGGTCCAAATTGTTCAATCTCAATTCCAGTGAGTTTCATCGAGCGGCCACCTCCCTGTGCGGCATTGTGGTGCGACGCTCCGCGTCGCAGTTCACGACGCGAAGCGTCGTGCCACACTTCACACTGTCTTTCTTCCAAACCAACTCCAACCTCGTCGCCGAGCCTGACTGAACACCACGGTCGCATCGACATTTCGCACAACTGACTGCACCTGCGTCAACCGTTCGCGCTCGACCGACGATTCGTCGCCGAGATCGCTCCACGCTTCGGCTCCAACCGACTGACTCTGATCGACACGCCAGTTGAACTCGGTTGGAACATCCAATTGCTCGTCGTCGTCAGAGTCTGCCACTTCCGTCGTTCTGACAACCGCATTCGCCGCCAGCAGCCGGAAGCGATGCAAGCTTCTCAACTCCGTCGGCCAATCCAATTCTGCTTCCAACCATTCGACCAATTCCGCTTGTCGCGATTCGTGTAACAGCGATTCAAACATCGCCCCGTGGCCACGTACAGTCCATCGCACAAATAACGCTTCCGCCTGACAGTCGAAAGTGGTCGCCTGCTCTCGCTGAGAGTGGGACGTGCTTTCCTCTTGGCTCGGCGGATCGAAAGGACGTTTCTCGGAGTCACCGTCATCTGCTGCATTGCCAAGCTCCGTCGCCACGCTCCCGTGTTCATCCGGAGAAATCTTCTCGACCAGCGACTCCGAAACCACCGTCGATTCCAGACCGCACAGCGTTTGGAAGACCCGCTTCATTCGCTGTCGGAACTGTTCCAAAGTTGTCTCATCAGTCGCTTCGACATCCAAGTTTTCCCAGCGAACCGGAGCCATCATGAGAAACCGGCAACGAATCACGCCATCGCTGTCGAGGTCTACGATTGAGCAACCATGCAGATCCGTTTCTTCCGGTGACAATCCTTGCGTCCCTCCAGGAAAGTGCTGCAACCAATCGTTCCCTCTGACCGTGTTTCTCTCGCGACCACCAACCACCGCCAAGTAATCGGCCTGAGGATCGTCGTTCACCTCATCAATGCCGTCGCGCACGATCGCAATCGCAAAATGATTCGGCCGCAACTCTGACGCCGATTGCACACGCCGAGTTTCGCGATGCGAGTCACTCCGCGCTGGCTGAATAGACTCGGTCGCTGCTGATTGGTCCGCGACGTCGAAGTCCGGGTCGTCGTTCTCATCCGCCTCGACCGACCGTCGTTGAACTCGATCCGCCGACGGTGTCCCATCATCCCCAGAAAACCAAGGCCGCCTCCAAGCCTGAGCACGAATCGAAGCAATCACCGCTCCGTCGCGCAACACGGCGACCGGATCATCGGTCTCCGTTTTAAACACCGTCACGTTGTTCGGCCAATCGGGGAAGTCGTCCCACACGGGAGCTGGATCGTGTGCGCCTGGAACGACGAAGACTTGAATCCCTGCGTCGTTGAGCAAATCAAAGCCATCTCGCAATTCGACTCGTGCCCGAACGCTGAAATCAGACTGCTTCAACGAGTCGCCAGTCAGCAGCAAGAAGTCGATCTCATGATCCACGCAAGCGGTGATCAGTTTGCGAAATGCCAACGTTGTCGCATCGCGAACCAACCCGCGAAGCTCTGGTCGTATCGACCCGATGTCGCGCAGCGGACAATCGACCAGCGTGCGAGCCGCGTGAATAAAGCGCAATGTTTGATACGGCACGGCAGCCTCCCTTCCGCCTCGTCCTCCCGCCCCGGCACTCTCGGCCGACGGCGTACTCTTGCGAAGCCCCGCCGACCAACTTCATTGCGGTCGTTCAGGCAACCCTGAAAAGCCAGGGGCTTCGCCAAGTGCGGCGGAATGTAGTCAAACTGGCAAAACAGCAAAAGGCCGGTTCTGGCAAGTCACTAACCCGGGGGCGTAAGCGACGGCGAGCGTTCCACGATGCGTCGATTTTTAAGCCTTGCGAATCCGCCTCACCGGACCTAGCTCACGCTTCGAGTTAGCGTGTTACCTACCGCCGATCCGCTCGTCAATGCTGAACGCTTCTTGTTCGCGGACGGTATTCGACACGATCAATTCGGCCAACAACCCCAGCGATAAACATTGTCCACCGAGCAATGCTGCCGCGACCGAATACGCCAGCAGAGGACGCGGACCGATCGGCGTCACAGCGACCAGAGGTAATCCGCCCCACAGCGGCGGCAAGTTCATCATCAGCCACAACATTGCCAGATAGCTCATCCCGACGAAACCAAGTCCCAGAAACATCAATCCTATCGCCCCGAGCATGTGCTGCGGACTCTGACCAAATCCGGTCAGGAATTTCACGGTCAGCAGGTCGAGGAAGCCACGTAGAAATCGTCGCACACCATATTTGGATTGCCCGAACCGTCGCTCGCGGTGATGCACGGCAAGCTCGGTCACGCGAAATCCGCGAGCGTGCGCAAGCACCGGAATGAACCGATGTAGCTCACCGTAGATACGGATTTCGCGAGCCACTTCCGAGCGAAATAGTTTCAGTCCGCAGTTGTGATCGTGGAGCTTCAGGCCGGTCAATCGGCCGATCATCCAGTTGAAAACGCGGCTGGGATACACCTTGTGCCACGGGTCAAGCCGGCGTTGCTTCCAGCCGTTGACGACATCAAAACCTTCATTCAACTTCGTGAGGAACTTCGGAATCTCCGCCGGATCGTCCTGCAAGTCGGCATCCATCATCATCACGAACTCGCCGCGAGCCGCTTGCATTCCTGCCGTCAGTGCTGCCGCCTTGCCGAAGTTCCGCCGAAACCGTATGGCCGACACGCCGGCATTCTTCGTCGCCAATTCGCGAATCACGTCCCAACTTCCGTCGCGCGAGCCATCGTCCACGAAGATCACTTCGCTTGCGATCCCTTCTTTCGTGACAACCCCTCCGATCTCCGCTAACAACTGCGGCAGGCTGTCACGTTCATTCAGGACGGGGACGATGATCGACAACATGAAAGAAATTGATCTCCGTAATAAACGCCTGCCCTAGTCGTCGTCTTTCTCAATTCGTTGGGATAATGCTGTCTTGATGTCGGAACGTCCCAACGACTTGAAGAAGACAACGAATACGACAAGCTGACAAACAATTCAGGCTCGTGGTTCAATCGTACTTGTTTTGGTCTTTCGGGCGATCCAGGCCAATCCCCCCGCCGTGAGGATTTCACCGGCCAGCCAGACAACTCGCAACAGTGCCGTCGCCGCCACGGCTTGCGACGGGCTGATTCCCGGCTGAGTTTTCAGCATACTGATCAGCACTCCTTCGCGAACCCCCAGTCCACCGGGAGCGAACACCGCCACGAAACCCAACACCGACGCTGATGAGACATCACCCGTCCAAGTTAGCCAATCCGACCACGACGTTTCGACGCCGACGGCTCGCAATGTGCAGCCTAAACTGGCTCCGTGCAGCAACCATGTTGCGACAAATACAAAACACCAAAACAGCAAAAAACGCGCACGAATCGGCTGACTCATCCCGGTCCCATTGATCCCATTAGTCTCATTAGAAGTTGTGACGTTCGTCGGCGCCAGCTTCTTGACGATCAGTCCGAGCAACTTCGCCGCGACCGGTACCAGCACGACGCAAACGGCAACTACGATCAGGCCGAACGGCAGTGGATGTTCAAACGCGGGGCGAATCGTGGCGGGGAAGCGGTCGGTCAAGTCGCGCGGCCAAACGAGCGGAGCGAGCGTCAGCCCGACGGCCATGCCGACTCCCATGCAGGCCAGTGTTTCATAGGTCGATGTCAGCGCCGCAACACCTGGCCGGCAACCTCGATTCGCCAACAGTCCGGCGCGGATCAGTAGCACCGAGGCCTTTCCCGGAACGTATTTTCCCAGATGTCCCGCAAAAAACGCATGCGCCACATCCAGCAAGCTCGATGTGCCGTGTAGGCCGTGAATCAATCGATGCCAGAACAACACCGAAGGCAACCAGCCGAAGACATACAATCCACACGCCGCCAGTAACCACCGCCAGTGAACTTGTACCGAGCCGACATCGCCGTCGCGCCACAACTGCCACGCCTTACGGCCGACGAACAACATCACGAGCACGAACAGCACCCACTTCAGCACCGGCCAAACGCGGCGAAAGACTGATCGTGTTGTCGGCTCGGCGGAGTTGTTCATCGGCCAGTGTGCTCCAACACGAAGTCTACGATCGGCTTCGGATCGACCAAGCTGTGCGGATGATGCCCAACTCCCGGCTTGGCGATGACCGTGATTGAGCCGCCCAGTTTTTTATACCGGGCCTCAACGATCCGCGTGTTCTCGTCGATCGGCACGACATCGTCGGCATCGCCGCAAATATGCAGCAGCGGAATTTTCGCTTTCGCCAGAGGCTCCAAGTTGTCGATCGGGTTCAGCTTGTATTCAAGAGCCTGTTGCTCGGTCAGCCCGTAAGTCGCCAGACACCGTTGCCAATCGCCCGGCGAACCTTTGGCTTTCCCTTTTCCTCCTGGCCAGCTTTTGAAGTCACACACCGGCGCGTCGTTGTAGATGCACGACACCTTCGTCGGATTCCTTGCGGCCCAATTGAGTGAAAACAACCCGCCTCGGCTGAACCCTTCCAACGCGACCTTCTTCGACAAGTTGAGTTCGGTCGTGACGTGTTCGTAGAACTTATCCATGTGATCGAGCGCCTTCGGCGAGCCGTACATGTTTTGCACGTCGACGTAAGCCAGATGAAATCCTTTCGCGGCCAATGCAAGGTCTGCTTGCGGCTCATGCCCGAAAAACTCCGTCCGCCAAATCCACGGTTTACCGTCGGCCGGTTGCGTCGGAACCACAACGAAAGCCGCACGGCCATCAATCTGAAAGTCCCGCTTCTCGTAGCCGCTCCAAGCCGAAATGTTGTCTTCGGAAAGACTGATTGAAGCGGAAACGCAAAAAACAGACAGGCTTAGAACGATCTTCCAAAGAACTCGAAATCGTCGCATGTTGAAGCTCATAAATCAGTTTCGGTTTGCAGGATGTTGGCAATTCGCCAGAATTACTGGCAGGTAATTCGATGACATGAAACTGTCACACCACATAACTCTCTTCTGCTCAATGAGCGTTGATAATCTTTTCAGAACAGTTCGATGGCCGTCAAATCCTTCAGCCAAATGGTGCCACGACTGATCGACAAAGAACTGCTATTTAAGAACCGATTTGGCAAATACTCGTTCGCCATTCCTCTGTTGGCTCACTTCATTGAACGGCGATTTGCGGCTCACTCTTCCGAGCAGATCGTGTGACGTTGGCTGCACGCCAGAATACGCGCACGCCGATGGCATTGCAGTTTAAACAGAACAGCCCGGCGGCATTGAGCCACCGGGCTGATTCTGTCTGTTTTTACAACTCAATGGCCGCGTTCTGGCGAAATACAGTTAGGGGGCTATGTGCTGGTGCCAACGAGTTCTTCCTTCACTATCGGCCCTTGATTCGGCAGCATTTCCTCGACGAAACCCCTGAGGTGTACAGCTCGGTTGGATTGTTGCAGTTTCTTCAGGGCCTTTGACTCGATCTGGCGGATGCGTTCGCGAGTCACCTTGAAGATGCGGCCTGTTTCTTCCAGCGTGTAGCTGTAGCCATCGCCCAAGCCGTAACGAAGGCGGATGATTTCGCGTTCGCGATACGTCAAGCTGCGGAGCACGACGTCGATCTTGTCTTTAAGCATTTCGTGCATCGCCGCTTCGGCCGGGCTGCCATGATGTTGATCTTCCAGGAAGTCGCCGAAGGCACTGTCCTCGCTCTCGCCCACCGGCGTGTCGAGACTGATCGGGTGCTTCCAGGTTTTCATGATCCGCTCGGTTTCCTCAACCGACAGACCCACGGCGATTGCCAACTCGTCCATGCTCGGTTCGCGGCCGGTCTCTTGGCGAATTTGTTCGCTCTTCGCCTTAAGCTGCGAAATGCTCTGGAACATGTGGACCGGGATGCGGATCGTGCGGGCGTGATCGGCAACGGCTCGCGTGATCGCTTGCCGAATCCACCAAGTCGCGTAGGTCGAAAACTTGTAGCCTCGGCGGTATTCGTACTTCTCGACGCCGCGCATCAAGCCCGCGTTCCCTTCTTGAATCAGGTCCAAGAAACTTAGCCCGCGATTGCGGTACTTCTTGGCGATGCTGACCACAAGTCGCAGGTTTCCACCTGACAACTTTTGCTTGGCTTCGGTCCACTGATCGAAGCGGCGTTTGATGGTCTTTGAGCGTTGAATGAAATCGACGGCCGGCTCTTTGATCATGACGACCAGTTCATCGAGCTCTTTTTGCAGGACACCGACATCGCGAGTCACAACGATCCGCCCATCAAGGAAATTGCGGCCGAAGTTTCGCCGCTCATTCCCGCCGTGCGGACGTTTGCATTCCTCGATCATCCGCATCAGTTGATCCAGACGCTCCGCGATTTGATGCAAGCGTTTCATTAACGGTTGCAAACGCTGAGTGCGGATCGACAGTTCTTCGATCAGCGTACACATCTTGCGGCGACGCATAACGCGGCGTTGTTTCGCGGCTTTCTTGTCGGCGGCCGAGGCGTGCGAATCGATCGTGATCCGATAGTCCACCTGATGGGCATCCCACAGTTTCTTCACCAACGGCAGATTTTTTGGCAGCCGGCCTTCGATCTGTTCCTTGCGAGTATTCTCGGTTTCCGATGTTCGCAACGTACGCTCGAACGGCAGTTCTTTCGTGCTGACTTTCTCCAGCGTCTCGATCGCCATCTCCAGCGCGAAGTCCGATTCCATGATGCCGCGGCGGAACCGCTTGCGCGTGATCTCGATTTGCTTGGCGAGATAAATTTCCATCCGCCGCGTGAGCAACGGGATGTTCCCCATCTGGCTGAGGTACATGCGGATCGGATCGCGTGACAAAAGCGCCCGCTCTTCTTGCGCAGTCAGTTTGACTTGCGGGACCGGTTCGTGTGCCACTTCTGGTTTCGCATCGGGGTCATCGATCGGCACATTCGGATCCTGAATCAGGTCCATGCCGGTTTCATCCAGCCAGATCAGTAAATCATCAACCATTTTGGGATCGCCCCCCTCGTCGGGCAGGTAGCGATCAACCATCTGGAAAGTCATTACACCGCTGTTCTTTCGGGCTTCCTCGACCAGCGTGTTAAATCTTTCACACAAACGATGCACGGTAAACTCCTTTGGGTTGAAGAAAAGAACGCACGTCCTTCGCGATCCGCGTTCAACTCAAATTTTAAAAATGGGGAATTGGGATTTCGCGAATGGCCACCATCTCGCCAAACCATTCGCAATCAAAACTTGGAATTCACAACTGGTGAATTCCACGAACAGCACAATCAAATTCTTGCCAACAATCAACCGACAAACCGTCCTTCATCAAAACCTTTTGTAAAGTCGCACCTCGCCCCGAAGAAACTCTTACGACGGTGAATCGCAAAGCTCACTTCGAGTGACCGCCGATTGTTCTGCGGGAATTCCCAAGGAATTCGGTCCAGCGAGTTCTCAGATGACAGAGTCCTTTCTCTCAAGAGAACCAATCTGACAGTCACTTCGCGGTAATCTTGGAGACAAACGCGAATCAGCAACCTCAACAACTTCGGCATCGCGGCGAAAGCCATCAACGTCCACCACTCGATCCGAAACAAGCAAGACATCCTATCAGCGGAGTATCCGACTTCCAGCGAAAAGATCTGGCTTCAAAAAAATTCTCGGAAGTGGCAAATCAGACGATTTGAAACCAATTAGGCAAACAGCGGCGTGACGCGGCTAAGTGTCTTCTCAAATTGCGGCAACAGCTTTTTGTAGAGCTTGTGGTTCTCAGCGCTTGGCTCAACGCGATCCGTAAGTTCCACGACTTGTGCCAAGAGCTCACTCAGTTCAATCGACTCACCGACTTCGCGCCGAGCCATGAGCAGCGCGAGATATGCGGCTCCGCGAGTCGCGGCCTCGTCGGCGTTTTGTGGTTTGGCGACGGGAACGCCGAAAACGTCAGCGATGATTTGCGGCCACAACGTGTTTCGCGATCCGCCGCCGCTGACCACGATCTGATCCAACTCCTTCAGGCCCATTTCCAAGAAGCCGACTTTCAACGTAAGGCCCGTTGCTTCCAAGCTGGCTCGTGCGAGCACACCGGCTTTCAACGACGCGATATTCGACGTCACCGTTCCGTCCGCACCACGCTTGCGATCACGAAAACCTAGGAACGAACCGAACGCAGTCGGCTGCTTGAAGACCCCTTCCCCTTTGTAGAACGGCAAAGCCAAGACACCGTCGCATCCGGCCGGAACTTTTGTGGCTTCAGCGGTCAGCCAATTCCGAATATCGTCGGCCGAAGTCTTCTTGCCGAGCCAACTAGCACAGTCACGGAAACAATCGACCAGCTCGTCGTAAACGACGCAGCCGCTGGTCATGCAAGTCATCAGCAGATGCTGGTTGTCGGCCGTTCGAAACGAATCGACAAGTCCACGTTTCTTCAACACCGGTTTGCTGCCGACCGCATTGAACACGACCGAATTTCCCAGCGAGATCGACGCACGTCCGGCAATGCAGCCCGATGCCACCATGCCGATCGGCTGATCTCCTTCCGGATACGCCACCGAAATTCCTTCCGGCAATCCAAGCAACTCCGCCCCGCGTGCGTTCAACCGGCCGAGTACTTCGCCCACGACGCCAACTCGTGGAACTCGCTTTCGCAAATGGGAATCAACAGTGTCGAGCGTGCTGTTTCCAAACTGTCCCTTGCGATCGAGCTGCCCGAACATGCCGCTCCCCTCGCCCGGCCCGACACCGAACTCGCCGGTCAGTTCGAGCGCCACAAATGTTGACGGCACACAAACTCGCTTGATTGATTTCTTCCACGCTTCCGCATGATTCACCGCGAACCAACGGATTCGCGATGCTGTCATCCGTGCGGCAATCGGCTGGCCTAGCTCTTTCGACAGTTTGCGACCTTCTTTTTCACCGCGTGGGTCATCCCACATGATCGCACCCGATAAAAGCTTTCCCTCAGCGTCAAGTAGCGGTTGATTGTCCTCACCCAGCACGACCAGTGCGTGCATATGCCCGCCGATCCCGATGCCGACGATTGATGCCGGATCAAACTTGGCCGACTTCCGCAGGTCAGTCATTGCCTTCGGAATCGCCGTAATCCAGTCACGCGGGTCTTGTTCTTTCCAACTCGGGTCCGCTAGTTCCGACAGATTTCCGTAGCTCGCGCCACCGAAACCTTCCATTTTATTGTCGTGCGGATTGAACAGCCCGACGGTCAGCCCGCCGGTCCCAAAATCAAACGCCAAAATTCGCGAGCCTTTATCCGTGATCTGCATGATGCTTCGCCTTATCAAAGAAATTCAACTGGTGGCTGGAAACAACTCTGTTGGACGGGCACTCTGGTTCGTCTGGCCTCGAAGTTGAAACCCAGACGGGCCAGAGCGCCCATCCTAATAAATGTGCGGTCTGAGTTTAGCGGCGCGCATTCCACCCGCCAGCGAATGTGTGAAGACCGGAGCGACTTGCCTACGATCTGGTCGAGGAATCGTTGCCGTGCCGTACTGGTGGCTGTCGGAAATCAACTTTATGATCTCGCTCTCGCGGGTGTGGCGGAATTGGCAGACGCGCCAGATTTAGGATCTGGTGCCGCAAGGCGTGGGGGTTCGAGTCCCCCCTCCCGCAGTTGACTTGTGGTGGCGTGACGCTTCGCGTCGCGGTTCACGACGCCGAACGTCGCGCCACAAGCCAACCGGCAAAGATTGCCTCTGAAATGAAATTGAAAGAATGTTCAAAATGCCGAAGAAACCTCTTGGTCGATGTTTGCAATTTGAACATTCGGTGACGATTGAGGGCCACAATGGGTTGTCCTCGCAGGTCTCCGGAGGCGAGCACGATCCAGGAGGCCAAGCCGATGCAGTTCCGAATCAGCGAATGGAGTCGAAATTTTTGGAGCGATGAAACAGGATTCGTGGTCTCGGCCGAGTTGGCCTTGATCGCGTCCCTGGGGCTTGTGGGAGCGACCGTCGGGATTGAGTCGCTGTCGAAGTCGGTCAACGCGGAATTGACCGACGTGGCGTTCGCAATCCGCAGTCTCGATCAAAGTTACTGCGTGGCTCCGAAGCGTTCTTGCGGCGCCTGGATGGCTGGCTCGCACTTTCAACAACAGGACGTGAAGACGTCCCAAGACGAGTTGCGCAAGTTCCAACAAGAAGTCGAAGGTCGGCAACCTAACGAACCCCAGCCGCTCAAGAAAGACAAGAAGAAGCGGAAGAAAAACAAAGAAGACGACAACAACGAAAGCGAATAATTGTGCCGCTGACTACGTTCGTGTCAGCGCCGGCTTCTTGGGAGCGTCATAAGTGCGTCCCGTGCCGCCGGAGTCATCACCGACTTTGTCGCAGGCGATTTGATACAGGCGGTGGCCGGCTGCGGTCGGGTACTCGGTGTTGATGCAGGCTTGGCACAGCGACGTGGCGGGAAGTCCGATGCTGCGGGCGATCGCGCTGATCGGGAGGTATCGCAAGGTGTCGGCTCCGATCGCGCGAGCCATTTCGGCCTCCATTTCGGGAGTGAGTTCGCCGGCCCCGTGCATGAATCGTGGGGCAAACAGTTCTTTCACAGTGCTCATGTCGATGCCGTAAAAGCAGGGGGCGATGATCGGTGGGCAGGCGACTCGGACATGAACTTCTTTCGCTCGGCCACGATCGCGAATCTGGCTTATCAACGCCTTCATTGTGGTCGAGCGGACGATCGTGTCTTCTACCAGCAACACTTTTTTTCCTTCGAGAACTTCGGGAAGTGGCGTGTATTTGGCGCGAACTTTGTCGGCACGATTGGCCCCTTCGATGAACGTCCGGCCGACATACCGATTGCGGATAAGGCCTTCCAGGCTGGGGATATTGAGCTGAAAGGCCATGCTATCGGCGGCGGCTTTCGCGGTGTCGGGGACCGGGACCACAATCGTGTCGTGATCCGGTTCCAGCCGCTCTTGCCGAGCCAACTCTTCGCCCAACCGCTTGCGAGTCAGGTACGTGCTGCGGTCGTCGAGGTTGCTGCACACATTGGCGAAGTAAATCCATTCAAAGAAGCAATGCGCGTGTCGCGTCGTTTCGGCGAAGCGACGTTCAAATTCGATCTTGCCATCCTGAATGATGATCGCGGTTCCGGGCGGCAGACTGCGGATTTGCGAATCGCGAAAGCCCATGTTGGACAGCGCCACGCTTTCGCTGGCGGCAGCGAACAGCGGGCCGTCGATTGCGTAACACAGCGGTCGAATGCCCAGTGGATCACGAGCCACGAACATATCGCCAAGGGCATTCACGAAAACAATGTTGTACGCCCCGTCGAATCGCCGCGCGAGGTTTGAGAGCAACTCCAGCAAATCCGGCCGGCCTTGAGATTCACGCTGCTTCAACTCCTGCGAGATCAAGTGCATGATGATCTCGGTGTCGGTTTCGCGAGCGAGATGAAAGTCGTTGTGTCGCAGAATCTCGTCGCGAAGTTCCGGATAGTTCGCCAATTGTCCATTGAAGGCGAAACTGAACCACTTGGCTTTCTCGATGTGATGCCGTTCAAACGGTTGAGCGTAACTGCGGTCGTCTTTGCCACAGGTGGCATACCGCACATGCCCGATCGCGGCCGATCCAGCGTACTCAGACATCAGAACTTGATAGTCTTCTTGCTTGTTGAGGTTAAAGACTTCCGCGACCGAGCCGACGTCTTTGTGCGTATCGATCAGTTGGTTTCGGTCAAGGCTGAACGACGTCATGCCGGCCGCCAATTGGCCTCGATTCTGGATATCCAACAGCATTCGCGGGATCAGCCGCGATGTCTGTTCGGCCCCTTCTTTTGGGAGCAAATCGCTGTGGCCCCGATTCGGAAGATAACAAACCGCCGCGACGCCGCATTCGTGATGCAGTTCCGACATGAAGAGTCCCGCCCTCGTGGCACAACGTGCCGACTTGTTGTTGAACGTGCCGAACAGTGGTTGAAAACCGGATTGGCACGGATGATAACGGTCACTGCCAACCGAAACCAACCCGGTGGTTTTTTGATTTCTGGATTTTAGTCTTCGGTGACTTGTCACCGCTTTGATTTGCGGCAAAGCTGCTTTTGCGATGTTCTACCGCGAGGCCGAACGTCATTATTTACAATGAAAAGCGGTGACAAGTTATCGCAGTCAAAAGACAGTCGCGTTTCGTGTCGGAGCGAGATAAATTGCCGCCACTTCCCGCCCTGTTTCCCTTTCGTGAGGTTTCCACCATGAGATTCTGTTCGCTGTCTCGACGCGTTAGCGTTTGGTTTTGCTTGGCTGCTCTGATTGCTCTCGTGTCGCGATTTTCCGGGACGGTCCCTCCCGTATCTTCCGCCGCTGATTCGAAGTCAAAGCTGGCCGTCATCGGAACAACATCGGCTGCTGCAGATCAGACAACCGTTTTGGCGAGTGCCGCTCAACAGCCCGCAGCCTCTGACGGTGCGGCTCCAACGAAAGCTAGTGGCGATTGGGGTGATATCTCCGGCCAATTTGTCTTGGATGGCAAGGCTCCAGAAGTGCCTAAGCTTCAAAACGGTAAGGAAGCCATGTGTGCCAAAGAAATTCCCAGTGATGAACTGCTCATCGGCAAGGACAACGGTTTGTCCAACGTCTTCATCTACATCCCGGCCACCAAGAAACCCAAAGTGCATCCTGACTTAGCGCAACCTAAAGACAAAGAACTGGTCTTGGATCAGCAAGGATGCCGATTCACACCTCACACGATGTTTGTCCGCGCCGGCCAGACGGTGCTCGTCAAGTCGATGGACGACTTCAACCACAACACGCGCACGGCCCCGATCAAGAACGATCCGATCAACGTTACCGTGGCACCAAAGAGTCGTGACGGGCTGCCTTGGAAGTTGAAGTTGGCCGAGTCGCTGCCGACACAGATCAAGTGCGACATTCATCCGTGGATGACCGCGTGGTGCCTGATTCTCGATCATCCGTACGGCGCAATCTCAGACGCTGACGGCAAGTTCAAGCTGACAAGCGTCCCGGTCGGCGACCACGAATTCCGTGTGTGGCATGAGTTTGGCGGCGGCCAGTACATCGAGAAGGCCTTCAAAGTCTCGGTCAAATCGGGATCGAATGACCTCGGCAAGATCAAAGTTCCCGTCGCCAAGTTGACCGAGAAAAAGTAATGGCGGAATTCCAAATCCGATTGCGAGTCGATGGCGAAGTAGAGTGTCCGTGTGAGTTGTCGTTTGACGATCTCCGTGCGTTTTCCGAAGCAGATCAAGTGCGGGACTTCACGCGATTTCATCCAAAGCGACCGGGCGATGGTGTGACCTTGCAAGCCTTGTTGAATCGCGTGCAGCCGAAGTCGTCGGCGACGTACATCACGCTGCACGCCACGAAGGACAACTTCGCCGCAAGCGTTCCGTTGACAGCAATCTTGGACGAATCGGTGATTGTGTATCAGCTCGACGGCGGGCCATATCCCGAAGCCAAGGGTGGCCCGTTTCGGTTCTTGATCAAGAATCCGGCAGTCTGTCACACCGATGAGCTGGACGATTGCGCGAACGTAAAGTTTGTGGACCGCATCGAGTTGACTGCCGGCCGCGGCCGTGACACCCGGCCACACGATGAGACCGAACACGAAGCGCTGCACGCTCACTAGCCCGTGAAGAACTATCTTTTTGTCCGTTGTCTGCAGGGACAAGTTGACGAAAAGATCAGTCGGCAAGCCAAAGGCGAGCGTGCTCGTCGAACTTTCACATGCCCTCAATTCGTATCGCCAACTTGAGAACCGACGTTGCCGAGCCGGAAAGCGGGCTACCGGCGCGGATTGCGCGAACGCTCGGGATCGGCGAGGTAGATGTCGGGCGATGGCGGATTTTGCGAAAGAGCCTTGATGCACGGTCGCGATTCAATTTGAAGTTCGTGTACACGATCTTGGTCCAACTGCCCGACGGCGATCTTGCCTCGAAGTTGATCGCCCGAACGACCGCCGATGTCGAGTTGTTCGTTCCACCGGCATTTGAAGATGTCGAATCGGGGACCGCGCCGTTGGAACAGCGTCCGGTTGTGATCGGGTCGGGGCCGGCCGGCTTATTGGCCGGATATTTTTTGGCGGTGAAGGGCTATCGCCCGCTGATCATCGAGCGTGGGCAAGCGGTCAAACAACGAGTTCCGGCGATCCGCGTTTTCGATGCCGGCGGCGAGCATGATCCAGAAAATAACTACCTGTTCGGCGAGGGGGGGGCGGGCACGTTCAGCGACGGGAAATTGACGTGTCGGTTAAGCGGACCGGATGTCGATTGGGTGCTGGAACGGTTTGTCGAATGTGGCGGGAAACCGTCGCTGGTTTACGAACATCGTCCGCATTTGGGGAGCAATCGGTTGCCGATGATCGTGCGGAACTTTCGACGCAAGATCGAAGCATTCGGCGGCGAGTATCGGTTTGGCTGCCGCCTCGAAGGCCTAGACATGGCGGATGGTCGCTTGCGCGGACTGCAGACATCGAGTGGTTACGTCGTGACGACTCAGGCGGTTCTCGGCATCGGGCATTCAGCACGCGACACTTATCGCATGCTGCTCGACGCGGGGGTGCCGATGAAACAAAAAGCGTTTCAGCTCGGCCTGCGAATTGAGCAACATCAAGAGCAGATCAACCGGCACAAGTACGGTCGACCGGAGTATCTCGAACTGCTGGGAGCGGCCGATTACACGCTGAACGCGCGCGGGCAGCGAGACGTGTATTCGTTCTGCATGTGTGCTGGCGGAATCACGATTCCGAGCATTTCCGAACCGGGCTGCTTCGCGACCAACGGGATGAGCAACTCGCGGCACGACACGCCGTTCGCAAACAGTGGCGTGATGGTGACGCTCGAACCTCACGAGTTCGGCAGCGATCACATCTTGGCAGGAGTCGAACTGCAACGTTTGTTCGAGGCGGCAGCATTTGAATTAGCGGGCCGAACGTATCTCGCTCCGATTCAAACGGCGGCTGATTTTCTTGCTGGACGTTCGCCATCACCGGGGCAACGCTTGGAAAGTTCGTATCCGCGCGGGACGGCTTCGCTGAACCTCGACGCGATTCTGCCGCCGATTGCCACGGCAGCGATTCGCGACGGCTTACCGTTGATGGATCTCAAATGGCGAGGGGATTTTCTCCGTAACGCAACGTTGCTTGGTCCCGAAATGCGTGGCAGTGCACCGGTTCGCATTGAACGAGGTTTGGAGACACGCCAATCAACCGGATGTGCCGGCCTGTACCCAGTTGGCGAAGGAGCGGGCTTCGCAGGCGGCATCATCAGCGCGGCGGTCGATGGGCTGCTGAGTGCGAAAGAAATCGTGCGGCATTTCGCAGCGTTGTCAAACCAACCAGACGAGTGAGCAAGGACGATCTCTTCACGAGACGCAAACGCATCGTTCGGCGGAGCACTCGTCCTCGCTCACGCTCCGGATTATTAGCCCCAAACCAAGCGAACAACGATTTCCAAGTCGTTTCCCAGGTGGAAAACCGTTGGTTGAGTGGGTACGCGCTGGCCGATACCATCCGCGCATCGAGCGGATTGCTTTGTCGCCGCACCCGCCAGACGACTCAAATCCAAACACGGAGGCTCTTGAATGCTTGCCCTCAACACGATTCACCGGCTCGACTGCATCCAGGCCATGCAGCAACTGGATGAGGGCTGCGTCGATCTGGCTTTCGCCGATCCACCGTTCAACATCGGCTATGAATACGATGTCTACAAGGATCGGAAGGCCCCCCAGGAGTATCTCGATTGGTCTCGCCAGTGGATTGTCGGCGTGCATCGTGTTCTCAAGCCAACCGGCACGTTCTGGCTGGCGATTGGCGATGACTACGCCGCCGAATTGAAGCTGCTCAGCCAAGAGATCGGTTTTCATTGCCGAAGCTGGGTCATCTGGTACTACACGTTCGGCGTGAACTGCAAATACAAGTTCAGCCGCTCGCACACGCACATCTTTCATTTCGTGAAGGATCCCAAGAAGTTCACGTTCAACGGTCAGGCGATCGCGGTTCCATCGGCTCGGCAAACGGTCTATGCCGACGTCCGCGCCGCCAAAGACGGCCGATTGCCCGACGACACATGGATTCTGCGCCCGCAAGATCTGACCGACGGCCTGAATCCTGATGAGGACACTTGGTATTTCCCGCGAGTCGCCGGAACATTCAAGGAGCGCGAGGGATTTCACGGCTGTCAGATGCCCGAACAACTGTTGGGGCGCATCATCAAGGCCTGCTCGAACCCCGGTGACTTGGTGCTCGACCCATTTAGTGGCAGCGCGACCACCGTTTCTGCTGCCAAAAAGCTTGGCCGCAATTTTCTCGCGTTTGACATCAGCGACGAATACATCACTCGAGGCTTGAACCGCCTCAGTAAAATCGAACCGGGCGACTCACTCGACGGCGCACCCGAACCGAAAGTTAGTGCTCCGGCAACGCCATTGAATGGAGAAAAAAAGGGAAAGCTGCGTCAAGCGAGTGCAAAGCCCGAGGCGTCTACGCTTTTCCAATGAGATGAAAAGTGGATTAAGCTGCCTGAGAAAATAACTCATCGACGGATGTCAAACGCCGTTAACGGTTCGTCGGTCGAAATGTCGGCCACAGAGTATTCCCGCACATAGCCAGCGAACTCAGATAAGAGGTCGGTGAGAAACAGGTCAAGGATGCTCGCCGTTCCTTCGGCAACCAACTCGACGGAGCCATCCGGTAGATTCTTGACATAGCCGACGACTGGATGTCGTTTCGCTATTGATGCAGTCGTGAAACGAAAACCGACTCCTTGAACTCGGCCGTGAAACCAGTATCGCCGTCGAAGCGCTTCGGGCATTGTGTGGTCCTTATCGTTAGACAGTAGCCTACCGCTTGGCGTGCAAAAGTCGGCCGAGGTCGTCGCATAAGACTTCGAGGCAACGCGGCACGGCGATGTTGGTATCGATGTGCCGTTCGGTTTCGGCGACGCGGTCGAACAGCGACATCACAAATTCCAGATCTTCCGCCGATCGCTGTCCGAATCGCCGAGTAAACGTGGCGGCGGCCGGGATCACCGCGACTTGGGCCTGATCCGACAGAAGCAGTGCAGCCGAACGAAAGAACTCCAGCCCGAAGCGAATCAGCCATCCAGCGTTTCGCCGCGTCGTCGCCGAGTCGCCCCCGATGGATTCCAGGCCGGCGGCCAATTTCTCCGACAACGCTAGCGGCTGAAAGTCGTTCCCCGCCAGTTGCGAATACATTGCGTCTCGCAGTTCCCTCAGTTGCGGGTCCAGCAGTTGTGCGGCGACGGCCAAGCTTCCGTTACTCAGGGCCGCCAGCGTGTCCGCTTCGCTCCGTTCTTTGACCCATTCGAGTTGCAAAAGAAGTGCGGCGATGTCGGCCTCCGAGAGCGGATCAAACCGAATCGTCTGACACCGCGAGCGAATCGTCGGCAGCAGCGCATCCAAGTTGTCGGCGATCAGCAGCAAAAGCGATCGCGGCTGCGGCTCTTCGAGCGTTTTCAAAAACGCATTGGCCGTCGCATCGTTCATCGCGGTGGCATCGTCGAGGATCGCGATCTTGCGATCGGCTGACATCGGCAGACGCGACAAATCGTAACACAAACCCTCGCGACCGCGATTCTCTTCTGGCCCCAACATCACATCGATCGTGAATTCCGATTTCCCCGACTTGCGGCCGACTTCGTGCAAATCGGGATGACTTCCGGCCGCCACTTGCTTGCACGACGAGCACTCGCCGCACGCCAGCAACTCGGCATTGGTATGTCGTTGGCAAAACAAACATTGAGCCAACATCCGCGCGAACAGTCGCTTGCCAATCCCGTCCGGCCCAGCCAGCACATACGCATGAGTCAACCGACCACGAGCAATCGCGTGACGAAACCACTCCACATGCTTGCTGTGACCGCGCAGCTCGTCCCATTTCATGCCGACGGCTCCCGCTCAGGTTCGATCCATCCCAAGGTATCGCCGACCTTGGCCCCGTCGCCGTCCAGCCGTTCGCATCGCCGCAAGATCCCTGACGCGGGCGCTTCGACGTCGAACACGATCCCCTTGATCATGACTTCCACCACCGGATCACCCGCCACCACCGTCTCGCCCATTTCCGTCAGCCACGCCCCGACCCGCAGCGGTTGCTGTT
>JANMIF010000085.1:0-7404 GCA_031375695.1 Planctomyces sp.
TAGTGAGTGTCTCGATAGGTTACTTCGGCAATCCAGACAAGAAAACCAATTCTGTTCTATTTTGTTTGTTGGCCGAAGATCCTTAATCCGCAAGATAGTTAAGCGTGTAATACGCCTGTTTGTGCAACAATGGTAGGCCGACCGCGGAATTCACGCCGTCCAAATGCAGTTCGTGAACGTGCCCTTCTTGCAGGCCGTTGATCTTCAGGCGAACGGACTTTTTGTCGGCCGCGACTGCCGCGGATTCGATGGTCGGATTCGTGGTATCAACTTCCGGGCTGCCGTAGCTGGCCTGATAAATGTAGGTATAGGTCGTCATCTTATACGACTCAGGCTTCGCGGCGGCATCGGCATCCACGGGTTGAGTAAACGTCAATTCGAAGCCATCGGGCTTGACGTGCATCTCGTGAATTTCAAACGGAATTTTTCCTGACCAGTCGATGCGGTCAAGCGAATGCGGTTTCGTTCCGCGGGAACCCCAGCCTCGGTTCGTGCCGCCGACGAACAGCGAGCCGTTGGGCGACATCAACATGCCGAGACTTCCCGATCCGATTCCGCTGCGGAAAGGGAAGCAAGCCCCCTGTAAGTGGCCGTGCACCTTTTCGAGATAAACGCGCATGACCGTGCTGTCAGATTGATCGCCGACAAACAACTGATTGACGAACGGCCCAAACTTGCCCGTCGTGTCGCAAGCGATCCCACTGGCCGATTTGCCCATCTTCGGATACGGAAAGTAACAAGCGGGGGGTTCGAGTTCGGGAATCTTCTTGGCTTCAGTCATCATGCGACTGCCGCTTTGCGGCTCGGTCGGTTTCGCGCCGATCGAGGCTTTCGCGGCGGGTTCGTCATACCAACGAAAACCTCCCGGATGCCCGACGAACTTGCCGGGCCGCAGATGTTTGAGCGAACACGCTCCGTTCCACGGCCCTTGATTGTCGGTGTAGAAAACTTCCCCCTCATGATTGAAGCCGATACCGCCAGGCGAACGGATGCCGCTGGTCGTCGGAATCATTTTTCCTTCGGGCGTAATCCGCAGGCACCAGCCGCGATATTTGCTCTCGCTGCTGAACGAGCCAGTCAAGCAGAGCACGACCCAAATGTTCCCGTCCTTGTCGAACCGCGAGCCAAACGCGTACTCGTGATAATCGCCGTTGATTCCCCAAGCGTCGGAGACCGTCTCGATCCGATCAGCCCGCCCGTCCCCGTCGTCATCGCGCAGTCTTGAGACTTCCGGCCGATGTGTCGCGTACAACCAGCCGTCTCGCTGAGCGATGCCGAGCACTTCATGCAGCCCGCTCGCGAACTGCGTAAACTTCGCATCCTTGCCCGTCGCCGAAAACGGCTTGTCGAGCAAATAAATCTCCCCACGCCGAGTCGAAATCGCCAGCTTCCCATCAGGCATCCGCTCCACTCCGCCTGCCTCCAGCACGATCCCTTCGGGAATTACAAACGGCGTGATCGGGTAATAGTCGTCCTCGGTCGGCAGTTTGTCGGCCGCAGCGGTGATCTGCGCAATCGCGGCACACCACACGACAAGGAATTGCTTTGCGATTCGAGTCATGGTCAATTGTTTTCCGTTCCAAAGAATTGGCTGAGATCGCGAGCACTTCCGTCGTTACCAAACGTAGCGCAAGTCAATCTTTTTAGCTCCGCTTGTGAGTTCGACTGGCACCAATAATTCGAATCGATTGCCCGCTTGGCGGACAAGAGGTTGTTTTGATGAGGTCGAAGTGATTTGCAGTTTGAGGTTGCCGTCGATTGTGAACCAGCCGTTGGGGGCCGGCTCGATCTTTTGGCCGACGGCGGCTCGCAGATACAGATTGTTGACCGATGCGTCGTTCGTTGCGGTCACGGTCAGCGTGCGATCGAGCGACAACTCTTTGCCAGATTTGATTGGGCGCGGGTGATCGGCGATGGAAACATTGCCGAGGTGGTACAAGAAGATCGGACGGCGAGCTTCATCAAAGCGATAGCCTTTGAACTTGTAGCCTTGATCGCGAGCCGGTTCGGTCGGCCAAGCGGTGCTCGATTCTGGCAGGATAGCCAACGGCGATTCCGCCGGCAGTGGGAGCACGTTGTCGCCGAGTGGGTTTTGGAAGCCGGGGCCTCGACCGACCCAGTGTTTACTGGCGTCGATGAACTGGCCTTGCCAGAGCCATAGCAGCGAGAAGCGGTCGAAGTCGAACGCGAGGTTGACTCCTTCGGGATAACCAACCGCGAAGCCGCGTGAGGCAGTAATCTGGCCGCCTTCAAGTTTCGGGCCTTGCAGAAAGTTGCGATATAGCACCGGCTCTTTGTCGGCTACGAGCACGATCGCTTCGCGCACGATACCGGATGGGATCGCAGCGTTTGAGCCGTCCGACAGATATTGCCAAACGGCCCGTATCTGCTTGGGCGGGCTGCCGTCGAGAACATCTTTGATCGTCGCCATGCCGAATGGCCATGCGGCGGGCATGCGAGTTCCGCGGCGATACACCTGCGGGTCGGCGAGATATCGGTAGAACCAATCTTCACGCAGCCGCTTCGTCATCGCATTGAGGTTGATCGCCTGAATGCCGGTCGCTTGATGTTCATTGAACGGGTGACATTTGACACAACTCAAACCCTTTTCGCCGACGAGTTGCCGGCCGATCGACTTCGCCTTTGCCGCCGATTCAGTCAGTTCGGCGAGGTTCGCTTCAGTCTTGAGATCGACCGCTGTGAACGTCTTCGCCAGCGAACCGGCATTGAATCGCGGCATCCGCGTGTACATATACGGCCGGTCTTTTTGTTTGGGATCGCCCTTTGTGCCGTTCTGCAACAGGTCGGTCAGTGAATCTTCACGCAGTTTGTCACCGACGCCATCCAGCGAGGGCGGAATGCGGCCCTCATCCCCCATTTCGGGAATCTGCGTTTGAAAATGAGCGTTCCGAATTTGTTCGACGCCACCGATCTGACCACGCTCATGGCAGGCGTAACAGTTAAACGTCAGCAACGAATGCGCGATTGACTCGGCGGCGGTCGGCTCGGCCAACGTACCGATCGACGAGATCGCCGCACTCGCCGCTTGTCGCTGCATAGCGGTCAGCTTGTAGCTCGGCAATCCGCGTGACGCTTGCTCCGCCAAACAGCCGCCAGTTGCTGCGAGTTTGCTGAGCGACTTAGCCTTCAATTCAGCCGCGAGCAATCTGTTGTCTTCTTTGAGTTGATGACATGAAGCGCAACCGAGTGTCGTGAATAGCTTGCGGCCTTTCTCGGCCAGCGAGTTGTCGATGACGAACGGCTTATCCCCGTCGTCGCTCGCGATCGGCTTGGGCTTTTCGCGGTCGAGGGTGATGAACGAAGCCGCCCCCTGCCGTTTGAAACCAGGCCCGGACATTTCGAGACTAAGCGTCCATTCGCCCCCCCCTTGAAAGTAATCGACGATCAGTTCGTGCGGACCGACATCCAGTGACACTCGGCCTTCCTTTTCCGTATGCGGATGCACGCCGCCGTTCTTGACTACTTCTTGGCCATCAATGAACAGCCGGCTGCCGTCATCGCTGCCGATCCAAAACTGATGCTGCCCAGGCTTCTCGACTTGAAGGAACCCGGTGAATCGCATTCCGAAATCGTTCTGCCGTTTGCCGACCGACAGATCGAATCCGCTGACCGCTCCTGTCGTGACCGGCTTCATCTCCCCGAACTCCGGGACGTCGTTCCAATTTCCCTCGAAGTACGCAAACCGCATATTCGGCGGAACTTTGTGCCCTTGAAAAAAGTAAGTCGCAATCTCGCGGGACTCCTTTTCGTTCAACGCCAAGCCCGGCATCCGACCACTCGGCCGAACGTGCAACGGGTCTTGCAGAAACTTCGCGAGCGACGGCAACGTGTACTTTGCCGTCAAATCACCGAGCGGCACAAATGTCTGCGTCGCTGGTTTTTTCGGAGCGTCGTCATCGTCGTCAACCGGCTTCTGCGATTCCTTCGGCACCGGCCCCGCCTCTTTCCGAGGTAAGTGACACGCGACGCAACCGATCCGATGAAACAGTTGCTCGCCGGCACTAACCGCGCTGTGCTCGGCTCGTGCCTCGCCCGGCGTGCCGGTTGTCGCCAGAAAATGAATCAACGCTTCGACTGCTTCGCCCCGTTCGGCATTCGGCAGCCCGGCCAAAACATCCGGCATCGTCGTCCCCGGCTTGGCTGCTTGCGGGTTGACGAGCAACGCTTTGATAAAGCTCAACCGCACTCGCGACCCAACACCGTCCAACAGGGGAGCTTGTTTCTTCGTGATCTGCATCGCCGCCGCGCCGTCCGCCGCATGACACGCCACGCATCCCAACTCGCCGAGCAACAGCCGTCCTCCCGCCGTCACATCTTTCGGGGCGTTCTTTTCCGCCACTTCAAAGAACCGTTCAAAGCCCGCAACGATCGCATGATCGGGGAACGGCTCAGCAAATCCAGATTTCTCGTCCGACTTCGGATCAGCAGCTTCAGCGGACAAACTACAACTCAACAGAAACGCAGTCACCACGGAGAGACATCGAAGCAAGACCGTCATTCAAAACTCCTGAACTCTTCTGCTTTCCAAGGTTTTTTGCACTTGAGTCACGTTTTCGCAGGCGAGGGGGGCGGGAGTGTAGCCGCCGAGTTTACCAGGCAAAAGTATTTCGATATGTAAGCGAGTCGCTCCCGCGACTCGCATTACCGTGTTGCATTTCCAGACGATCGGCCAACAGACGTTTCCTGACCAGCGTACAACCACTCGGCGGAATTTCACTGAGCGATGTCTGTTGCTTGATCCGCCGCACGTCCTCGTTCCGTTCGCGTTCATCATTCTCGATTCTCATTTCGAGGAGGCTTGTCATGCCTGAGACAAGTTCGGGCCGCTCGTGGGTGCGTTGGTTGTACAACCACAATCCGTTTTATTTCATCAGCGCGATGTTGATGCTGTTTGCCGTGCGAGCCAGTTACGGCAAGTTGGAAATCGGGCTGATCAACTGCTGGGTAATGATGGGTGTACTGGCTGCGTACACCTTGCTGCTGGCCATAGTCGGTGTGTTGATCATCCGCTGGGGCAAAGTCTGGGACGATGCGCGGTCGATTCTGTTGCTGCTCTTGCTGCTGTTTCTGGCGGTCTCGATCAGCGCGGACGATCTGTTCGTGAAGATGACATCGCCGAAAGCTGGGCTGTTGCTATTAGCGAGTGGTTTTTTGTTTTCGGTGCTCGTTACGGTCGGCGTGTTTGTTGGAGCGAGGATTCGGTGGGGTTGGCGATACTTCGTGCCGTATGTGCTATTTTTGGCACTGTTCTACGCGACGCCGTGGTGGTGCTCGCCAGAACTTCATCCGCGAGCGACTCGTGATTTGAATTGGCTGATTTTCTTGTTTCCGCAAGTGGCGGCACTGTTAGGTTTGACGTTGTTGCCGGCCGCGCGTCGCGGGGCGAGCGGCGTAGCGAACAACGGCACACCGTGGCCTTGGCCGTTGTTTCCGTGGATGGCCTTCGGGGTGATCGGCACGGCGGTTGCCATTCGGTCATTCGCCCTGGCGATGACGTTCAGTCAAACCGGCAATATTTGGAAAGACATCAAAGGCCGATCGGGGATCGTCTTCGACACAATCTGGGGACCGTACTTTCTGGTGCCGTTTGCCTTCGTGATCCTGCTGCTCGTGTTTGAGTCGGCGGTGGCAAGCGGTCACGTTGAGCGTGCCAGCAAAATGTTGAAGTCAGCGCCGCTATTATTGCTGATGGCACTACCTTGGAGCGGTGGCAACGCGTTTGAGATTTTTCTACACAAGTTCACCGCCAGCATCGCTTCGCCGCTGTGGCTGACGAGCGTGATGTTGTTGCTGTTTTACGGCTGGGGCATCTTGCGGAATGTCACCGGCGCAACCGGCGGATTGGTCGGCATGATCAGTCTGCTGTCGGTCGTGCAAGCCGACACGCTCAATTTGGGGACGTTGAGCGCTCCGCAGCCGGGACCACTGTTCTTGGCGGGCGGGTTATTGCTGATCGCGGCCGGTTGGAAGCAATCCTCGGCCGGCTGTTTCGCGGCGACGTTGCTGCTGATCTGTGCGGTGTGGCTGACTCTGCCAGATGCATTGTTGATTCGCCGCTTCCGAATGACGACCTGTTATCACCTGACGTTGTTGAGTTGCATGGCCTGCGGGCTGCTGTTTGCCGACCGATTCTCGCGAATATTGCGAGCGATTGGAGCGGCGTGGCTGCCACTGACTGGGCTGCTGGCGCTAGAAACCGAAGCGATCGGCTATGTCCCGGCGATCTGGCGGTTGATTTACGTGGTGAGTTTGACGGTGACCTGTTTCGGATGTGCAAAACTGTTTCGTGACCGCTGGTATCAGCACGGCTCAAGAGTCTTGAGCACGGTGGTCGCTTACGGGATGACGCTTGCCTGTTTCCGCGAGGGAGCCAACGTCATTGGCCGTGCGGCCATGACCACGTTCTGCTGGAGTGCGGCGACACTGCTGATCGGCGTGTTGATCAGCGCTCACAAAGCGAACTGGCTACCGAAACGATTCTGGCCCCGCGGTTCCGTCGAACATCTGCCAGTGTTGTCAATGGCGGGCGATGTTGGTGAATCGTTGAGTAATCAGCATCCGTCGGATGACGAATCGCCGACTACGTATGATGTTTGATCAATCGCGACTTGATTTCCAAGAAATTCTACGGCATTCTGAATGCGATAAAGCTCCAAGTGGCCTGACGGGTAGTAACTCGGAATGCCAGTTCCACGGACTCTCAACCTGCAGTCGATGGCGACATCTGGTACCACATGACGACGCGAACCGAGCACGACACCGCGTTTCAAATCATGGCCTCGAATTGCCGGTTTGGGAGCGGCATCACATGTGAGGTCGGGATGGACTTGGTTGATCTTGGGGCAAAGCGAGTTTGTCTCGTGATCGATCCGGCGTTGACGTCTCTGCCGACGGGAGCCGTCGTGATGCAGGCGTTGGAAGACGCGCGGCTTGAAGTCGGTTTGTTTGATGGAGTTGAAGTCGAGCCGACGGACACGAGCTTTCTCGCGGCGGCGAAGTTCGCGACGGAGGGAGGCTTCGATGCCTTTGTCGCGGTTGGCGGCGGGAGCGCGATCGACACGGCCAAGGGGGCGAATCTGTATGCGACTTATCCAACCGACTTTCTCGATTACGTCAACCCGTCGATTGGCAAGCAGAAACCGGTGCCAGGTCCGCTGAAGCCGTTGGTTGCGATCCCGACAACGGCTGGGACCGGCAGCGAAACGACTGGCGTGGCGATCTTCGATTACACACCGTTGCGAGTAAAAACCGGCGTCGCGACGCAGTATCTGCGGCCGCCGATGGGGCTTGTCGATTGGGATTACCCTCGGACTCAACCGGCCGCGGTTGCGGCGAGCGCGGGACTGGATGTACTCAGCCACGCGCTCGAAAGTTACACGGCGT
>JANMIF010000092.1:0-8956 GCA_031375695.1 Planctomyces sp.
ACTGTCCAACTCTTGGGGTCCACTTCAGACCGCGCCCGCTTCAAGCCGTGCGACCGCCGTTGAAAATATTGAGCATCGCATGGCATCAGCACTCACATACGCTCGTTGCGGGTCGCTTAGGCGAGCAGTAGTATCGACTTGTTTTCCCGCGAACTGATTCTTCTCACGAGAGATAGAAGATGAAGAAGATTCCGCTGTCAGACGGTTCTGGGCATTGGTTTGACATTGAGTCAGCCAAATCATGGACGGAGTCCATTGATCCTGACGAGCAGGATCGTCGAGCTCGCGAAGGCCCCGAAGAAGAAAAACTGTTTCTCACTGAAAAGGGTTCATTCATCTTTCATCACTGGAATTGGAGGATGGCCGAAGGGTTATTTTTTCCCTTGGATGAAGAGAAGGCTACTCGCTGGTTAATCGCGAACGGCTATCAGCGAGAAATTCCGCAACTTGAGTTGCAATCCGAAGAGCGAAGTCTTGAGCTATAAAACGGAGCCGTCAGCATCATACGATTGTCGTGGCTTCCTCGAATCCATTCGAAGCCATGTGTGCGGCATTCGAGCCTTGAGCATCGCGTGGCATCACCAGCATCGCCGAGTCTGCTGCTGAATCGCGAGCGTTCTTTGCCGCAGAACGGCATTCGAAGGTCGCCGTGGTCTTCCGCCTGCGGATGGAGTGACGAAACAAAGTTTGGGCTTCCCCGCGTTTGTTGGGCGCTGGGTTAGGGATGAAACGGACAGGGTGACATGATCAGGAACTCCGCAGGAGTTGGTATTGCCGTGGGGAGTCTTTTTCGCCCTGAGTGAACGTGGAATTCAAAACAGACATTCACGGCGAAAAAGACTCCCCACGGCCGCGCGATCCACCTGAGGGGATCGTGATTCGAGCCGGTTACGCGGCCTCCTCCTCAAAGGCGAACGGGGACACATCGCCCAAGGCTGAGTGTCGACATTCGCGGTTGTAAAAGACTTCGATGTAATCGAGCAGGCTCGCACGGACGGCCGCGCGAGTCGTGTACGATTCGCGATGCACCAACTCCTTCTTGAGCGTTGCGAAGAAGCTCTCGGCCGGTGCGTTGTCCCAGCAGTTCCGTGTGCGGCTCATGCTGCATTCGATGTCGTGCTGCGTGAGCACGCACTTGATAGTGCTCACTGGCTTACTGCACCCCGCGATCCGAGTGGGCCACCAAGCCGCCTTCGGGGAGTTCACGCGACAACGTCATCTCCAACGCATCGACCACCAACCGGCTGTCGATCCGCTCCGACATCGACCAGCCCACCACCTTGCGAGTGAACAAGTCGATGACCGCCGCCAAGTACAACCAGCCTTCCGGAGTCGCGATGTAGGTGATGTCCGCCACCCATTTCTGATTCCGCTGTTCTGATTCCGCTGTGGAGCCGTGAGTTCCCGATTCAAAACATTCTCGGCCACCGGCTGAGTGTGATTCGAATCGGTCGTCGTCACGCGGAAGTTGCGTTGCGACATGGCCTGGATGCCGGCTTCACGCATCACCTTCGCCACCGTCTTCTCGTTGACCGCTTCGCCGCGAGCTCGCAACTCCCGAAACACACGCGGTGCCCCATAACTCGCGTGATGACCGACGCGGAACTCCCGAATCTGAGCCGTCAACGACTCGCGACGCTTGGCTCGTTCGCTCATCGGCCGACAACGCCACTCGTAGTAACCGCTGCGAGACGCCGCCAACACGTGGCACTGAATCGCAATCGGCCAAGTCGCTCGATGATCCTCAATGAAGGCGTATCTCACCGCGGCTCATTCGCGAAGAAGACCGTCGCTTTTTTAATATCTCACGCTCCATCCGCAGCCGCTCGACCTCCGCCCGCAGCTTGCGAATTTCTTCCTTCAGCCCGGTCTGCTTCCCGGACCCGGCAAACGCCGAGCCTCCTTCCGCCGCGAATTCGTCCCGCCACCTCCGCAGCAAGCCTTCGCCTACGTCGAGGCTCTTCGCCACCTCGCCAACACTCCGCCCAGGTTGCCTCGACAACCGAACGGACTCCACCTTGAACTCTCGTGTAAACTTCCGTCGCTGACGCATCGTTCTCGCTCCTCGTCTTGCACTCGACGCGCTTTACTGCGCGCCCGCAAAACGGGGGGAAGTCCAAAGTAAGTGCCATTGGGCTGCAAGCCGCCCGTGCTACGGCGCCTCGTCGGCCAACGGCAGGGTCACTCTGAAGGTTGTGCCGGAGCCTAATTGGCTACGGACTTGGATCTGACCGCGATGAGCTTCCGTCACCGCGCGGCAAATACTCAAGCCCAGTCCGGTCCCTTTGTGAACGGCTTCCCGAGATCGGGCGTTGTCGGCTCGGAAGAAACGGTCGAAGACAAATGGTAAGTCCTTTTCACTGATACCGATCCCGGTGTCCTCGACTTCCAAAATGGCCTGGCGTTCCGCGTCATGGCGATTCAAGCGGACGGTGACTCGCCCGGCTTCCGGTGTGAACTTGATCGCGTTATCGAGCAGATTGTTCACGACTTGTCGCAGGTGCTGACGCTCGCCGAAGACTTCGATGTTGTCGGACAACTCGGCCTGAAAGTCGATCGTTTTGACTTCCGCTACGGCACCAAACATGTCCACGGCCTTGTGAAGTAGCTGTGACAGGTCGATCCTCTCGGCATGTTGATGACCGGCATCGAACTCGGTCTCGGCCAACAGCAGAATGTGATTTACCAGGTTTTCGAGTGCTCCCGATTCGTCGATGACGGCTCCGAGTAACTCCTGGTATTCCTCGGCCGAACGTTGTCCGGTCAAGGCGACTTCCACACTGCTGCGAATCGCCGCCAAGGGAGTGCGGAGTTCGTGAGCGGCATTGGCCAAAAAGTCGCGGCGGACCTGCATGTGATGCGCGATCCGATCCAGCAATTCGTTGACCGTCTTGGCCAATTGATCGAGTTCGTCGCCGCTGCCTCGTTCGGGAAGTCGTTGTTGAAGTTGTTCGGGATTCAGTTGGCTGGCCGTGCGAATAACCGCTCCCACGGATTTAGTGGTTCGCCCCGCCAACCAATACCCGATCCACGGACTGATCAACAGCAAGCCGCCCAGCGACAGCAACACCAGAAGATTGAAGTCATCCAACTCTTCTTGCAGCGAAGTCAAAGAAATGCCCGCTTGTATGATCAGTGGCGGGACAAGATTCTTTTTGTGAAATTGCATGACACGGAAACTACCAATCGTTTCCGCTTCGTAGTTCTTCACTCCCGATTCCGACAAGTTGGGCAAAGGGACTGGAGTGTTGATACTTTTCCAGCGAGGGAGTTCGCCGTCCAGGAACCGGCAATACCACTGTTCCGAAACTCGCCCCATCGCCTTGCGGTTGAGTTGATCGAACAACGGAGCAAAACTCGGGTCGTCAAAGTCGAAGAACGGTTCCGTGAAGGCGAGATTGGTTTCTCGCAAATCTTGCTCCAGCTTTTGATCCACTTCGCGGAGCAGAAAGTATTGGACTCCCATCTTCAAGCCGAACAACGCGATCAGGGCTGTCAACAGCAGCGTGACCGCGTTCCACAGCATCAACCGAAATCGCAGCGTGTGCGTGAGAGTGAACAGCCACTGCCAACACCGTCGCGCAAATTCGATCACGACCGACCAAACGGTGTTCATCGTTCCCCGCTCAAACAGTAGCCACGACCGCGAACCGTTTGAATCAACGGCCGATCGAATCCCTTGTCGATTTTGCCGCGCAGTCGGTTGATGTGAACCTCAATGATGTTAGTGGCCCCGTCCCAATTCGACTCCCACAAGTGTTCGCACAGCATCTTGCGAGTCACGACTTGTCCGGCGAACCGCATCAAGTATTCGAGCAGCGAGAACTCGGTGGGTGTCAGGTCCAATTCCTTGCCTTGTCGCGACACGCGGCGATTGGTCAAGTTCAATTCCAGTTCGCCCACTGAATTGACCGAAGACGGCCGTGGCTGCATACGACGGCCGATCGCATCCAGCCGGGCGATTAACTCGGGAAACGCGAACGGCTTGACGAGATAGTCATCGGCTCCAGCATTCAAGCCCGCCACTCGCTCATCCACTGTTCCCAAGGCGGTCAAAACCAGAATCGGAGTCCGGTGTCCCATGTCGCGCAGGGCTTTCAACACCGTCATCCCGTTCATGCCCGGCAACATTAAGTCCAACACGATCACGTCAAACCGGTGTGACCGAGCCAAGTCAAAGCCATTCTCGCCCGAGCGCACCCAGTCGCAATGATGCCCCGCTTCCAGCAGTCCACGCTGGATGGCTTTGCCGAATACGGCATCATCTTCGACCAGCAACAACTCCATGAATTCATCCCTGGCGCGATCACGAAACAGGCGAGCCGGAGGGCGTTCGTAACTCCGGGACTGCAGTTGACTCAACGAGTCTTCTTCGACGCGGGAGCTTTCACGGTGTATTCCGTTAGTCGGAAATCCTCCCCTTCCTTTTTGACTCGTAGAGTAATCGTCGCCCCGTCGCCATTTTTTAACGTGTAAGCGGTGATAGCCCCTTCCTTACGCGGTTTGCCCACGAGGTTGATATTCGTGAAAGTCTTCTTCAACTCTTCGACTTGCTTCTCCGTGACCTTGCCATCACGAACGTCACCCAAAATCCCTTTGCATTTAGGGCTGATGAACTCTGACAAGCCCGAAGCGTCTCCGGCGAGCAACTGCAATACGACCTTCTGTGCTGCGAAGTCCGCCGTTCCCTCGGATGCTGTCGGAGCTTGTGTTTGTCCCGGCTGACCAGGCTGTCCTCCCGGTTGGCCCGGCGCAGAAATACCGGCTGGATTCGCACCGATCGCAACTCCGGGAACATTTCCTGGAACAACGGCCCCAGGCTGAGCTGCGACGGCGGGGTCCGAAGACGCTCCAGCGGGAGGTGAGCCAGGGATTCCGCCAGGATTGGCTGCTGCAAGTGCTCCTGCGGGATTCGCTCCAGGAGCTCCGCTAGGATTTGTCGCAAACGCTCCGGCGGGATTTGAACCAGGGATTCCGCCGGGATTTGTTGCAGCAAGTGCGCCAGCAGAATTTGCTCCAGGAACACCGCCAGGATTTGTTGCCAGTGCGCCCGCGGGATATGAGCCAGGGATTCCACCGGGGTTTGTTGCGGCAAGTGCGCCTGCGGAATTTGTTCCGGGAACTCCGCCCGGATTTGAGCCAGGGATTCCACCGGGATTTGTTGCAGCCAGTGCGCCAGCGGGATCTACTCCGGCTGCACCTCCCGCCCCTGGAGCCGTCATGTTCGACATTGCCATATTTGGCATCGCTCCTGGAGCCATCCCCGGCATTCCCCCTTGAGCTGGCATCCCAGCCTGTCCTGGCATTCCACCTGGCATAGCTGCGACAGCGCCGGGAGCTTGTCCCGCGCCCGGAACATTTTGGGCTTGGCCGGCCGGAGGTGCCGCCGGTTCCTCCGAGCAACCGATCAATCCGAAACTCGCCGCCGCAGTTAGACCCACTACGCCGACCATCCCTCTTGAGTAACGCATTTGGTTCACTCCCATATTCGAATTGTCATTTGATTCGCTTAACCGCCACGCCATCGGCGTACGCGTAAATCTGGCGTGCGGATCACAATGACACGTCGCGCCGGTGGCATTAGGATTAAACTAGGAATAACGGCAACAGGCTAACCGACCGACGGACGTTCGTCATCGGCTGACCCCCGATTTGTTCGACTCGAAGTCCAAAATCGGCCGGATCACCTGACAGCCGATGGCTTCCAGACGCTGGCTTAAATTCGTGAACATCGTCTCACCTTCAAACGTTCCGACAATCGCTCCGCCAGACCCGGCGAACTTCGCGCTGGCTCCCGTTTCGCGTGCGACCTCGATCATTTCAATATGCTTTTTTGACAACTGGCAAATGCTCCGCCGCGTATCGAAGTTCGTATTCATCAATGCCGACAATCGCGGGACATCCTGCTTCAACAGCGCTTCGCGAGCTTCCGCCGCCAGCCCGGCAAACGTCTGCATCGCGTTGATCACCGCCGGATCGCCCGCCTGAAAGCGTGCTCGCAGTGGGTTGTGCAATACCTCGGTCGGTTCGCTGACTTCCGCGCTATAAGCCACGTAGATCGGCGGCAGCAAACTCGGATCGAGCTGCTCGTACATGCCGCACAACAAACCCATTTGCGCCGTCATCCGCTCGCGAGCGAAATCCATGTAAACCAATCCGCCATAAACTTGGATCACCCGATCTTGAAGTCCCGCCGCGATCCCCAACTCACCGGACTCCACGCTTAGTGCCAAGGACGGCTGTACCGGCAGCGGAATCTTGACCTGATAAAAATCCATTAAGGCTCGCAACGTCGCCACGATGATCGCGCTTGATCCAGCCAAGCCCACTTGACGCGGGATGTTGCTTTCGTACCGCACTGAAAATTTTCGATCGTGCAACGCCAGTCCCTGCTGTTCGCAAAACTCCACGAACCGCTTGATCGTCGCTTTCACCAGTCGCACACCGCCGTAATAACCATGCAAACGGACGTCATGAACCAATTCATTCACCGATCGAAACCGGCTGCGGTCTTCCTGGCTGAGCACAATTTCGATTTCGTCCCACTCATACAACACGACCTCCGCCCAGAAATTCTTGAGCGTCAGCGAGATCGTCTTGCCGAAATAGCCGTCCGACGGATTGCCCACCAATCCTGCTCGTGCATACGCGCGTCGTCGTAGGAGTTCCATAAACTTTACTTCACTTATCCAACGCGCGAGCGTGGGCAAGCGTTCCGAAAGACTTTGAGTCCGCAGTTCGTGAAGCGTTCGTCCTCGCTCACGCTACGGGTTAGTGTCCAATCAGCCGCCGAGCCTGTTCACGCAACGCCGGTCCGTATTGCGGGTCATTGAGCGCGAATTCAAAGAACGCTTGAAAATAGCTTTCAAAGTTGCCGATATCGAATCGCCGTTCGCTGCTGGTCAACTGCACGCCGATCCCTTTATGGCCGCGTTGCAACAACAGCCGAATCGCATCAGTGAGCTGAATCTCGCCCCCTTTTCCCGGCTTTGTTTGTTTCAGTGCATCGAAAATGACTGGACTAAATACGTATCGGGCTGCGACCGCCAAGCGGCTGGGAGCTTCGGTCACGCTTGGCTTTTCGATCAAATCCGCGAGTTCGAAAATGTCCCCTGGCGTCCCTTTCGGCTTGGCGATTCCGTACTGCACCACTTCATGAGCCGGGACTTCCTCAAACGCCACGACAATGTCCGCCTTCTCGCGTTCAAACACGGTCGTCATCCGCGAAACGATCTCCGACTGCGCGTGCAGCCCAATGATCGAATCGCCGAGTGCGACGACAAACGGCTTCTCGCCGATCATGGCTCGCCCACACAGCACCGCGTGCCCCAAGCCCAACTGCCGCCTCTGACGAGTGTAAAAATACTCGACATCTTCACGCTCAAACTGCAACTCGGCGAGCTGCTCTTCGCGGCCGGTCTCACGCAAATAGGTAATCAGCGGCGCGTCGATGTCGAAATGATTTTCGATTGACGTCTTTCCTTGCCCCGTGATGAACAGCAAGCGATGAATTCCGGAATGGACCAGTTCCTCGACGACATACTGCACGACCGGCTTGCGTCCGACCGGCAACATCTCTTTCGGCTGCGACTTCGTTGCCGGCAGCAAGCGTGTCCCCCAGCCAGCAACCGGAACTAGTGCGGTGTCAATCATGAAGTCCCTTTCGGTTTGGGTCGTCAAACTCACGCTCGGCACTGTGACAAGCGTGAAGCAATCAAAAAAGGTCAATTTCACGTCGGTCGCAACAGTTAGGTAAACTGCGCAAAAAAAGAAATCCTTACGGCGACCAATTCGCGCTGCGAAATCGTTACGTCGCGCGAGGCTTAACAGCTTCCGTCCCGATACAGACCGCTCGAAAGGGCTGGGCGAGTCTTGTCCGAAAGCCTCACGTTGACCCATTTGTTGGAACAGGACTACATTCCGCCCCGCTCGCGGAGACGGTGCAATACGTACAGTATCCGTCCGAGCGGCATTTGTGCCACCGAGACGGCACCATGAGACTCATCGCAGCCTGGGCTGTCAGGGAGGGCAGCGTGCAAAAAGTTGGAACTTGGATGCTGTTTTTGGCCACGATTGTCTGGTTCAGCGTCGGCGGCTGTCAGCGCCAAGTCGTGTCTTCGCCGCAGCCGCCGTGGCAAGTTGGTCGCGCACCGACATCGCCGCTCCCGGTTCCGTCGCCGCGCGAAATCATTCCGCAACCGGGTCTGTCACCTCCGCTGATCGGCGGCAATCCCTGGAAACCGACGGGCAAGCTGCGCGAATGGAAGCACATTGTCATTCATCACACCGCATCTGAGAACGGCAGCATTGAGTCGATTCACGAAGCCCATTTGAAAAACACGGACAAGAACGGCAAGCACTGGCTTGGCATCGGCTATCACTTCGTAATCGGCAACGGCCGCGGCATGAGCGACGGCGAGATCGAGCCAACGTTCCGGTGGAAGCAGCAGATGCAGGGAGCTCATGCCGGCAACGACGAATACAACCAGCACGGTATCGGCGTCTGCTTGGTTGGCAACTTTGAAGACCACAAGCCGTCGTCCGCACAACTTGTGTCGGCCAAGAAGCTGATCGGCGTGTTGAAGCGCGAATACAAAATTCGGAGCAGTGAAATCGTCGGGCATCGCGAAGTCAAAAAGACCGAATGCCCCGGCAAGCTGTTTCCGCTGACCGAAGTTGCTCAAACCGAAGACTTGCCGGGCTTCGTTCGTTTTGTGGACGAAGCCTCGCGAGAAATTGTTCGTGCCCAAGGGAGTCCACTCGAATGACCGAATTTGATCATGATCACGATTCTTGGACCAATCGGTGGGTTCCGAAGTTGTCGTCTCCCGCCGTTGATCTGCATCAACGCAAGTCGTGGGACACACTGTCAACCGCCGATCAATCGGCCGGCACCGAGTCTTCCGACGGACTGGACCCACTGGCGCTGGAAGTTGCCGTGGCGGGAGCTGATCTA
>JANMIF010000099.1:0-4011 GCA_031375695.1 Planctomyces sp.
GTTGTTTGGCTATGGATTGACCAAAAACTTGTGGGGCTGTTTTTAAACCTGCCCAGAATTTGGCCAGTTGACGGGCAGGTTTAAAACCTGCCCCACGAGATTGAATGAAGGAACCACAATCATGAATGCCAAATTAGAGCAAACCACGTCCGTCTGGATGCAGACCGGAGAGATTCCCGTCCACGCGGCGCTGACTGCGAACGTCGAGGCCGACGTGTGCGTTGTCGGTGCGGGCATCGCGGGGATGACGACCGCTTACCTGCTGCTTCAGGAGGGGAGGTCAGTCGTTGTGCTCGATGATGGCCCGATCGGTGGGGGGCAAACGGAACGCACGACCGCTCACATCACGAATGCGATCGATGATCGCTATGTGGCGATCGAAGACTGGCACGGCTCGACGGGTGCTCGACTGGCGGCGGAGAGTCATTCGGCGGCGATCGACCGCATCGAAACCATCGTCAAGCGTGAAAACATCGACTGCGACTTCGAGTTGCTGGATGGTTATCTCTTCGCTCCCCCCGGCGAGTCTCCGAAGCTGTTGGAGCAGGAACTGCACGCCGTGCAACGAGCCGGGTTGTCATCCGTCGAGTTCGTTTCGCGTTGTCCTCTGCCCACCTTCAACACCGGCGCGTGTTTGCGATTCCCGCGCCAAGGGCAATTTCATCCTCGGAAGTATCTCGCCGGACTGACGACCGCCATCCTCCGTATGGGCGGTCGCATCTTCACGCAGACCCATGTTGAAAAAATCGAGGAGGGGACTCCCGCTCGCGTCCGAACTCGTCCAGGCTCGACGGTCACGGCAGCCTCGGTCGTGGTGGCGACGAATACTCCGTTCAACGATTGGGTCACGATCCATACCAAGCAAGCTCCCTACATGAGCTACGTCCTGGCGTTCGGAGTGCCGCGCGGGGCCGTCACGAAGGCGCTCTATTGGGACACACAGAATCCCTATCACTACGTCCGGCTTCAGAGCATTTCCGTGGACACATCAGTTGGAGAACGGTTGGGCGATCCCGAAACGGAAGAACTCTTGATCGTGGGTGGTGAGGATCATAAGACCGGTCAGGCCGATGACGCCGAGGCACGGTATCGTCGGCTCGAAGAGTGGACTCGCGAACGTTTCCCGGTGAGCGGCGATGCTCGTTGCCAGTGGTCAGGGCAAGTCTTGGAGACGATCGACGGCCTCGCGTTTATCGGCAGAAACCCGCTCGATGGGCCGAACGTGTTCATTGCCACGGGCGATTCTGGCCAGGGGATGACTCATGGAACGATCGCGGGGATTCTGCTCACGGACTTGATCGTCGGTCGGCGAAGCCCGTGGACAGCTCTCTATGACCCGGCTCGCAAAACACTGCGCGCTGCCGACAGGTTTTTGAAAGAGACCCTCAATGTCGCCCTGCAATACACCGCTTGGGTGACAGACGGCGACGTGGGCAGGACTCAAGAGATCGCGCCGGGGAAAGGGGCGGTGGTGTGGCGTGGCCTCACGAAGGTGGCGGCGTATCGTGACGAAGCCGGGCTGCTGCACGAGTGCTCGGCAATCTGCCCGCATCTCGGTTGTATCGTCGCGTGGAACCACAACGAAAGCACTTGGGACTGCCCCTGCCACGGTTCGCGGTTCGACAAGCAAGGGCATCTCGTCTGCGGCCCGGCCAACTGTGACCTCGCCGCGGTCGACGAGGCGTGATCTCTGATTTCGTGAAGGCCAATCCTTATGAAGACTTCATTGCCGGTAATTTTTACGGTCGGTCACTCGACGCGGACACTCGATGAACTCGTTGAGATCCTCCGAACGCACGGTGTCGAACGATTGGTCGATGTGCGAACGATTCCGCGCTCGCGGCACAATCCGCAGTTCAACCGCGAAACGCTCGGCAAAGCATTGCACAATCGGCATCTGAGCTACCGGCACATGAAAACGCTGGGAGGCTTGCGCCATGCGCGCCCTGATTCGACGAATACTGGATGGCGCAATGCCTCGTTCCGCGGCTTTGCCGATTACATGCAAACACCGGCCTTCGGGGAGGCTTTGGAAAAACTGCTCAAACTGGCGGAGCAGAAGCCGACGGCCATCATGTGTGCTGAGGCGGTTCCTTGGCGCTGCCATCGCTCGCTGATTGCCGACGCCTTGACCGCGCGCGGTTACAAGGTTCGAGACATCATGAGCGTCACAAGTGCCAAGCCGCACGCCCTCATGACAATGGCCAGAGTTCACGATCAACAGGTGACGTATCCGGGTTGACTTGGATGATGTCGAGGCACGTTTCACAACTGCGAAGGAGGCTGACATGAACTATGTAAGTTACTTGGGATTGGCCCTGTCGGTGATTGGACTATTTGGTTTCGGTGCTTCAGGGCCGGGTTATCGTTTGGGCTGGTGGGGGTACAAGACCGGGATCAGCTTGGTGAAATACTCTGGCTTTCTCAGCGTGGCGGCCGTGGTGGTCTGCCTCGTCGGTTTGGCGCTGTGGTATTGGGAAGTCGCTTCAGAAGGGAGGACTCAAGCACTCATCGGCCTCATCATCGGAGGTTGCATTCTGGGATTGATGCTGAAGTGGAAACACAACTTGGACAGCGTGCCGTACATTCACGACATCACGACCGACACCGAGAATCCGCCGCGATTTGTGGCTATCCTGCCGCTTCGTGCCAGCGCGGAAAACTCCGCCGAGTATGGTGGGCCTCAACTCGCAGCGCAGCAAAAAGACGGATATCCAGATCTCAAGGCAGGCTCGGTGAACGGCCCGCCAGATACCGTTTTTCCCAAAGCACTGCAAGCGGCCAAGGACATGGGTTGGGAGATCGTGGACTCCGATCCCAAGTCGATGCGGATCGAGGCAACCGACACCACGCTCTGGTTTGGCTTCAAGGACGATGTCGTCGTGCGACTCACTTCCTCGCCGACGGGGAGAAGTCGCATTGATGTGCGCTCGGTCTCACGTGTGGGCAAGAGCGATGTCGGCACCAATGCGCGTCGAATCAACGCCTTTCTGGCCCGACTGAAATAGGATTGTGGCACGACGCTCCGTGTCGTGAAAAACGGCAGACAAAGTCCCCAAGACAAACTCCTCTCGACGCGGTGCGTCGAGCCACAAAGAGACTGACATGGGCGAAACACTTCCGAAAATATCTGGCAGCGCGAAGGGCAACATTCGGTCGATTGCGAACATCGAGCAGGAGTTCATGCGACAGCGTTCCCGTGTTGATCGCTTCAGTGAAACGATCAGCCGCTATGCCGGGAGCATTGGTTTCGCCGTCGCTCAGTTTTGTGGTGTGGCCGGCTGGGTGGCGATCAATTCGGAAATGACCGTTCTTCGTCCGTTCGATCCCTACCCGTTTTGCTTCCTGAGCGTGCTCATCGCCCTGGAAGCGGTCTTCCTTTCGACATTCGTCTTGATGACCCAGAGGCGGCAGGCTCACCAAGCCGAACACTGGGCGCATCTAAATTTGCAGATCGGATTGCTGTCAGAACAAGAGGCCACGAAGATGCTTCAAATGCTCACGCTAGTCTGCAATCAGATGGGGATGAAGACGTCTCAGGACCGAGAACTGAAGGAGATGGTCGAAAAGACACCGATCGCACACTTGGCCCAGGAATTGGCTCACAACTTGGAGAACCCTTGCGACACAATCGCGCCAACGCCGAGCGAAGCCTTCTAATGTCGTGTTCAACCAATTGCCGTTCGGTCGTGATCTCGTTATCCTGACGTTTGTGAAAAAGAACAAATGATGCAGGTAGGCATCGCAATTGTGATCGCCGCCTGCGAAGTGCATCAGTTGAATTTGTCGGGCGACTATATAAAGAGCAGCCCGGCCGGGTCTTATTGAGACCGAGGCCGGGGGGCTTGTTACCGAGTAAGCCGACGTGCGGAGAACACCTGCGTGTGTTCCCCGCACGTCGGCTTTTTTTTTGGGAAACACTTGGCGTTCGTGTTCGAGCAACAATGAAGGAGTGAAATCATGGGACAAAGGGAAACCTATCTGAAAAAACGAGAGTCCGAACTCAAGGTG